>CAMBFN010000079.1 GCA_945865425.1 Comamonas sp. lk | reverse complement strand
GCGCTCTCATCGACGATGCCCGCCACATTGCCGGCACCCACACCAAAGGCTGGTGTGCCACTGGCATAGGCTGCGCGCACATTGGCTTGCGAGCCGGTCGCGACCACCAGATCGCAGGCGGCCATGAGCGCATAGGTCGCCGCTTTGCTGATGGGCGCGGGCAGCGCTTGCACCAGGTCGCGCGGCGCGCCAATGCGGTCCAGCGCGGCGTGGATGTATTCCAGCAGACGCGCACTGGTGGCCCAGCCCTTGGGCGAGGGCGCAACGATAACGGCGTTGCGGCCTTTGAGCGCATTGATGATTTTGTTGACCGGGGTGGCCGCGGGGTTGGTCGATGGCGTGATAGCGCAGACCACGCCCACCGGGCGCGCAATTTCGGTAATGCCGGTGGCTGGGTTGTCGGAAATAACGCCCACGGATTTAGCGCCCTGCAAATCACGCAGCAAGCCTAGGGTTTTGCGGTAGTTTTTACGCAGCTTGTCGGGCACATTGCCGATGCCCGTGTCTTGCACCGCCAGTTCGGCCAAGGCCTGGTTGCGGCCCGGCTCCAATATCGCCCAGGCCGCTGCGGCCACCAGTTCATCGACCCGCGCCTGGTCGTACTGCTCGGCAATGCGCTGCGCGGCTCGGGCGCGTTGCAGCAAGCTTTGCACGATGGCCTGCGCCTCTTGCTCGGCAGGGCTCAAGGGTGCGTGCGAAGCAGTCAAAGCCATGCTTAATCGGCCTTGATGTTCGCGTCTTTGGCCAGCTTGACCCATTTTGGCACTTCGGCGGCGATGACCTTGGCCAGCGCTTCAGGGGTGCCGCCCACTGCGTCGGCGCCTTGATCGAGCAACTGGGCGCGAATAGCAGGCTCGGCCAGCACGGTGTTGAGCGCTTTATTGAGCCTGTCAATAATGGGGCGCGGTGTTTTTGCCGGTACCAGCATGGCGTACCAAGAGTCCACCTCAAAGTCCGCCACCCCCGCCTCTTGCATGGTGGGCACCTCCGGGAAAGCCGGGCTGCGTTTGGTGGTGGAAACTGCCAGCGCGCGCAACTTGCCCGCTTTGACCTGCGCAGCAGCGGCGGGGATCGAAACCCAGAGCAAGGGCACCTGGCCGCCCATCACGTCCGTCACTGCCGGGCCGCCGCCCCGGTAAGGGATATGCGCCATGGGCGCGCCGGTGCGCAGCACCATTAATTCGCCCGCCAGGTGGCCCGGAGAACCATTGCCCACCGAGGCGAATGAAAACTTGTCCGGCGCGGCCTTGGCCTGCGCAACTACATCGGCCACGCTGCGTACCGGCACCGCCATATTGGCCGCCAGCAATTGGGGTAAGGACGCCACCAGCCCCACCGGCTCAAAGTCCTTGATGGTGTCATACGGCAGCTTGGGGAAGATCGCCGGGTTGATGGTGTGCGAGCTCAAGGTAAATAGCACGGTGTAGCCATCAGGGGCCGCCTTAGCAACGATGTCAGTGCCCAGAGAGCCACCGGCGCCGCCTTTGTTTTCGATCACGATGGACTGGCCTAGCGCCGCTTGCAGGCGCTGCTGGACGATACGCGCCACCACATCCGTGCCACCGCCCGGCGGATAAGGCACCACGAACTTCAGCGGTTTGTCCGGGTAAGCGGCATCGGCCAAAGCGGTCAGGGGCGAGGCCAGGGCCAGGCTGAGCAAGGTGCTGATACGCAGGCTGCGGCCCAAGAGGCGGCGGCGGGAATGGGACAGGGGCATAGTTTTCTCCAACGGTTAGGGACTTGAGTGGCACGGTGGCTAGCGCTGGCTGACATTTTGCACACTTGGGACGCGCTGGCTATAGGGGTTAAACCGACAGGGCCAGTACGCCTGAGGCCCTGAAAACGCATGGCATGGCAATTGCAAAGGCTTAGTCAAGACCCGCAAGCACCTGCCAAAACGCTTCCATCGTCGCTGTTTCGACAGTTTGCGCCCCACCCTTTCCCGGAGAAGCCCTATGCCACAAGCCAGCCGCCGCCCACCCCGCCCTTCCCTGCTGCGATGGTGGGGCAGCGCGCTCAGCCTGGTGATCGGTCTAGCAGGCGTCAGCGCAGCCACGGCTTCGGCCCCCAAGACAGTTGCGCCCTCGGGCATTGCCGCGATGGACCTGGGCGGCCTCAAGTCCAGCCACAGCTACACCCCGGCACTGGGCGAAAGCCTGGAGCGCATCGTGGCCAAAACCATGCCCGAAAGCCCCTTGAGCGCACAGGTCCTGAGCCAGGCCTTTGTGTTGCTCAACCCCCAGGCCTTTGGCAGTAGCAAACCGCAGCGTACGCACAGCACGGCTGCCCTCAAAGTGCCCAACCACAACCAGTTGTTGCAACTGGTGCTGGCGCGCCATCCGGCCGAGCCCGCCCTGGCCCGCGCCCCGGAGCCCCTATCAGCCAAGGCCGCCAACGCTGCCCTACGCCCAGCCGAAAAACGCGAGAACTGGGTGCGCTATGCCGGCGGCCCGGTCAAAACCCCCGCCAGCTTTGACGGCACTGCCACAGATCGCAGCGGCTGGGTGCATTACCTGGGCGCCGCATTCACGCGCAGCTGGAGCGGCGAAGCGGCCAGTCGCAGCGAGACCCAAGCCTGGGCGCAATACCCCTCGCTCGGACGCGCCAATGCGGCCCAAACCGAGGCGAACGCGGACAGCCTCAAATGGGTGCAATACCCTTCTGTGGCGCGTGCCGCCGCACCCGCGACCCAGCCCGAGTCCCGGCTGGACACCAGCGGCTGGGTGCGCTTTGTGGCCAACCGCATTTACCCTCAACAGCAATTGGCCCAACTATTTGACTGAGGCTAGCGCCGCGACGCCTTCTGTTATCAAAGGGCCTTAGCTTGGACCTCCTGGTCTGAGAATTTTGCTGACTCAATTTTTAATAACGATTTAAATAATCATTATTTTTTGCATAATTGCAGCAGACCCAAACTCTGCCGCAAATATGCAAACCCGCCATCGCCAGTCCGGTGTGACGCTGATCGAGCTCATGGTGGCCCTGGCCATCCTGGGCATTTTGCTGGCCATCGGCATCCCGAGTTTGCTAGGCATGAGCGAGACCGAAGCGGTGCGCGGTCATGTGAATACCTTTTTTAGCACCCTGCGCTATGCACGATCCGAAGCCATTCGCAACCGGGCGCAAGTAGTGATATGCCCCAGCACCAGCAGCGAAAGCGCTAGTCCCATTTGCACCACGGCTGACACTGCGCGCTGGCACCAAGGATGGATTGTTTTTGTCAACCGGGATGGCGATAGCAGCTTTAGCTATGACGCCAAGAAAGATACCTTGTTGCGCGTGCAAGGGGCAATTAACAGCAGTGGCGGGATTGAAAAAATAAGCGGTGGCACACCGAACAAATTGGTGTACCGCAACACCGGCATATTGCTTGCAGGCGGTACGAGTTCGTTTATCTTTGATGCTACGAGCACGAGCGAACGTCAAAGAAAACGCATCTGCATCTCCATGCAGGGACGGGCACGCATCTCAGCGAGCCTGACCGCCTGCACTTAAGCGGTGCAGGCCCCGATGCTCAGCCATTGCGCAAACCCCGTAAACGCCATTTTGCGGATGCCGCGCAAGCGTCAAACCGGGGCCTCTCTGCTGGAGGTGCTGATTGCGATGCTGATCATGTCCTATGGCATTACCGGCATCGCACTCTTAATGGCCGCGACGCTTCAGCACAGCCAAACATCGCTGTACCAACTGGTGGCTCTGCAGGCTGCCACCGAGTTGGCCGAAGCTATGCGCGCTAACACCGATGGATTTATGGCCGATGCCTATGGCAAGACCGACACCTATTCCTCCACCCGTGCCGCAGCCACCGTACCGAACTGCGCGGCCCCAGCCCGATGCAGCAGCAGCGAAATAGCCAGCATCGACAAAGCGCAACTTGCCAATCGCTTGCGCTTATCGCTACCCGGCGGCGATTTCCAGATGCTGCGCAATGGCAGCCGGGCAGACATTTGGATTATGTGGCTGGAGCCGACCAGCACTGCCTCCATGGTATCGGGCACGGCCCCATGTCGGGCCTGGGCCATCAGCGCTGGCGGCGACTTGCCGCGGTGTCTGTATCTGCGGGCTGCGCTATGAAAAGACGCGCACAAAGGGCCAGTCAAGAAAGCGGCTTTAGCCTGGTGGAGTTGCTCGTTGCGATGGCCATAGGCCTGGTGCTGCTGGGCGCCATACTGTCCATCGCTATGGGCACCAGCTTGGCGGCCCGCCAAAGTCATACCGTGAACCGCATGGGGGAGGACGCTGCCATCGCGCTGGAGACCCTGGCGCGCCATATCCGCATGGCCGGTTACAGCCAACCCATTTTGATGGCTGCGCGCAATGCCGCCAGCGTCGACGGACAACTAGTGCAGGTCGTAGACAGCAATTTGGCCGGAGCCGGTTTGAAGGGATGCGATGGCGGCTTTAGCAGCACAAGTGCCGCTTGGGACGCGCTCATTTGCACCAATGCAAGCACCGAGCCGGACGACATTGCGGTACGTTACGAGGGTGATAGCTTTAATACCGAAGCGGCCGGCGGCAAAAGCGCCTCCGACTGCCTCAGCCAAGGTGTGCTCAATAACGCCATTTCCGCGGTGAACAGCGGTGTGCAATATGCCCTGGTCGAGTCGCGGTTTTTTATCAGTTCCAACAAGGAGCTTAGCTGCGCGGGTAACGGCAACGCTGCCTTTACAGCGCAGCCCCTGGTCAGTGGCGTGGAATTTATGCGCGTGCGTTACGGCATTGCCAGCGACACTACGGGCAGCCAGGTAGTGCGATTTGCCAGTGCTAATGCAGTCAATGCATTGGGCGGAAACGCTGACCAGAACTGGGGCCGGGTGGTGGCGGTGCGCATTTGCCTACAAATGCTCAGCGTAAGCCAAGACCAGGGCAAAGCGGTGGACTACATCAACTGCGACGGCGTCCTCACCAGACCGCCCGACAAATTCTTGCACCGCACATTCAGCACGACGGTGAGTTTGCGTAACCGTGTAGGGATTGCACAATGAAAAACCTGCAGGGTGTGCTTAATGGTGATCGGCAAGCGCCGCACGAAGATGGCATCGTCTTACTGCTGGTCTTGATCATTTTGGTCGTGCTCTCGGGCGTAGCCATCTGGGCGGCCAAGGCGACGCTATCTACAGAGCAGGTCGCCACTAATTTTCGTATGAACGTGGTCGCCCATGAATTGGCCGAACTCGCCTTGCGCTATTGCGAAGATGGCGTGATGAAGAACGACGCCATATTAATCATTTTGCCGCTTCCTCTTGATGCCGCCAGTGGCGCAATGCCCCAGGCCTGGTCCAATTTGTCCAACTGGACCGCGAGCCCGCGCCAAGTCAATACCCTACCAGCACCGCAATTGCAGGACGCACTTGGCGCCAGCCCGGCCATAGCACCGATCTGCATGATTGAAGAAATGCGCTTGGTACCTATTGATATGCAGCGCAACCAAGGTTTTCTCATCACCGCACGTGGCTTTTCGCAAGACTATCAAGAAGCCAGCGACGGCTCCATCACATCAGGCACCGACGCTTGGGTTCAATCCATGATTCGTTTTTAGGGGGCTGATATGCGTTTACCCTATTGCTTTACCTACCTCGCATTTTTCTGGGCCTCGATGGCGGGGGCAGGGCACCATGCAGTCGCACAAGCACCCCAGGAAGCTTTGTCGCTTGGGCCCCATCGCACCCGCAGCGCGGTGGCTGCAGCGGATACCGTGAACATAAAGCCAATGCGCGTGCTCGATGGAGAAGACGCGATGTATGATTTTTTACCTCCGCTATCTTCCGGAACACGGGGCAACTATCGTCAATTTCTACAAAACAAGAAGAAGCGCCGCGGCCAGGTATTTGTGGGGCTGGATGGGCCCTGGATAGAGGCCGACATCTATGACAGCCAAATCGCCAACGGCGCGACAGTGGGTGCTTGGCGCAACCTGGTCATTGGGAGCAGTGCTGCGGGCGGGCGTAAGCTTTTTGCCATCCATGTGCCGGTGAATTCAGAGGGTAATTCCAAGGCCGTCTATGCACCGAACGCTGCTGATATTTTGTGGGAGATCAATAGCAGCGATAGCCCTTTTGCAGATTTGGGGGCTGTATTGCGAAAGCCATCCGTAGGCATGATGCGCGATGGCACCTGGGTGGTGATCCTGGGCAATGGCTCTGTGGACAAGAAGGGTACGGCCAAGCTTTTTATCATCAACGCCCTGACCGGGGCCTTCATTCAATCCTTCGCCCTTCCTGGCAGCGCAAACAATGGCCTCGGTGAAGTGCGCTTGGTACTGGATAGGCAGCGCCAAATCACTGCTGCCTATGCGGGCGATTTACAAGGGAACCTGTGGAAGTTCGATTTTTCAAGTGCGCGCCGGTCGGATTGGGGGTTGGCATTTGGCAGCACCGCGCTCTACCAGGCTAAAAATGCTGCAGATCAAGTAGAGCCGATTTCCCTAAGCCCTAGCTATGTGGCGCATCCGCAAGGCGGCAACTTGGTGTTATTTGGGGCGGGCAAGTTATTGGACCGTCCGGACGCAAGCGATCATCAAGTGCAAAGCCTCTATGGGGTGTGGGACCGAGTCATTACCGGCCAGCATTCTGGTGCAGTGGCGGATGCTATTTCCACCCAGTCTTCCGGATCGGCGGCCTCAGGCGCCAGCAGCAAACTAGTACAACAAACCCTGTCCGCCATAAGCGGCACGCCCTTCTACCGTGCGAGCATGCACGCGGTGAACTACACCGATAAGCGCGGCTGGTTTATCCGCTTGGACAAGTATCAGAGCGGTTTGCCTCTTGCATCTTCGCCCCAGCTGGGACTGGGTAGGGAGGTTTTTCAGGCGTTCTCCCCCATGGACGATGCGGCCAGTGCCTTTGCATCGCATCCAGGTAAATCGGTCAACTGGGTGCTCCATCCTTTGACAGGCAGTGCCGTATCCACGGCGCCTCCATTGAACGGCCATGGCGACGGTGCATTGAGCAGCGCGACCGGCCAAAGCAGCGTCGCTGGCGGGAAACTTTGGGTGCGACGCAGCTGGCGTCAAATCCTGAATCGTCCTGCGCCTGGCACGATCACCCATGCGGGCGGCAACTAAGCGGGATAGACACTCCATCAAGCTTTTTTTCACCGACTTCTTCATAAATATTTCCCATGAAAGCACACGGCTTTACCTTGATCGAACTCATGATCGTGTTTGCCATCGTCGGCATACTGGGGGCCATCGCGATTCCCAGCTACCAGGAATCAGTAAGCAAGTCTCGGCGCGCAGAGGCGCGTGCGCAGTTATTGGAAGTAGCCCAGTACATGCAGCGCTTTCATTCGCAAAACGACAGTTTTGCAAACACCAAGGCGGGGCTAGCGGCCACTTTACCGAGCGAGTTGGCCATGGTTCCGCGCCATGCTAGCGCGGGCTCACAAAGCTATGACATCAGCTTTTGCGCGCCGGCAGCGGGTACCAACAATCCGGGTTTGAGCACTTTCAAAATCCAGGCAGTGCGCAAGAGCGGTAGCCCGATGGACGGTGATAGGTGCGGCGACTTCACCTTAGAAAATACAGGTGCGCGCGGCCTGCTCAATGCCACAGACAGCGCTGCAAATTGCTGGCGCTAGGCTGGGCTCTCGCTGGACTGAAGCAAACATAGCTTATTGGCGCGTGGCGCGTGCCAATAAGGCGAGCACATCGCCCAAGGCTTGTGCCGCGGTCTGGTTTTGCAAGTCAAGCACCGTGCTACGAGCGAAATACGCACTGAGGTCCAGGCCCAGCCCCACTGCGTACAGCCCGATTGCGGCTTCACGCTCCAACTGGCGCGCCACATGCTGCAAATCGCGGTCCAGGTAATGCGTGTCATTGGCCAGCACGGTAGCGCCATCCATGGGGCTGCCATCGGAAAACACCACCAGTATGCGGCGTTCTGACTCTTGCGCGCGCAAGCGCTCTGCCGCCCAGTGCAAGGCTTCGCCATCCACACACTCTCTAAATAGGTCGGCTTTGAGCATGGCCGAAAGACCCAGCTTGCTGCGGCGCCAAGGCTGGCCGCTGTCTTTGAACACCATATGGCATAGCTCATTGAGCCGGCCTGGCTGCGCCGGCTTGCCGGCACGGCGCCAATCACGCATCACGCGTCCACCGTTCCAAGTATTGGTTGTGTAGCCCAGCACCTCGGTGGCCACCCCCGCCATATCCAGAGCACGGGTCAACAGATCCACCAAGGGGGCTAGTTTTTCCATGTGCTGCTTCATGGAGCCTGAACAGTCGAGCAACAAAGTCAGGGCCACATCGGCGCGGGGTGCACTATGGGGCAGGCGAAATACGCTTTGCTCGTCGGGCTTGGCCACCATTTGCGCCAAGCGCCGACCGTCTATGTACCCGCTGTCTTGTGCGCTGTCCCAACCATCTATTTGCGGCAGCGCCAGCAAGGTCTGCAAGCGCCGAGCCAGGCGTGGCGCACTCAGACCGCATGCACGCACGCTGAGGTCTAATTGGCTGCGCAATTCCTGCAATTGAGCCTGGCGCACCAAGTCGCTAGCGCGAACTTCGCGGTCGTAGCGGGTGCTAAATACGCGGTAGCTATGGACGGCGCCCCGCTGCGCATGGCGCGCCTCCAGGGCGCTGGTAAAACCGCTTTCCTCACCGGCCTCAAAGTCCACCCAAATTTGCAGCCAGGCGTCCTCTTCTTCCTTGTCGTCGGCCACAGCCTTATCAGCCTTGCCCGCAGCACGCGAAGCGCCGTCGGCCAGATCGGCCACCACCTGGGCAATGGCCAAGGCATGCTGCGCATAGAGCGCTTGGGCTTGGCGGCTGCGGCGCAAGGCGGCTAGCGCGTGGCCGATAAGTGGCACCAGCCCAAAGCGGGTGGCTTCGAGCAGGTCTTCCAAAGCACCATCAACCGGCTCACCGGTCACGCGCGCACGGCCAATTTGCGCTACGGTCAGCAATAGCAGGCCTTGTGCTGATTCATGCAAACGCGCGCTTACGAACGCATGCGACCAAGCGGAAAAACGCGCCGACATATTGCTGCGCACGCCTGGCCACTGCGCGGGCACCAGTGACTCGGCGCGGTATTGCTCCAACACATCAAATACACGCCGTGCCATCGGCCGCTCGGGCCGCAGCTGGCGGTGCAGCAGCGCATCGCTAAAACGTAGGCGAAGAGCGATGCCATCGGCAGCGCCGCGAAACGAAACCATGGTTGCTGCATCGGGCAGGCTGGCAGCGCCAAGGCTTTGTGGCAACGCGGCCTGTGGGCTCGCTACTGTTTGGTCTTGTGGCGCGGGGGTGAAAGCCAGCGGTGTGGGGTAGGTAACTTGCACGGCCGAGGCATGTTCTTGGGCTTGCAGCTTGTGCTGCGCCTGCGGATGCAAATGCGGCGCAAAGCTGGGCAAGGCGGCGTCGCCAGCGTACCAATGCGGGCCGCGTGTATGCACCTCGCGCCTGGCGCTCAGGGCGCGCAAGGTGGCGGCGCACAATGCATCCAGGCCTTGCTGCCTGCGCACTTGCGCTTGAACAGTTGGGACAGGATCCGAGCCCATGCTGGCTCTTTTTAGGAGGCGGGGAACAAAGCGCGATCAAAGCAGCGCTGAAAGTATTCAGCCACTAAGGCGTGCTCGGCTTCGTCGCATTTATTGACATAGGTCAAGCGCAGCGCAGTCGCCAGGTTGCCGAAGATTTGCAGGTTTTCCGCCCAGCTAATGACGGTGCGCGGCGACATCAGCGCCGACACGTCGCCAGCGGCAAAGCCTTTGCGCGTCAGGTCCGCCAGCGCCACCATCTGCAAAAGCAGCGCTTGCTGCGCAGCCATGGCCGGCACGCGCGC
>CAMBFN010000078.1 GCA_945865425.1 Comamonas sp. lk | reverse complement strand
CGAGCAGCACGGTACAGGCGCCGCACTGCGCCACACCGCAGCCGTATTTGGTGCCAGTCAAGCCCACTTCATCGCGGATCGCCCAAAGCAGGGGCATGTCGGTTTCCACGTCCAGGTCCACGGGCTTGCCGTTGAGTTTGAATTGCATTGATGAGTCTCCAGCACGCCCTAGGCAGAGACCCTGCCATTAAGCTTGGTGTGCACACCGAGCATAAAGTAAATTCATGATCTGGCTTGCACTTGCTTAGTCCAACCCGCTGGGGTTTGGGTGATTCATCTGTGCATCTTTGCTTACAAGATGATGCGTACGCTGCGTCAATCGCTTAGCCGGGGCGCGGCGCCTCTTTACGTTCCAGCATGCCGTAATCGCGCACCACGCGAAACGCCCGCGCGCTTTGCAGACCCGGCACATCGCTCCAGGCGCGGACGCTGGCTTGCGCTAGGCGGCGGCTGCTGGTTTCCTGCAAGCTGATGAAAGCGCCTTGGTGGTTCACACTTTCAAAGCCGGCCTTGGCAGGTACTTGACCGTCGGTGGCCTGGCTATATGCGGCGATCACAAAGCGGCCTTCGTCAGGTGCCTCTAGCTTGTCTTGCGCTGCGTCACTGAATTGACCCTCGACCCATTGGCACGCCAAGCTAGCCACGCGGATGCGGTAGTCGGCAAAGTGTGTGTAGCGCCCGGCCTGCTGCGATTGCAAGTGCAGACTGTCGCGCCGCCAGGCCAGGATGGCGGCCTCGTCAAGCCAGTGTTGGTGCGAAAGCAGCACCGCGTCGTCGCTCAGCGAGCGGTAGCGGTCTAAAAACATGAGTCCCTTGTGCCTGGCCAGGGCAGGGCGCAGTCGGTCCACATGCTCGAAATAATGCGGCAAATGGCCTGGTTTTGGGCGAACTTCAAAAAATAGGGCGTACATGGCGAGCTTGGGTAAATAGGTGGCATTGTGCGCCGCCCGCCAGCAGCATGTCCCAAACCGGTCGCGCGATCGGCGAGGCTCGGCGGTTTAGCGCAAATACTGGCTTAGCGCTACCCAGACCATCCATGGTGCTACGGGTCGATGCAAAGCCTCACCGCCAGTTTTCGCCCCCCTTAATCAATCTTGTTGGAAGCACCGGCATACTAGCGCCCATGAACACCATAGACCAACTCAGCCGCATCCTGCGCCGCAGCCACACGATTGCGGTCGTGGGTCTGTCCGCCCAATGGCATAGGCCCAGTTTTTTCGCCAGTAAATACATGCAAGACCATGGCTACCGCATCGTGCCGGTCAATCCGCGCTACGCCAACACCGGCACCGATGTGCTGGGCGAACACTGCTACGCTGATCTGGCCGATATTGCGTTTGCGGTGGATATGGTGGATGTCTTCAGGCCCAGCGAAGACGTGCTGCCGATTGCCCGCCAAGCCATCGCCATGGGCGCCCGCTGCCTGTGGCAGCAAATTGGTGTGGTCAACGAAGAGGCGGACCAGTTGGTACGCCAGGCTGGCTTGGATTCGGTGATGAACCGCTGCGTCAAGATTGAACATGGCCGCTTGTTTGGCGGGCTCAATCTGGTAGGCGTGAGCACCGGCATTATTTCGGCCAAGCGCCGCTTGACCAAGGCCTGAGGAAGACCACCATGGCAGACCACCAGTTCCAGCCCGAGACCTTGGCTATCCACGCCGGGCAGGTGCCCGACGCGGCCACCGGCGCACGCGCCTTGCCGATCTACCAAACCAGCAGCTTTGTGTTTGACAGCGCGGACCACGCGGCCAGCCTGTTCAATTTGCAGACCTTTGGCAATATCTATTCCCGCTTGTCTAACCCCACCGTGGCCACGCTCGAAGAGCGCGTCGCCGCCCTCGAAGGCGGGCGCGCTGGCTTGGCTGCGGCCAGCGGTATGGCCACCGAGGCCATGGCCTTGATGACCATCTTGCAGCAGGGCGACCATGTGGTGGCCGCTGGCGCTTTGTATGGTGGTAGCGTCACCATGCTGGCGGTCAATCTAAAGCGCTTCGGTATCGAAACCACCTTTGTAGATGCCACCGACCCAGCCGCCTTTGCGGCCGCCATGCAGGCCAATACCCGCGCGGTGTTTGCCGAAAGTCTTGGCAACCCCAGTCTGACGGTGTTGGACATTGCTGCCGTCGCCGAAGTGGCCCATGCGCATGGCGTGCCCTTGATAGTGGACAACACCGTGCCTTCGCCTTTTTTATGCAACCCTTTGCGCTTGGGTGCTGACATCGTGGTGCATTCGGCCACCAAATACCTGTGCGGCCACGGCACCACGCTGGGCGGCGTCATGGTCGAGGCCGGCACTTTCCCCTGGGATAACGGCAAGTTTCCCGGCATGACCGAGCCTTCGCCGGGTTACCACGGGGTTAAGTTTTATGAGACCTTTGGCGACTTCGGTTTTTCTATGCGTGCGCGTATGGAAGTCTTGCGCGTCTATGGCGCCTGCCTGTCGCCGTTTTCAGCCTGGCAAATATTGCAAGGCACCGAGAGCCTGCATGTGCGCATGGAGCGCCATTGCAGCAATGCGCGCAAAGTAGCGCAGTTTTTACAAGACGATCCCCGCGTCAGCTGGGTCAACTACCCCGGACTGCCGGACCACCCGCAATACGATTTGGTGCTGCGACAGATGCGCAGCGTGGAAGGGCTGCCGGGCGCCTCGGGCTTACTGGCCTTTGGCATCCAAGGCGGCGTGGATGCTGGCGTGCGCTTTATCGAAGCTGCGCAGTTCATGAGCCACCTGGCCAATATAGGCGATACCCGTACCCTCATCATCCACCCCGCATCCACCACCCACCGGCAACTCGAGCCCGAGCAACAAATCAAGGCCGGTGTGATGCCCGATATGGTGCGTATGTCGGTCGGCATTGAGCACATAGACGACATCTTGTGGGACATCGACCAGGCTTTGGCGGCAGGCGTGCGGGGCTAGGCCGCATCAAGCACTGCCCGCGCCGCGCAAGGGCAGTGCGGTTTTGTAACGCACTTGCTTCAAGGCAAAACTACTGCGGATTTTTTCCACGCCCGGAATTGGCGTCAGCTGTTCCAAAATAAATTTTTCCAGTGCGCCCATATCGGCAATCGCCACGCGGATCAAATAGTCCGAGTCGCCGGTCATCAAATAACACTCCATCACCTCGTCATGCTCGGCGATGCGCTGCTCGAATTGGGCCAGCGCCGCCTTGGATTGCTCTTTTAGGCTGATGGAAATAAACACGTTCAAACCCAGGCCCAAGGCTTGCGGCTGGGTCAGCGCCACATAGCGCTGAATCACCCCGGCGGCCTCCAGCGCCTTGACTCTTTGCAAGCAAGGCGAGGGGGACAAATGCACCCGCCGGGCCAGCTCCACATTGGTGAGGGAAGAGTCCTCCTGCAACTGGGCCAATATTTTGTAATCCACAGAGTCTAAAAGCATAAAAAACCTAAAAAAATTAATTTCAAAGTATTTTATGCTTTTGCTATGGCTTACTACCCGTGTTTTCAACAGCACATATTGCGACATTTTTTTTATATTTGAGGCCTACTGTCCTATCCAAGCGATTGCCCGCCATGCTGCAAAAAACCACTGATATTGACCCCCTTGAAACCGCTGAATGGCGCGAAGCCTTTCAAGGTGTCGTAGCCGTTTATGGCCCCGAACGCGCGCGCTACCTGTTGGACCAGATGGTGGCGCTGGCGCACCAAAGCCAGATCGAATGGTCGCCCGAACTCGTTACGCCTTATGTCAACACGATTGCCGTGCAGGCGCAGCAGCCTTATCCCGGCGATCTGGCCAAAGAAGAAAAACTCGCTTCGCTGATGCGCTGGAACGCGCTGGCCATGGTGGCACGCGCCAATGGCGCCTATGGCGAACTCGGCGGGCATATCGCCAGCTACGCCAGCGCCGCCGATTTGTTCGAGGTCGGCTACAACCATTTTTTCCACGCGCGCGACGACAAGCACCAAGGCGATCTGGTTTTTTTCCAACCGCACAGCGCGCCCGGCGTGTACGCCCGCGCTTATCTGGAAGGCCGATTGAACGAAGCCGATTTGTCGCATTACCGCCAGGAAATCAAGGCGCCGCGCGAAGGCGCACGCGGTCTGTCCAGCTACCCGCATCCGTGGCTGATGCCGGACTTCTGGCAGTTTCCCACCGGCTCCATGGGCATAGGCCCGATCAGCTCGATTTACCACGCGCGCTTTATGCGCTATTTGACGCACCGGGGTTTGCTCAACTGCCAAGGTCGCAAGGTCTGGGGCGTGTTCGGCGACGGCGAAATGGACGAGCCCGAAAGCATGAGCGCACTCACTTTGGCCTCGCGCGAGAGGCTGGACAACCTGGTGTGGGTGGTGAACTGCAATCTACAACGCTTAGACGGCCCGGTGCGCGGTAACGGCCGCATCATTGACGAGCTGGAGAAACTGTTTCGCGGCGCCGGTTGGAACGTGATCAAACTGATTTGGGGCAGCGATTGGGACGGCTTGTTCGCCCGCGATACGCACGGCGCGCTGGTTAAAGCCTTTGCCAACACGGTGGACGGCCAAATGCAAACATTTGCCGCCAAGGACGGGCGTTTCAATCGGGAAAATTTCTTTGGCCAAAACCCCGAACTCGCGCAACTCGCACAAGGCCTGAGTGACGAGCAAATCGACAGGCTCAAACGCGGCGGTCACGACCTGGTGAAAATTCACGCTGCTTACGTCGCTGCCGCTGCCCACACGGGTCAGCCCACCGTCATCTTGGCGCACACCAAAAAAGGCTATGGCATGGGCCAGGCCGGTCAGGGCAAGATGACCACGCACAGCCAGAAAAAATTCGACGAATCCGCGCTGCTGGCATTTCGCAACCGCTTTAACCTGCCTTTGTCAGACGATCAAGCCACCAACATGGATTTTTTCAAACCGGCGGCGGACTCACCCGAAATGCAATACTTGCACGCTAAGCGCAAGGCGCTGGGGGGCTACCTGCCCAAGCGCGATACCGGGTGTGCCGTGGTGCCGGTACCTGCGCTGTCCAGCTACGCAAACTTTGCCTTGCAGGCCGACAACAAAGAAATGTCGACCACCATGGCCTTTGTGCGCATCCTTGGCCAGTTGATGAAAGACCCGCAACTCGGACCGCGCGTAGTGCCTATCGTTGCAGACGAGGCGCGCACATTTGGCATGGCCAATTTGTTCAAACAAGTCGGCATTTATTCCAGCGTCGGCCAGCAGTACGAGCCCGAAGATATAGGCTCGGTGCTCAGCTACCGCGAAGCCATGGACGGACAGATCCTTGAAGAGGGCATCAACGAAGCCGGTGCCATCGCCAGTTGGACGGCAGCTGCCACCAGCTACAGCGTGCACGGTCTGGCCATGTTGCCTTTCTACATCTACTACTCGATGTTTGGTTTTCAGCGCGTGGGTGACGCCATCTGGGCGGCAGCGGATCAACGTGCACGGGGCTTTTTACTCGGCGCGACGTCAGGCCGTACCACGCTGAGCGGCGAAGGCTTGCAACACCAGGACGGCAGCAGCCATTTGGTGGCTGCCACCATCCCGAATTGCAAAGCCTACGACCCGGCGTTTGCAGGCGAGATGGCCGTCATCGTCGACCAAGGCATGCGCGACATGCTGGTCGAGCAACAGGACGTTTTTTATTACGTCACATTGATGAACGAAAACTACGCGCAACCCGATTTGCCGCCGGGTGTGAACGCGCAATTGCTCAAGGGCTGCTACCGCTTGTCAGCGGCGCCTGCGCACTTGGCGGCGGACTCGCCACGCGTCACCCTCATGGGCTCGGGCGCAATTTTGGGCGAGGTCATTAAAGCCGCCGCTCTGCTGGCCGAGCAAGGCATTGCCGCCGAAGTGTTCAGCGTGACAAGCTGGAGCGAACTGGCGCGTGATGGTCTACGCTGCGAGCAGGATGCTATCGACGGACTTGGCGCAGCGATCCCTTTTTTGCAATCGCAATTACAAAGCGGCAGAGGCCCCATCATCGCTGCCAGTGACTATGTGCGTGCCGTGCCCGAAAGCATACGCGCCCACATGCCGGCAGGTCGCCGTTACCTGACCCTGGGCACAGACGGATTTGGCCGCAGTGACACGCGCCAGGAATTGCGCGCTTACTTCCGGGTCGATGCCGCCAGCATCGTGAACGCGGCGCGCTTTGCGCTCGGGCTGTAAAGCAAACTTCCCGGCTGAGCGATACACACGAGATACGTTAGCCGTGACATAGCTCATCGCCCCATTGCAAGCCATGGATTGCCACGGCCTGCGGCCTCGCAATGACGCGCCTTTGCCACACCCGTCACTGCGAGAAGTCAATAAACAGTTTGCTAAACAGGGAGCGTCCATGTACGCAATGACGCGCCTTTGCCACACCCGTCACTGCGAGGAGCGTTAGCGACGCGGCAGTCCGGCCTTGACTAAAGCCTAGATCAACTTATTGGACGAGGTGCCGTGCGACTGGCACAGGTAATTAATGCGTATCTCGCCCGGCGTCCCAGGCCGTACCGCGCTAAAGCGCAGGGTCGGTAAGGGCTGTGCTTCTTCTTGGTAGACCGGTACGCCGGTGGACTCCCTATCGCTGAAATAGGTGTTGCCCGTAAAGGCAATGGTGCGGCGCTCGCAGTCGATGAAGTTCAGGTAGGTGGTGGACTGGTAGCTCGTGTTATTGGGCCCGTATTGCGGCGTGGACCAGGCGGTGCGCAAGCGCGCTTGGAGCACGTTGGATTGCACCACGATACTGGCCGGTTCCACATACCAGTAGGTGATTTTGCTCTGGTCGCTGCTGGTGGTAATTAGCTTCCATTCGGTGGCCTGTGCAGCCCCACTCAGGTCGCAGCACAGGGCAGCACACACAGCCCCTCGCTTGATGACCGCGTCTATCTTTTTCACTGCTTGGGTGGCCGCTTCGCAATACCCATGATTTTGGACAGGATGCCCAGCATCACTTCGTCCGCCCCGCCGCCAATAGAGCCCAGGCGACCGTCGCGGAAGGCGCGCGAGATGCGGGTTTCATAGGAATAGCCCATGCCGCCCCAGAACTGCAGGCAGCCGTCTGTCACGCTGCGGTTCAAGCGCCCGGCCATCAGCTTGGCCATGCTGGCCAGTTCGGTTACGTCCTGGCCTTGCACATACAAGTCGCAAGCGCGGTAGGTCAGGGCGCGCAGGGCTTCCACATCGGTTTTCATTTCGGCGAGCTTGAACTGCACCCATTGCTGATCAGCCAGCGTAGCGCCAAAGAGTTTGCGCTCTTGCGCATAGGCAATCGTGTCTTCAATGCAGTTGTTGAGGCCTTGCAAGGTGCTGGCCGCCGCCCACAGGCGCTCTTCCTGGAACTGCTGCATTTGGTAGATAAAACCCTGGCCTTCGCCACCAATGCGGTTGCGCTGGGGTACGCGCACTTCGTCAAAATAAATCAGGCCGGTGTCGCTGCTGTTCATGCCTATTTTGCGAATTTTTTTCGCTACTTCAATGCCTGGCGTCAGCTTGCCACCGCGCCCTTCACGCATCGGCACCATCACCAGGCTTTTGTTTTTGTGCGCTGCACCTTCACCGGTGTTGACCAGCATGCACATCCAGTCTGCTTGCAGGCTGTTGGTAATCCACATTTTCTGGCCGCTGATGATGTAGTCGTCGCCGTCTTTGCGCGCATGGCTTTTGATGGCGGACACGTCGCTGCCCGCACCGGGCTCGGACACGCCGATGCAGCCCACCATATCGCCGGCAATGGACGGGACCAAAAACTCGGCGCAGAGTTCGGGGCTGCCAAAGCGTGCCAAAGCCGGACTACACATATCGGTTTGCACGCCGATGGCCATGGGCACTCCACCGCAATGGATATGGCCCAGGGTTTCGGCCATGGCCAAGCTATAGCTGTAGTCCAGTCCCGCGCCGCCGTAAGCCTCGGGCTTGGTCAGGCCCAGGAGGCCTAAACTACCCAACTTCTTAAACACCTCATGCGCCGGGAAAATCCCGGCTTCTTCCCATTCGTCCACATGGGGGTTGATGTCTTCGTCAATCAGGCGCTTGAGAGTTTTCTGGACTTCGCGATGTTCATGGGTAAATTGCATGGTGTCTCCGTGGGCAAAAATACAAAGGTTTTAAGCAGCCGCGCGCAGTCCTAAGCGGACGCGGGCTTCGGCGGGGGAGGCGATATCGCGGCCGGCATTGCGGGCGCAGCGGGCCAACGCTTCAATCAGCGCGCCGTTGCCGCTGGCGCGCGAGCCGTCAGGCAGGTAAAACGTGTCTTCCAGGCCGGTGCGCAGCATGCCGCCCAAATCTGCTGTGGCCTGGTGCACGGGCCAGATTTCCTGGCGGCCTATCAGCGTGCTTTGCCAGGTGACGCCCGGGTCTATTTGCTTGCACAACCAGGCCAGTAATTCGGCATCTGCGGGCATGCCCGAATCCACGCCCATCACAAAGTTGTAGTCCAGGTGGTCCGTCATACCGGCTTTTTTGAACATAGCCACCGATCGCACAATCCCCACGTCAAAGCATTCAAACTCGGGCATGGTGCCGGTTTCGTGCATCACGTCTAAAAATCCTTTGACCTTGTCCACCGGGTTGTCGAACACCATAGGCGGCCAGGCCCAGCGGCCATCGGACCGGATCTTTAAGTAGTTGAGCGTACCCGCATTGCAAGCGGCGATTTCGGGGCGCACGCGGCGTATGCAGGCCAAGGGCCCGGCAATGTCTTTGCCTACCACGCCGGTGGTCAGGTTGATGATGACGCCGGGGCAGGCGGCACGTATGGCTTGGGTCACTTCCCAGACCACTTCCGGATCCCAGGAGGGCATGTGGCCCATGCCCTCTTCTTGGCGGCGTATGTGCACATGCATGATGGATGCGCCCGCCTCAAAAGCGGCTTTGGCCTCAGAGGCCATTTGCGCGGGCGTGACCGGCACCGGGTGTTGCTTGGGGTCGGTCAGCACGCCGGTCAGCGCGCAGGTGAGTATGGCTTTTTCCATGGTGGGTATCCTTAAATTTCCAATTGGCGCGCGGCCAGTTCTTTCATGATTTCTTCGGCGCCACCACCAATCGTCATGACCTTGACTTCGCGGTAAATACGCTCGCAAACGCTGCCGCGCATATAGCCCATGCCGCCCAAAATTTGCACTCCCTGGTCAGCGCAAAACTGCATGGTTTGGGTGGATTGGTTTTTTAGCATGCAGACCTCGGCTACCCAAGCGGCACCAGTCTGGCCGGCATCGGCTTGTGCCGACAGCTTGTCCAGCCAGGCGCGGCTGGCCTCAATACGCATGCGCATATCGACCAGCTTGTGGCGCAGTACCTGGTGGCTGGTCAGCGGCTGGCCAAAGGTCTTGCGCTCGCGCGCCCAGGCCAGCGCTTCGTCATAGCAAGCCTCGGCCATACCGATGGCGGTGGCCGACATACCCAGGCGCTCGCCATTGAAATTACCCATGATGATTTTGAAGCCCTTGTGCTCCTGGCCCAGCAAATTGCCGACTGGCACGCGCACATTGTCAAAGTGCAGGCTGGCGGTGTCAGAGCAATGCCAGCCCATTTTGTGCAGCTTGGTGCGCGAAATGCCTGGTGCGTCGCCCGGCACTGCGATCATGGAAATACCACCTGCACCTTTGTTATCCGCATCAGTGCGCACCGCCAGGCTGATCCAGTCAAAGCGCATACCCGAGGTGATGAAGGTCTTTTCGCCGTTGATGAGGTAGTGATCACCCTCGCGGCGCGCACTCGTGCGCAAATTGGCCACGTCCGAGCCGCCGCCGGGCTCGGTAATACCCAAAGCGGCAATTTTTTCGCCCGCTAACACCTGCGGCACGATGGCCTGTTTCAAAGCCGCGCTGCCATAGTGGATGATGGGCGGCAGGCCTATGCTGTTGCTGCCCAAACTTGCCAACAGGCCGCCACTGCCGGTATAGCGCGCTACCGCAACGCCAAAGGCATTACGCAGCGTCCACGGTGCGGCAATGCCGCCTAGTTCTTCCGGATAGCCCATGGCCATCCACCCCAGATCGGCCCAGCGTTT
>CAMBFN010000077.1 GCA_945865425.1 Comamonas sp. lk | reverse complement strand
TTCCACCACAGCGCTTAATGACGCTGGCCGTACCGTTATATCTATTGGGCGTGGGTCTCTTAATCGCAGTGGCAATTTTCGGCGTGACCAAAAAAGGGGCGCGCCGCTGGCTGGATGTTGGCGTGGTGATTCAGCCCAGCGAGATTTTGAAAATTGCCATGCCCTTGATGCTGGCTTGGTGGTTCCAAAAGCGCGAAGGCCAGTTGCGCCCCTTGGATTTTGCGGTGGCCGCGGTGCTGCTGGCGCTACCCGTGGGTCTGATCCTTCGCCAGCCCGATTTAGGCACGGCCCTGCTGGTATTGCTGGCCGGTCTGTCGGTGATTTTTTTCGCCGGTGTGGGTTGGAAATGGATTGCCCCACCGGTAGTGTTGGGACTGGTGGGCGTGGTGCTGCTGATCGGTTTTGAACCGTCCCTCTGCGCCGACGGCATGCGCTGGCCGGTCTTGCACGACTACCAGCAGCAACGCATCTGCACCCTGCTAGACCCCACGCGCGACCCACTGGGCAAGGGTTTTCACATCATCCAGGGCATGATCGGTATCGGGGCTGGCGGCTTTTGGGGCGCCGGCTATATGCAGGGCACCCAAACCCATCTTGAGTTTATTCCGGAACGCACCACCGATTTCATCTTTGCCGCGTTTTCCGAAGAGTTCGGCCTGTTTGGCAATCTCTTGCTCGTGGGTGCATTTATTGCCCTGATATTGCGCGGCCTGGCGATTGCGCTGGAGGCGCCGACCCTTTTTTCGCGCCTGTTAGCGGGCAGCATATCCATGATTTTTTTCACCTACGCCTTTGTCAATATGGCCATGGTCAGCGGCATCTTGCCCGTCGTGGGTGTCCCCCTGCCCTTTATCAGCTACGGCGGAACGGCCATGGTGACACTGGGCTTTGCCTGCGGCATCCTGATGTCTATTTCCAACGCGCGCCGATTGGTGCAGTCCTGAGGCAGCGCCCTAGCGCGGGCGCCGCTCACCTTGCCCCGTCAGCGGCAAGGCCATGGAGCCCCGCCTAGAATGGCGTGATGATCTCTCGCGAACCCACTCTTGAACGCTTGGCCACCGCCAAATCCCTGTTGCTCACACCTTTTGGTTTGGACGAAGGCCACCTCAGCCGCGCCTTGGCGGAAATCAAAGCGCATAAGGTGGACGAAGCAGACCTGTATTTTCAATACACCCGCTCCGAAGGCTGGAGTCTGGAAGAAGGCATCGTCAAAACCGGCTCGTTCAGCATAGACCAGGGCGTAGGGGTGCGCGCGGTAAGCGGCGAGAAAACCGCTTTTGCCTATTCGGACGATATTTCGGAAGCCGCACTGCTCGATGCCGCGCACACGGTGCGCAGTATTTCGCAAGCGGCCAGCCAGCGGCGTATCAGCGTGAGCAAACCCAAGATTGCGCGTAGCCGCTCGCTCTACCCCGACCAGGACCCCATCGCCACCATGGACAGCGCCGCCAAAGTGGCTTTGCTAGGGCGGGTGGAAAAACTAGCCCGTGCCAAAGACCCGCGTGTATTGCAAGTCATGGCCGGCCTGGCGATGGAATACGACGTGGTGTTGGTGGCGCGTGCCGACGGTGTTCTGGCCGCCGATGTGCGCCCTTTGGTGCGCTTATCTGTCACCGTGATTGCGGAACAAAAAGGCCGGCGCGAAGTGGGCTCATCCGGCGGCGGCGGCCGCTTTGGCCTGGCGTATTTTGACGATGCACAAATCAGTAAATACGTGGACCAGGCAGTGCATGCGGCGCTCACCAATTTGGAGGCGCGCCCTGCACCGGCAGGGGAAATGACAGTCGTACTGGGTTCGGGCTGGCCGGGCATTTTGTTGCACGAGGCCATTGGCCACGGCCTGGAAGGGGACTTCAACCGCAAGGGCTCCAGCGCATTTAGCGGGCGCATTGGCCAGCGCGTTGCGGCCAAAGGTGTAACGGTTCTGGACGACGGCACCATGGCCGAGCGGCGCGGTTCGCTCAATGTCGATGACGAGGGCAATACCAGCGCGCGCAATGTACTGATTGAGGACGGCATTCTCAAAGGCTATATCCAAGACGCCATGAATGCACGCCTCATGGGTGTGGCACCTACCGGCAACGGACGGCGTGAGAGCTATGCCCATGTGCCCATGCCGCGTATGACCAACACCTATATGTTGGGTGGGGACAAAGCGCCAGAGGAGATCGTGCGCAGCATCAAGAAAGGCCTGTATGCGGTCAATTTCGGTGGCGGGCAGGTGGACATCACTTCTGGCAAATTTGTGTTCTCGGCCAGCGAAGCCTATTGGGTTGAAAACGGCAAAATTTTGTACCCCGTCAAAGGCGCGACCCTGGTCGGCAGCGGGCCAGACTGCTTGAAACGCGTTAGCCTGATCGGTAACGACATGGCTCTGGACAGCGGCGTGGGCACCTGCGGTAAAGACGGCCAAAGCGTGCCCGTGGGCGTAGGGCAGCCGACCTTGCGCATCGATGGGCTGACCGTGGGCGGTACCGCCTAAGACATCAAGTCTGCGTAAGACCTGCTGTGTTACATTCAGCATTATGCATTTGCAGCGCTTTTTCTTTAGCTACTTTTGGTTCTCTATCGCCCCCGGCGTGAGAGGGTTCTGAACGCAAGCACTTCAACAGCGTACCGAATTCCCCGAACCGCCGGCCTCCCCGGCGGTTTTTTTGTGCCCTACTTTTTTGAACTACCTGTAAGAGGAAATCTGAAATGACCGCCAGCGCCGACCGCACCAGCATTACTGATGACGAACGTATCAAGGACATTACCGTGCTGCCGCCCCCCGAACATTTAATCCGCTTTTTCCCCATCAGCGGCACGGCCGTGGAAACCCTGATCTCAGCCACCCGTAAGCGCGTCCAGAACATCATGAACGGCAAAGATGACCGCCTGCTAGTCATCATTGGCCCTTGCTCCATCCACGATCCCGCCGCCGCGCTGGACTATGCCAAACGCCTCAAAGAACAGCGCGACCATTACGCCGAAACGCTGGAAATCGTGATGCGGGTGTACTTTGAAAAGCCACGCACCACCGTGGGCTGGAAAGGCTTGATAAACGACCCCTATTTGGACGAAAGCTTTCGCATAGACGAAGGTCTGCGAATCGCGCGCCAGTTGTTGATCGACATCAACCGCCTAGGGCTGCCTGCGGGCAGCGAATTTTTGGACGTCATTTCACCCCAGTATTTGGGCGACCTGATCGCCTGGGGCGCGATCGGAGCGCGCACTACCGAAAGCCAAGTGCACCGCGAACTGGCCTCGGGCCTGTCAGCGCCGATTGGCTTTAAAAATGGCACCGATGGCAATATCAAAATCGCTACCGATGCGATCCAGGCAGCTGCCGGCGGCCATCACTTTTTATCGGTGCACAAAAACGGCCAGGTGGCGATTGTGCAAACCCAGGGCAACCCGGATTGCCATGTAATTTTGCGCGGCGGCAAGGCGCCCAATTACGATGCGAAAAGTGTGGAAACTGCCTGTCAGGACCTAGCCAAAGCAGGCCTGGCGCAAACCCTGATGGTCGACTGCAGCCACGCCAACAGCAGCAAACAATACCAAAAGCAGTTGGAAGTAGCCCAAGCCATCGCAGGGCAGCTGGCGCAAGGTTCCACCCGGATTTTTGGCGTGATGGTGGAGAGCCATTTGAACGCGGGGGCGCAAAAATTTACACCAGGCAAAGATACGGTGGCCGGTTTGCATTACGGCCAAAGCATTACCGATGCCTGCTTGGGCTGGGACGATTCGCTCAGCAGCCTAGAAACCCTGTCGCAATCCGTGAAAGCGCGCCGCGTGCGCCGCAGCACGGTGACCTAACTACCACCAGGACGGTTGCACCGATGCCCAGTGCGGCCTGGTTGGACTTGCCTGCTGACCTAAGGCAAGGGCGGCGCAGACCGCTGCAAAGACAGTAGCAACTTGGCGTGAATGCCGCCGAAACCGCCGTTGCTCATGCACACGATGTGGTCGCCGGGCTGCGCCAGAGCGCACAACTGATCAATCAGCGTATCCACGGACTCGGCAACCCGGGCGCGCGCGCCCATAGGCGCCAAGGCCGCATGCGCGTCCCAGCCCAAGCCGGCGCTATGGCAAAAGGCCAAATCCGCTTCTTTCAAACACCAAGGCAATTGCGCTTTCATGGCGCCCAGTTTCATGGTGTTGGAGCGCGGCTCGAACACCGCGAGAATGCGCGCCGCGCCCACCTGGCGGCGCAAACCATCAAGCGTGGTACGTATAGCGGTGGGGTGGTGCGCAAAATCGTCGTACACCGTGACCAAGGGCGCGGTCTGTTGCCCTGCCAGTACGACACGTCCGCGCACTTCCATGCGGCGTTTAACGTTTTCAAAATGCTGCAAGGCCAAAGCCGCGTGCGCCGGGTGCACGCCAAGGTGCTCTGCCGCCGCGATAGCGGCCAAAGCGTTGAGCTGGTTGTGTACGCCGCCCAGGGCCCATTGCACCCGTGCGACCTGCGCACCCTGCTGTAGCACCGCGAAATCTTCGGGATCGCCTTGTGCGGAAAAATCGCTAAGCGCTGCACCAAAACTGCGTACCTCGCTCCAGCAACCCATTTGCAACACGCGCACCAGACTTTCTTCCAAGTCATTGACCAGCAGCCGACCATTGGACGGCACAGTGCGCAGCAAATGGTGGAACTGCCGCTCAATCGCCTGCAGATTGTCAAAAATGTCGGCGTGGTCGAACTCCAGGTTGTTCAAAATAGCGGTGCGCGGGCGGTAATGCACAAACTTGCTGCGTTTATCGAAAAACGCGGTGTCGTATTCGTCGGCTTCGATCACAAACGGGGCGCCTTGCCCCAGGCGGGCCGAAACGCCGAAGTTCAAAGGCACACCGCCGATCAAGAAACCTGGCTGAAGACCTGCATGTTCCAAAATCCAGCTCAACATCGCGGTAGTGGTGGTTTTGCCATGGGTGCCGGCGACCGCCAGCACGTGGCGACCGGCCAGGAGGTGCTCAGCCAGCCACTGCGGGCCGCTGGTATAGGGCAGGCCCTGGTCCAAAATCGCCTCCATTAGCGGAAATTTGGCGCTGCCGTCGGTATGGCGGGCACGGCTGACCACATTGCCCACCACGTATATGTCCGGCGCCAGAGCCAGTTGGTCAGCGGCAAAGCCTTGCATCACCTCAATGCCCAGGTCGTGCAATTGATCGCTCATCGGTGGGTACACACCGGAGTCACACCCCGTCACCCGGTGGCCAGCCTCGCGCGCCAGGGCTGCCAGCCCGCCCATAAACGTGCCGCAAATCCCCAATATGTGTATGTGCATCACCGAATTTTACCGGCCACCCCTGCCCGCGCAGGGCCGTTCCCGTGACAGCACCCATAGCTTGCAGGCGGCCAGGACCCGGGCGCCCGCGCGCTACTAGGCGATAACAGTTAAAAATCCGCATCGCTGGCGACTACGCAGCCAGTACCGCTTGACAGCTGCCTCCTAGGTGCACAATGCAGCCATGGACAGCATTAAAGCGGAAATAGCGGCGGTGGCGGCACGCTCGGTGGTGGAGGAAGGGCTGGAGTTCGGTGCGGCCAAGCGCCGTGCGGCCCAGCAACTCGGCCTGTCACCCCGCCAGAGCCTGCCTGACCACGAAACCATGGAACAAGCGGTGCAAGACTACATCGCTATCTTCTGCCCTGAACGCCAGGCGCAGGAACTTGGCGTGCTGCGCGCTATCGCCATGGACTGGATGGAGCGCTTAGCCGGTTTTCAGCCCCATCTGGGTGGCGCGGTCTGGCGTGGTACAGCCACCCGCCACTCGGACATTTACCTGCAGTTATTCTGCGAAGACTCGAAAATAGCCGAAATTACCTTGATCGATAGAGGCGTGCGCTTTGCGGCCAGTCAAGTCACCGGTTTGCATGGCGAGACGGTCGACGCGCTTAGTGTGCAAGTCTGGTGTGAGGCGTTCAGATCCTATATTGGCCTGCACTTGCTTGTGAACGATCTGGATGGTATCCGAGGCGCGCTGCAATCGGACGCGCAGGGGCGGCGCTGGCGCGGTGACGCCAAGGCCTTGCGCACTTTGATGGACAATAAGCTGCATGCAGCCATCTGATTTACCCGCACCCGCACCCGCCGCGCCGCGCCGCCGCTGGGCTTTGGGAGCGCTCGCGGCGACCGCCCTGGGCGCCGGTATTGCCACCTCCTGGTGGCGGCATCGCCCGACAGAGGATGCCGCACCGGCCGGCTTATGGGCACGCCAATGGATCAGCCCGCAGGGCCAAAACTTTCCCATGCAAAGCTTTCAAGGACGACCGCTGCTAGTCAATTTTTGGGCTACCTGGTGCCCACCGTGTATTGAGGAACTTCCTCTAATAGAGGCCTTTTATCAAGAAAATAGGTCCAACGGATGGCAAGTTCTTGGATTAGCCGTAGACAAGCCCGAACGCGTGCTAAGCTTTTTGAAAACCAGTCCGCTGTCCTTTGCGATTGGTATGGCCGGACTCGAAGGTACTGAACTGAGCCGGGAACTGGGTAATTTGACGGGGAGCCTACCGTTTACCGTGGTGTTCTCAAGCGATGGCCAGATCGCCCAACGCAAACTCGGGCGCATAGTGCAACAGGATCTGGACCAGTGGCGTGGCTTAAGATAGCAGTTGTAGAGGTTTAATGCGCCATTGGCTTTATGCCGTGTGATGCATTAATTTAGGCTGTTTTAGAATCTTTTAAACAATTTTAATTAATTTAAAGTTTTTTATACGCGTTCGACGCGAGGGCATTACCAACCGGTTCTGTCAAATGCAAGGAGGATCCATGGATTTACGCAAACTAAAAACTCTGATCGACCTGGTCTCCGACTCCAATGTTTCGGAGTTGGAGATTACCGAGGCCGAAGGCAAAGTAAGAATCGTCAAAGGCTCGCAAGCGGTTGTCCATAGCTATGCACCGGCCATGGCGGTTGCGCCGCACACGCAGAGTGCGCCCCAGGGCGCGCCAGCGGCAGCACCTGCTGAAGCTTCGACACCCGAGGTGAGCGAGCTGCACACTGTCAAATCGCCGATGGTTGGCACTTTTTACCGCTCTTCCTCCCCCGGCGCCAAGGCGTTTGTGGATGTCGGCGACATGGTCAAAGAGGGCCAGACCATTTGCATTATTGAAGCCATGAAGATTCTCAACGAGATCGAAGCGGACAAATCCGGCAAAGTGGTGCAGGCATTGTGCGAAAACGGTCAGGCAGTGGAATACGGGCAAGCCCTGTTCATGATCGAATGACGATAAGCCATGTTTAAAAAAATCCTGATTGCCAACCGTGGCGAAATTGCGCTTCGCATCCAGCGCGCTTGCCGCGAGTTGGGCGTTCGCGCCGTGATGGTGTATTCCGAGGCCGACCGCGACGCGAAATATGTGCGCCTCGCTGAGGAAGCGGTTTGTATCGGACCGGCGGCATCGAGCCTGAGCTATCTGAATATGCCGGCCATTATTTCGGCCGCCGAAGTGACTGACGCTGAAGCCATCCATCCCGGCTACGGCTTTTTAAGTGAAAACGCCGATTTCGCCGAGCGGGTAGAAAAAAGCGGTTTCCAATTCATCGGGCCCACGCCTGATTGCATCCGCATCATGGGCGACAAGGTATCGGCTAAGCAGGCCATGATCCGCGCCGGCGTCCCCTGCGTTCCCGGCTCGGAGGGCGAGTTGCCCGATGACCCAGTCCAAATCCGCCGGATTGCAAAAAGCGTGGGTTATCCGGTCATCATCAAGGCTGCAGGCGGTGGCGGCGGACGCGGCATGCGCGTGGTGCATACCGAAGCGGCGCTGATCAATGCTGTGGCGATGACCAAGGCCGAGGCCGGGGCAGCCTTTGGCAATCCTGCAGTGTACATGGAAAAATTTCTCCAAAACCCGCGCCATATAGAAATCCAGATTTTGGCCGACTCTTTTAAAAATGCGGTGTATTTGGGCGAGCGAGATTGCTCTATGCAAAGGCGGCACCAGAAGATTCTCGAGGAGGCTCCTGCGCCCGGTATCAACCGCAAGCTAATTGAACGTATCGGTGAGCGCTGCGTCACTGCCTGTAAAAAAATGGGCTACCGAGGCGCGGGTACTTTTGAGTTTTTGTACGAGGCGGGTGAGTTTTACTTCATCGAGATGAACACTCGCGTGCAGGTGGAGCATCCGGTGACGGAGATGATCACCGGCGTTGACATCGTCAAGACGCAGATCATGGTGGCCGCGGGTGAAAAACTGCCATTTACCCAACGCCAGATCACCATTTCCGGGCATGCCATCGAATGTCGCATCAACGCCGAAGACCCCTTCAAATTCACGCCCTCCCCAGGTCGCATCACCACCTGGCACGCCCCCGGCGGGCCCGGTGTACGGGTGGATTCGCATATTTATTCCAATTATTTTGTTCCACCCAATTACGACTCCATGATTGGCAAACTCATCGTCCATGGCGATACGCGTGAGCAAGCACTAGCGCGTATGCGCACCGCTTTGCTGGAAACCGCGGTAGAGGGCATCAGTACCAATATCCCCTTGCACCGCGAACTCATGGTGGACGCCAAGTTCATGGCTGGCGGTACCAATATTCACTATCTGGAGCATTGGCTTGAACAGCACAAGCGCTGAAGCAAGTCTGTACGAATTGCGCCTGGTGTGCCCGCAAGGCCAGGTCGAAACCTTGAGCGATGCCTTGCAAGCGCTAGACGCCCTGAGCGTCAGTGTGGAAGATGCCGACGCCCAGACTGAGGCGGAGCAGGCTTTGTTTGGCGAACCGGGCATGCCGGCGCCGCGGGACGGATGGGAACGCTCGGTGGTGCTTGCACTCTTTAGTGAGCAAAGCCTGGCGCTAGAAGCCGGCAGGCTATTGCAAGCACAAGATTTTTTTGACAGCTGCTCGCTGCAAGGTGTGACTGCGATCGCTGACCAGGACTGGGTACGTTTGACACAAGCGCAGTTTGCGCCAGTGGAAATTACGCCGAGTTTTTGGATCGTGCCCAGTTGGCACCAACTACCCTCTGCCGCTAGCCATAGCATTGTGCTCGACCCGGGCCTGGCCTTTGGCACCGGAACCCACCCCACCACGCGCATGTGCCTGCGTTGGATGGCCCGCAATCCTTTACCTGACACGGTCTTGGACTACGGCTGTGGTTCAGGCATATTGGCCATCGCTGCTGCCAAATTCGGCGCTAGCGCGGTGTGTGCGGTCGACATCGATCCAGCGGCGGTACAAGCCACCTTGGACAATGCCAAGAATAATGCCGTTCGCCTACAGGCGGGCTTGCCCGATACTACTGCTGGAAGCTACTCCTTGGTGGTGGCCAATATTTTGTCTTCGCCCTTGAAGGTGCTGGCCCCGCTTTTGTGCAGCCTGACGCAAAGCGG
Organism: Comamonas sp. lk; assembly: GCA_945865425.1. Lineage (GTDB taxonomy): Bacteria > Pseudomonadota > Gammaproteobacteria > Burkholderiales > Burkholderiaceae_C > Allorhodoferax. The sequence goes on along the minus strand of CAMBFN010000077.1, from coordinate 843 downwards.
CGGCCGTTTGCTCTTGTCCGGTATATTGGAGCGACAGGCTGAGGACTTGCAAGCCGCCTACGCGCCGTTTTGCCAATTACAGGTCCTGGATACACAGGAAGGCTGGATCCTGATGAGCGCGACTTTAGATTGAAAAGCCCGTCCGAGAGTGCGCCAAGATTGTTACTAGCCTGCCAGGCCACCCGAATGTGCATGTGCATGTGCATGTGCATGCGAATGGGTAGCAGCACTTGCGCCAGCGCATGCCCCACGAGCTGAAAATCTCAGTGGAAACAGCATGAAAAAAGCCCAGCACGCGCGAAGCATGCCGGGCTTGGGTTCGAAGCGGCAATAAATCAGGGCTTCGATGCGCTCGGGAAAGGCCAGGCGGCCTTAGGGTTGAGCTTGGTCTGCGCCGCAGGAGCAGCAGGCTTCGCATGCGCAGTTGCCTTTTTCGCAGGCGCTGCTTTCTTCGCAGGTGCTGCTTTCTTCGCAGGTGCTGCTTTCTTCGCAGGCGCTGCCTTCTTGGCCGGTGCCGCTTTCTTCGCAGGTGCTGCCTTCTTGGCCGGTGCCGCTTTCTTCGCAGGCGCTGCCTTCTTGGCCGGTGCCGCTTTCTTCGCAGGTGCTGCCTTCTTGGCCGGTGCCGCTTTCTTCGCAGGTGCTGCCTTCTTGGCCGGTGCCGCTTTCTTCGCAGGTGCTGCCTTCTTAGCCGGTACGGCTTTCTTCGCAGGTGCTGCCTTCTTAGCCGGTGCGGCTTTCTTCGCAGGTGCCGCTTTTTTTGCGGCTGGTTTTTTTGCAGTTGCCATGACTATCTCCTTGATCAATTTACAAAGAGCACTTTTTGCCGATCTTTTTGACAAAAAG
>CAMBFN010000076.1 GCA_945865425.1 Comamonas sp. lk | reverse complement strand
GGCTAGGCCTTGGCTTGCAAGGGTTGCAGATCAAAGTAGTCAGAGTCGATGCGGTGGTTTTCGCGCAAAAACGCCGCATCACTGGCGTGCAGTGCCTTGATAGCACTGTGCATCGAGGCCAAATGCGCGGAGGCCTCGCTGTGGGGGTTAGACAGTTGACGCTGGTATTCCGGCATCAAGGGGCAGTCGCTGTCGTAATAAAACTTTTTTTGCTTCGGATGGTAAGCCAGTGGATAGAGCTTGCAGCTGAGCGGCTTGTGGTCTCCAAGGGTGCAACCCTGATCGCCTAAATGGGTGCACTGTGTCTCAATGCATACGCTGCCCATCACCTTTTTTTCGGTGGTGGTGAGGGTAATGTCCAAGGGTGGAAAGCCGGGGTCTATGTGGCAGCATTGCCTGCACTGCGCGCAATGATCAAACAGCACTGGGGTATCCGGCAGTTGCAACGCCGCGCTTGCGGCGAAATTTGGAGGGTACAGATCCGTTGCGGAGCATCGCAATGTCTGAAGGTATGCAATATGGCAAGGCCTGCAAATCTGTTTCCAACATACTTGTTTTTGGTGACCTAATTTTCCAGGTGCTAATAGTATGCGCGATTTTTACACGACTTACACACTTTTGTAACGTATTTTGAAAAATTTTTTGGAACTATTTGACGCCCAAAAAACGCCGCCGTAGTCTGATGCTGCATTTGCAAAAAGCTATCTGCGGTCCCCCACAGCGGCGCGCGTATCGTATTTGAAAATCGTCTGGCGTTCACCTTGGTGAAATGCATTACCGTGCTGCACATCACGCTTCTATGTGTGCTTGCGTTGTTAAAAAAAATGGCTGCAGCCGATGTGCAGCAGCCGCAAACTGCAAACGCTTAGACTACGCGACAGCAGCAACAGCAACAGCAACCTGCGCATCGCGCAAACACCATGTGTCTCATCGCTTGGAACTGGCAGCCCGGCACGGACCAGCCGCTCTTACTCATCGCTAACCGCGACGAGTACTACGGTCGCCCCACACGGCCACTGCACCATTGGGCCGATGCGCATATATGCGCCGGCAAAGACCTGCAGGCCGGTGGCACATGGCTGGGCCTTGCGCCCGGTGGCCGCATGGCTGCGCTGACCAATGTCCGCGACCTGCGCCATCAGCGCGCAGAGGCACCCTCACGCGGCGCATTGGTCAGCAATTTTTTGGGTAGCCAGGTAAGCGCGCAGCACTACCTGGACAGCATCGCGCCTAGCGCAACGCAATACAACGCTTTCAATCTATTGGTTTGCGACGGTCGGACCCTGCTTGGCTTCGAAAGCCGGGGCGCACGCATGCTTATCATGCAGCCCGGTATTGCCGCCGTTTCCAACGCCGGTTTTGACACGCCCTGGCCCAAGCTGGTTGCGCTGAAAAGTAGTCTTCAGCACTGGGTCGCGCAGCAGGCTGTATCGCAGCCGACCCTACGCGAGGCCTTGTTCGAAATGCTGGCCAACGACCAAACTGCGCCGGATGCGCAACTGCCCGAAACTGGCATCCCTTTGGAGCGCGAGCGTGCCCTGTCCCCTGCCTTCATACGCGGCAGCGACTACGGCACCCGCGCCAGCAGCCTGATCATGCTGCGCCGCAATAGCGCGCTATTTGTCGAGCGCAGTTTTGACGCGCAGGGTCGCAGCGGTGAAGTAAGCCTGCACTTTTAATGCGCCCTGGCGTCAAAAAAGCTACGGGTTGCCGTGGCCAGTGGCCCCGTAATGACCGCCTAGGCTTTTGGTTGCAAAGACCCAAAAAAGTTTATTACCTCGCGCAATTCCATCGCTACTTCCATAGGCGTCAGCCCCACGGGCCCTACACCCCGTGCCACCAGACGGTCGGCGGCCAGCGCATGCACTTGAACGGCTAGGCAAGTGGCTTCATGCAGGCCTAAATGGTGCCGCATCCCTTGGGCGGCTAGTGCAGCAAGGCAGCCGGTGAGCACGTCGCCCATGCCGCCTACGGCCATGCCGGGGTTACCCTCCATGCATTGATGCGGCGCATTGCCGGGCGCGCCCACCAGGCTGTGTTGGCCTTTGAGTACGACGATGGACTGGGTATGCGCTATCAGGACCTGCAGGGCGGCGGCGCGGTCAGCTTGTATATCGTGGTTGCTCCAGCCCAGCAAGCGTGCTGCCTCGCCAGGGTGCGGCGTTAGGCTGGCGGTTTGCGGGCGTTTGCGCAAAGCATCGAGAAGGTGCGCATGCGTGGCCAGCAAGGTGAGCGCATCTGCGTCCAGGACCAGCGGGCCGGCCCACGCCAGGGCAGCTTGCAGCCATTGCTGCGCCAAGCTGTCCAGGCCCAGACCGGGTCCGATGGCGAGGACATCAGGCCCGATAGCCGCCAGTGCCCGTGTGGGATCTTCGTAGTCCTTAGCCGCATGCACCATGAGCTCAGGCTGCTCCGGTATGACCAGCGCACTGGCTGCGTCCAACATCATTAAAACCGTGTATCCAGCGCCCGCATACAGCGACGCCCGCCCGGCCAGCACCAGCGCCCCAGCCATCGTGGGTGCGCCGCCGATCAGCAAGACTTTTCCGTGATCGCCTTTGTGCGCATCGGGCCTGCGCAACAGGCGTCGGGCCAGGTAAAGGGCGTTGAGCGTAATCACAAGCGCAGGGGATAGTGGCTTTGCATGCAGGCGATTGTCGCTTTGACCTGGCTGCCCGGCTGTTTCTTTGTCTGCGTCCGCCTACGCGATGGTTTACCAATGCAGGATAGATTTTTAATTTATAGTTAAATAAATAATGTTTATTTAATGTATTTAGGAATACCTCTATGTCGTTTAAACAGTGCCCCTTGCAAGACGTGCGAAGCTGGCCCGTCAAGCGCGCCCTTATCGTGAAACGTTTGGGCGTACTTTGCCTCAAGGCCATGGTCGTGGTGGCGCTTGGCGCTGCCAACTGGTGCGCCGCGCAGGACACTGCAAGTGCAGCGCCTGCAGCCCGGGACACCATCACCGTGCAAAGCGGCTACTTTTCGGGCGACTACGCCAACAACGTGGACTATGCTGATGTGCTACTTGAGGGGAACAGGGCGGTAGAGCGGATGGCCCGTTGGTCCTATGAGAAATACCCGGATCAATTGAGTGGGCCTTGGATGCGTGCCGGCTTGCTATTGGGCTCCAGTGCCATCACATTGCTCAATGGCAGTTACATCGCTTATCACGAGTGGGGGCACGCATCACGGGCCGTTGCCATGGGCGGACGTGCAGAGTTTTCGACATGTAGAGACACCTTTTGTCAAGCCCCGAGGGACTTTTTCGGTCTGACCGCCGGTTTGTTTCTGAAAACTGGTGCCGCTACTTATTCGACTTTTCCCAAAACCCAAGCAACGGTGAATCGGGACTCCGGCAAAGCTCCTTTAGCGATTTTATTCGGCGCAGGCGTCAATAACGAAATTGGCGTGTCGGAGCGCTCAGATGCGCAACAATTTTTCAAAGGCAGTTCGAGCGCTGTGAACACCTTCAGCGTGACGAATAATTTGGCTATCGCCCTGTATGGTGGCGGCAAAGATACAGGCGATGGCGACATCGAGGCGGTAGCGCAAGACTATCGTCTTCGTGGCCTGGGCTCCAACCTACAGAGCGATGATTTGCGCAAGATTAACTGGCTTAGCGCCATTAGCGGCTCCGTACTAAGCGGCGTGTTGGCTCGACGCGACTTTATTGTGGACGGTAAAACCAATGCCCAGCCTTGGCTCATCAGTGGCTTTTTGGTACCTAACCAGTACAACTACCTCAGCTCGCGTGGAATTACCCGCAAGTGGGTGAGCGGTTTTGCGATGTCCGATGGCCTGAAGCTGCTGGGCTCTTATGAATCGCTTGTGCTCGGCGATGCGTATTCGGAACTTGGCCTAGGCGCCTACCAAAACTTCGGCACCTGGGAGTTATATGCCAAATTCACCGGCAAAGACTTTGACACTCTGAACTTGGAAGCTGCCGCCAGCGCCTATGTTGGCAAAGACTGGAAGTTGGACATCAAGACTTATGTGTGGGATTCACGATCCTTGCTTGGCGAGCGCAACACCCTTGATTTTTCTAAGAACAAGACATTGCAATTGAGTGTGGGTTTGTCTTATGTGTATTGAGTTGGCAGTCGCTACCTGGACTGGGTCGGGATTGACAGGATGCGATGCGATGAAATCAGGCGCTTAGGGAGCAACTTGGCAATCTGCCTGCTGTAGAACCCGGCTTTTTCCTGTGCTGAGCTGTACGAGCATGCATTGACCGCTTGCCCAGCGCAGTTGAAAAATCTCTGGCAGCTCACGATCTGCGCCCTGCCTGATAAGCCCATTGGGGTCTTTGCCACGCACACGTTCTAGGGTCAATGTAGATGCCACAGTAAGTTGGTGCGGATCAATCAATAGCTGCGAAGCACCTGTGAAATCCTTGAGCGCTTGTGTAAGTTCTATTCGAACTGCGTCATTGGTGGTTCGCAAGCGGGTCGCCTGGCCCTGCGGCAAGGCGCTTGATTGGCAAGCCGTAAAAAGGACTGCTGCAATCACCGACGCGCTGAGTGCCTTGCGCCGGGCACTCACGGATATACCTTGGCGGGGATCATCAGCGTCCGTGAGCGTGTCGGATCTACCGGATAAGGCACTTGCCCTAGCACGCTAAGGGCTTTGATGCTGGCTGTTGGGGCACTCGTGCATTGGCCGCTTTTGAGGTGTTGCAGTGCCTCAGCCAAGCGGGGTTCGGCCAGGTCGCCCAATTGGAAATTCAGATCATCTCCTACCGTGCACGTGGGTGCAAAACCGGCGTCAAAAGCCGAAAATCCTTTATGATTTTCACCCTTGAACTCGACCGCGTAATAGTAGCGTCCGCAATTGTCTTGTGGCGTAAATCCATAGGGTTTACCGTAGGTCGTGGAGCCGATCAGATTGACGTTTAGATCAATACCCTTCAAACCATTAATTACCGCCTCGCTGGCAGACGCCGTTCTACGGCCCACCAGCAGCGTTACGCGCTTGAGGTTGAGGCTGGGCAAGGGGCGGGTGTAATCGTAGTAATAGGATGTGTTCAGCGCATAGGGGATAAAGTCGTATGTGTAGTTCTCATCGCTGCGTTTGTCGTTATAGACCAGCTTGTTAAATGTCTTGCCGCTGCTCGCGCTGGGCCCGGCAATCATGTAGGCGAGTTGGCTGGAGATGTACAAAAGGCCGCCGCCGTTGTAGCGCATGTCAATTACCAATTCTTTGGCGCCCTGCGCCTTAAAGTCATTAAAGGCAGTGATTAGCGTATCCTGCGACTTAGCGATAAAGCTGTCGAAATACAGATAGGCGACCCTGGTTCCGTTGGCGTTAATCACCTTTGCGTCTCTAACGGGCGTGGTGGCGTATTGGCTAGCCTTCAGTGTGAAAGTTAGGGTGGACACACCGCGTTGCAATTGAAGTGTGTGCGGGACTGCGTCTTGCGGGAAAAGACCGTTATTGAGTCCGGTCACATCAGCGCCGTTCGCAAAGTCGATACCGTCGACCTTTACCAGCTTGTCGCCGCGTTGAACGCCGGCGACGCCCGCTGGACTTAGCGGTTCCACGTCGTACACGGTATAGCTGCGCGGCGGCGAATTGGCAACCCTTGACCAGGCGATACCGTAATCGACTGAGATACCGTTAGTGTATTGGTCATATTCCTCTTTTGTTTCTGACCAATGGAATCGGTCCAAATCGCCACCGGCGCTGTTTTTTGCGGGAGTTTTCAAAACGTCGAAGTACGCTGCAGCGTCGGCATATTGGCTTGCATCCAGGCTCGGAACATCGCGGTACCAAAGGTAGCGCTCATCGACAAATGATCGGACCCAGAATTTTTCATCATCTGCTGTGCCTTGTTTCTCACCCGCGGTTTGCACCGGGCTTACACAGGTGTTGGCTAGTTTGGCTGCCGGCGCAAGCCTGGTGCTGGGCAGGTCGCCTTCACCGCCGCCACATGCGCTGAGCTGGGCCAAAGTGATGAAGCAAAGTAAACAAACCGGCCATGCTGGTTTAGGCTGGCGTCCTAGGCCTGCAGTGCTTCGAGCCTTCCCTGAGTTCATCGATGGATGATAGCGTTGCATGAATTGCCGCTTTCCTAACTACATGCAGTCCGCATGTTGAGCTGAAGGTTTGAACGCCAAGTAGCCCAACACCTTCATTACACCCGTCCTGTGTGGGTTCGTATGCCTTGTACTATGCACGTCCATGGTGTGCCAGGAACTCAGCACCCCGCGCAAGCCTTGGGGAAGGTCTGCATGAGCTCGTCATCGCCAGGAGCGCAGCGACGCGGCGATCTATAGGAGATTGATTCCCAAGCAAAAATTGATTGCTTCGCTACGCTCGCAATCACGGGTTTGGACTTATGCAGGAGTTCCTTAGTTCAAATATGAATGATATTACCTATAAAAGGATTGCATGAGATTGTCCTAATCGGGTGTCGCGGCGAGGTCTAGCGGGCGCTAACCATGACCGAACAGCCTTGACCACAGCGTGAAAGCCGCGAAATATGCTTGGTGGCGGGGCTGAGCCTTGTGAATCAGCCCCAGCAGCCTAAGTCAATGTGCGCCAGGCGCGGTGGCTGGCCCCCAGAAGTTCGTCTGCTGCAGCCGGGCCTTCGGAGCCTGCGGCGTAGTGGGCCAGCGGAGCTTTGGGGTCGGCCCAGTATTCCTGCAAGGGACGCACGATGTCCCAGCCGGCCATCACGCTGTCCGATCGTTGGAACAAAGTGGCATCGCCAATCATGCAGTCGTAGATCAGGGTTTCGTAGCCGGTGCTCGGCGCGTTTTGAAAGTAGTCCTTGTAGTGAAAGTCCATGTGCACCTGGCCGATTTGAATTTTCGGACCGGGGATTTTGGCGCCGAAGATAAGCATGGCGCCTTCGTCGGGTTGTAGCTTTATGACTAGTGCATTGGGCGTGAGCTGCTCGGTGGCGGTATCGCGAAACAGCGAAAACGGTGGGCGTTTGAACTGGACGACGATCTCGCTTTGCCGCTTTGCCATGGCCTTGCCGGTGCGCAGGTAAAAGGGCACGCCGGCCCAGCGCCAGTTGTCTATGCCCAGTTTGAGGGCCACATAGGTCTCAGTTTTGCTGCCCGGGTTGACACCTTCTTCTTTCAAGTAGCCCGCCAGCGCCTGGCCGTCGCGGCTGCCCGCGCTGTACTGGCCGCGCACGCTGTCGGTCACCGCATCGACGCGGTGCACCGATTGCAGTACTTTGGTTTTTTCATTGCGTACCGCGTCCGCGTCAAACGAAGCGGGCGACTCCATGGCGGTGAGGGCCAGCAACTGGAACACGTGGTTGGGCACCATGTCGCGCATGGCACCGGTGGTTTCGTAAAACGCAGCGCGTTTTTCCACGCCGACTGTTTCGGCCACGGTGATTTGCACATGGTCGATATGGTCGCGGTTCCACAATGGCTCAAAGATGCCGTTGGCAAAGCGCATGAGCATGATGTTTTGCACGGTTTCCTTGCCCAGGAAGTGGTCCATGCGGTAAATCTGCGACTCGGCCAGGCTGTGGCGCAACTGTGTGTTGAGCGCTTGCGCCGAGGCCAGGTCGCTGCCAAAAGGCTTTTCCACCACCACGCGGCGCCACTGCTTATTGGTCTCGTTGACCAGGCCGGATGCACCAAGCTGGTCCACGATGCCGCCAAAAAAGCGTGCACCGACGGCTAGATAAAACATGACGTTGTCGTTGACATGGTGGCTGGTCTTGACCGCCTCCAGGCGCTTGCCCAACTCGGCATACGAGGCCGCGGCTCCGAAGTCGGCGGACAAATAGGTCAGGCTGGACAGCAGGCGCTTGAGGTTGGCCTCGTCCAGGGTTTGGGCGTAATGCTTGTCCGCGGCAAAAGCGCGTACCGACTCTTCCACATGGCTGCGAAAGGCCTCATCGCTCATTTCCAGCCGGTCCACGCCGATGAGGGCGAAGTTGGTCGGCAGCAGATTGGTGCGCGCCAGGTTGTACAGCGCGGGCATGAGCAAGCGCTTGGTCAGGTCGCCACCGGCGCCAAAGATGACGACGGTACAGGCCGGTGCGCGTTCGCCGTGCAGCGTTTTTTCGTGTTCGATGTCTTGTGCCACGGTTGTTCCTTATGCTTTTCCGGGCTCTTTGTGGCCGCCGAATTGCTTGCGCATGGCCGAGAGCACTTTTTCTGCAAACGTGTGGTCTTTGCGCGAGCGAAAGCGGGTGTACAGGGCTGCCGTCAGCACGTCGGCGGGCACAGCTTCTTCGATGGCGGCCTGGATAGTCCAGCGGCCTTCGCCGGAGTCTTCCACGTAGCCCGAGTAGGACGCGAGCTCCGGGTCTTCGGCTAGCGAAATAGCCGTCAGGTCCAGAAGCCACGAAGAGACCACGCTGCCACGGCGCCAGAGTTCGGTGATATCCGCTAAGTTCAGGTCATAGCGGCGCTCGGCGGGGATACTTTCTTGGTTGACACCTTTGAGAATGTCCAGGCCTTCGCCATAGGCCTGCATCAGCCCGTACTCAATGCCGTTATGCACCATCTTGACAAAGTGGCCCGATCCGGCCGGGCCGGTGTAAAGGTAACCGTCTTCGGCGGTGGACTTGCGGCCTTCGCGGCCAGGTGTTTTTTCGATGGTGCCGATGCCAGGCGCCAAGGTTTTGAAGATGGGGTCCAGATGGTCGAAAGCGGCTTTGTCGCCGCCAATCATCATGCAATAGCCCCGGTCCAGGCCCCACACGCCGCCGCTGGTGCCCACATCGATGTAGCGGATGCCTTTTTCGGCCAGCGCCTTGGCACGGCGTACATCGTCTTGGTAATTGGAGTTGCCGCCGTCAATGATGGTGTCGCCCGCTTCCAGCAGGCCGGACAGGGCGTTGACCGTCGCCTCGGTGATAGCGCCCGCGGGCAGCATGACCCACACGGCGCGCGGTTTTTGCAGTTGGCTGATAAAGGAGGCCATGTCCGAGCTGGGCGTAGCGCCCTCGGTGGCGAGCTGGGCCACGCTGGCAGCGTTGGTGTCGTACACCACGCAGGTGTGGCCGTTGCGCATGAGCCTGCGCACGATATTGCCGCCCATACGTCCTAAACCAATCATTCCTAGCTGCATAAGGTCTCCAATTATGGGTAAATCACGAAAATCGCGAAAAATAAGAGAAATGATTATGGTACGAAACGGTGTCAGCGCCCCAGGAGGCCGGGGAACCGGGTCGCGAAAGTGTCTTTTTTCAACAAAAACACAAGATTTGCGGGGATCAGCATGCAGATGTCGCTTGTATGCATCGCAGCTAGGGACCTTGCGTCATTTCCCTAATTGTTAAAAATGGAAAAAGTGATAGTATCTAAAAACACCTCTGTATCGAGCCTGCTTAGACTATGCAAAAACCAACACATTGCCAAGTGATAGGAATCACCAGCGGCCAGCCTGGCGTTGGTAAAACCACGGTATCGGTCAATCTCGCAGTCGCCCTGCACGACATGGGCTACGCGGTGATGATTCTGGATGCCAACTCCAGCGTTCACAATGCGCAAACCGCATTGGGCACCGTCTGCCCCTTTCACCTCGGCCATTTTTTAAGCGGTGATAAGTCCTTGCGCGAGATCATTTTGAAGCGCCGCTACGGCATCAATTTGATCGCAGGCGCCTCGACCATCGAGGCCATGACCACGCTCAATCCGTCCAAAGCCTCGCGGGTGCTCAAGCAGTTTGGCGACATGGAAAGCGAGCTCGATTTTCTAATTGTCGATATGCCGCCGGGCACCGAGCAGTCGGTCTTGTCCTTTATGGCCAGCACCAGCCGCCGCATCATTGTGGTGCGCAATGACCAGGCCGGTGTGACGGATGCCTACGCCATGATCAAGGTGCTGTGTAGCGACTTCAAGCTCGATGAGATCCACATCATCGTCAATGGTGTAACGACTGAGGCCGAAGGCAAAAAGATGTTTGACGTGCTGGACAAAATCAGCCAACGCTTTTTGACGCGAGCGCTGCATTACCTTGGCAGCGTGTCCCACGATGAACTCATCGTTGATGCGGGTCAACGCAACTTTTCCGTTACCGAGTACGCGCCCACCAGCCGGGGCGCACGCGATTTCCGCCAAATCGCCAGCAATACCAGCCACCTGGCTTTGCAAAAATTTGTCGATGGCGGCATAGAACACTTCATCCAGCGTCTTCTGCATTTGCACGACTTGACCGCTGAGACCGCCTAGCGCGTCCTGTTCTTCTTGGCACGCTTAATCTAAGTTGCCCCGCGCTGGACAAACCGTTTTA
>CAMBFN010000075.1 GCA_945865425.1 Comamonas sp. lk | reverse complement strand
CCTTGCCCGGCCCATCGGCCTGCCGTTGTAAGGCTCACTGGTGTTTAAGCAGCGAGTGCGAAACGTTCGTCGTTTGCAGTTAGTTTGTTTGAATCTGTTTTACGAGCGCATTCAGCTCGACATGCACCACAGCGATTCAGTACCCACGTCGAAACCAGTGCAGCCCCAAGTTTGCTATTTTAGGCCTGGGATAGCAGTTGCAAGAGCTCAGTCGGAGAATTAATCTGCGCGTCGGCTTTCCAATCGGCCACGCCAGAAGCGCGTCCCAAATACCCATAGGTGGCGGCCACCGTGCCCATCCCTGCCGCCTTACCAGCGACGATGTCACGTTCGTCGTCGCCCACATACAGGCACAGCGCGGGCGCAACGCCTAGCCGACGCGCGGCGACCAGTAAGGGCTCCGGGTGCGGTTTGGAAAACGGCGTCGTATCGCCACCGACAATCGATCCGGCGCTGGCAAATAAAGGCATAGCCGCCGTTAGCGGCAATGCAAAGCGCTCCGACTTGTTAGTCACCACGCCCCACTGCAAGCCGCGCGCCTGCAATGCGGCAATCAATGCCGCGACGCCTTCAAAAGCGTGGGTATTTTCGAGCATGCAAGCCTGGTAATTGGCAAAAAACTCATCGCGCATAGCCTCGTAGTCCGCGTGATCCGGGCCCATGCCAAAGGCTACTTGCAGCATCCCCCGCGCACCCGCGCCGCACATCGGGCGGTAATTGGCATAGTTCAGCGAGGGCAAGCCCCGCTTTAAGCGCATGGTGTCGGCTGCGCCGGCCAAGTCCGGCGCGCTGTCTATCAGCGTTCCGTCTAAGTCAAACAATACGGCGTGTATGCCCGCAAACTGTTTCATCACCAATCAGCCCAGGCGCTGGCAGGCAAACAGGTAATTTACGCTGGTGTCGGGCACCATGGCATAGCGCTGGGTTAAAGGGTTGTAGCCCATGCCGTTGGTCTGTTGCAGCTCCAAACCGGCGTCCCGGCAAAAACCGGCCAATTCGCTGGGCCGGATGAGTTTGGCATATTCATGGGTGCCTCGGGGCAGCAGGTTCAAAATGTATTCCGCCCCTACGATGGCGAATAAAAAGGACTTGGGGCTGCGGTTGAGCGTAGAGAAAAACACCCAGCCACCGGGCTTGACCATGCGGGCACAGGCGCGCACCACCGAGGCCGGGTCCGGTACATGCTCTAGCATTTCCATGCAGGTGATCAGGTCAAACGACGCGGGGCTTTCGATGGCTAAGGCCTCGGCACTGATTTCGCGGTAGTGCACATTCGGCGTTTGCGCCTCCATGGCATGTAACTGAGCGACGCGCAGGGCCTTAGTAGATAGGTCAATGCCCAAGACCTGCGCGCCTTTGCGGGCCATCGAGTCGGCCAAAATACCCCCGCCACAGCCTACATCCAACGCCTGGACGCCCTTGACCGGGCACAAACTGTCTATCCACTGCAAGCGCAGCGGGTTGATTTGGTGTAAGGGCCGGAACTCGCTTTGCGGATCCCACCATCGGTGCGCCAGGTCGGAAAACTTGGCAAGTTCGGCCGGATCGGCATTTACGGTCTGGGCGCTAGGCATGGCGAATAGCTTTCAAAATTAGAGACGCACTTTAGCGCGGAGGGAAGGCTGCAAGCACGCGCCAACAAAAAAGCCCCATCAACACGCGGTTCGCGGGGCTATTTAGCGTGCGACCAATCTAGGCACAACAAAAAGGCCCGCAATTGCGGGCCCATTTGTGAATCCGCTAAGCCTTATTTGGCGGGGCGGGTTCCGATGACTTCTACCTCAACACGGCGGTTTTTGGCTTGGCCTTCTTTGGTCTTGTTGTCAGCGACCGGGCTGGTCTCGCCTTTGCCTTCGGTATAAACGCGATTTTTCTCAATGCCTTTAGACACCAAATAAGCCTTGACCGCGTCAGCACGCTTGGTTGACAGGAGCTGGTTGTAGCCATCCGAACCAACGGAGTCGGTATGACCCACGGCGATGATGACTTCCAGACTGATGCCTTTCAGCTTGCCAACCAGATCATCCAGCTTGGCTTTGCCTTCGGGCTTGAGCACCGACTTATCAAAGTCAAAGAACGCGTCTGCCGCATAAGTTACTTTGCTTGCGGCTGGAGCCGGAGCTGCTGGAGTTGCTGGAGCTTTGGCAGCGGCTGGCGCTGGCGCCGGAGCAGGTGCCTTTGCTGGAGCTGGAGCTGGAGCTGGAGCTGGAGCTGGAGCAGCAGCTGGAGCCGGAGCGGCTGGAACAATTGCACCATCGCAGCCGGCAGCAGCGGTAGCGGGGGTCCAGGAAGAATCGCGCCAGCATTGGCCGGTGCTGTTCTTCCATACATCACCAGTGGCGCTGCGCCAATTGTGGATTTCTTGGGCGCCGGCCAAGCTTGTCAGAGCGAATGCACCAAGGGCAAGGGCTATTTTGTTCAAATTGGTTATCACAATATTTTCCTTTTCGGGATCAAAGCAGCGTTGCTGCGGGCCTATAAAACTTACGCCTCGGGCTCGGTGCACCAAAACAGCGTGACGGCGATTGTGCCACAGCACAATGGCATATCCTCGGGTGAGGTCAGGCAAACCAATACTATTTTTACCCTCCTTATTTAAAACGTTAACGATCTACGCCGCCCAACCTTTGCGTGGGAAGCCGGACCGTAGAATGGGGGGTTCGCCCAAAGACACAGTTAGCCTCACCAAACCATGACCCAGTTCGCCAAAGAAACCCTCCCCATCAGCCTAGAGGAGGAAATGCGGCGCAGTTACCTCGACTACGCCATGAGTGTCATTGTCGGGCGCGCCCTGCCCGACGCCCGCGACGGCCTGAAGCCGGTGCACCGCCGGGTGCTGTTTGCGATGCACGAGCTCAATAACGACTGGAACCGCGCCTATAAAAAGTCAGCCCGTATCGTCGGCGACGTCATTGGCAAGTACCACCCCCATGGCGACCAGTCAGTCTATGACACTATCGTGCGCATGGCGCAGGACTTCTCCATGCGCCATATGCTGGTCGATGGCCAGGGCAATTTTGGCTCGGTGGACGGCGATAACGCAGCCGCTATGCGCTATACCGAGATTCGCCTGGCAAAAATCGCCCATGAATTACTGGCCGATTTGGACAAGGAAACCGTCGATTTCGGCCCCAATTACGACGGCTCCGAGAAAGAACCACTGGTTTTACCCACCCGAATTCCGAATTTGCTAGTCAACGGCTCAGGCGGTATTGCCGTCGGCATGGCCACCAATATTCCACCGCACAACCTCAATGAAGTGGTGGACGCCTGCCTGCATTTGCTGCGCAACCCGGATGCCAGCGTGGACGATTTGATGGAAATCGTACCCGCACCCGACTTCCCCACGGCGGGCATTATTTACGGCATCAACGGCGTCAAAGACGGCTACCGCACTGGGCGCGGCAAGGTGGTGATGCGGGCGAAATGCCATTTTGAGGATATCGACAAAGGCGCCCGCCAAGCCATCATCGTGGATGAGTTGCCCTACCAGGTCAATAAGAAGACATTGCAAGAACGCATGGCCGAACTGGTCCACGAGAAGAAAATAGAAGGCATCAGCCATATCCAGGACGAGTCGGACAAGTCCGGCATGCGCCTGGTAATTGAGCTCAAGCGCGGCGAAGTGCCCGAAGTGGTGCTCAACAATCTGTACAAACAGACCCAGTTGCAGGACACCTTCGGGATGAACATGGTGGCCCTCATTAATGGGCAACCCAAGCTGTGCAACCTGAAAGACTTGATCGAGGTCTTTTTGCAGCACCGCCGCGAAGTCGTCACCCGCCGCACCGTCTTCAACCTGCGCAAAGCCCGCGAACGCGGCCATGTGCTCGAAGGCCTGGCGGTCGCGTTGGCCAATATTGACGAATTCATCGCCATCATCCGTAATGCCCCCACTCCGCCAGTGGCCAAGGCCGCGTTGATGACCCGCAGCTGGGACAGCAAACTGGTGCGCGAGATGCTCACCCGCAGCCGTATGGATGGTGGCGCGGTCAATGCCGACGACTTTCGCCCGGACGGCCTGGACAAGTCCCTGGGCATGGGCAGCGACGGCTTGTACCGCTTGTCCGACACGCAGGCGCAGGAAATCCTGCAAATGCGCCTGCAACGCCTGACCGGCCTGGAGCAAGACAAGATCGTCACCGAATACAAAGAGGTCATGTCCGAAATCGAAGACTTGCTGGACATCCTTGCCCGGCCAGAACGCGTCTCCACCATCATTAGCGAAGAGCTCGCTGCCATCAAACAGGAATTCGGCCAATCCAAATTGGGCGCACGCCGCAGCTTAGTCGAGCACAGCTCGTATGACCTGAGCACCGAAGACCTGATCACGCCTACCGATATGGTGGTCACGCTCAGCCACAGCGGCTATATCAAAAGCCAGCCCTTGGGCGAATACCGGGCGCAAAAGCGCGGCGGACGCGGCAAGCAGGCTACGGCGACCAAAGAAGACGACTGGGTCGACCAGCTCTTTATCGCCAACACACATGACTACATCTTGTGCTTCTCCAACCGGGGCCGTTTGTACTGGCTCAAGGTCTGGGAGGTGCCGCAAGGATCGCGCGGCTCACGCGGTCGCCCCATCGTTAATATGTTCCCGCTGCAAGAAGGCGAAAAAATCACCGTGGTGCTGCCGCTGACCGGCGACAAGCGCACTTTTCCGGCAGACCAGTTTGTATTCATGGCCACGTCTATGGGCATCGTCAAGAAAACGCCCTTAGATGATTTCAACAACCCGCGCAAGGTCGGCATTATTGCGGTCAATTTGGATGAGGGCGACTACCTGATTGGCGCCGCGATTACCGACGGTCAGCACGATGTCATGCTTTTTTCCGACGGCGGGAAAGCGGTACGTTTTAACGAAGACGAAGTTACCGCCCATGGCCGCCAGTCGCGCGGCGTCAAAGGCATGAATCTGGAAGAGGGCCAAAGCGTGATTGCCATGCTGGTGGCCGAAGACGAGCAGCAAAGCGTACTCACCGCCACAGAAAACGGCTACGGCAAGCGCACCAGCATCACCGAGTACACCCGCCACGGGCGCGGCACCAAGGGCATGATCGCCATTCAGCAAACTGAGCGCAATGGCAAAGTCGTAGCCGCCACGCTGGTGCATGTGGACGACGAGATCATGCTGATTACTGACCGCGGCGTGCTGGTACGCACTCGCGTGTCCGAAATCCGCGAACTTGGCCGCGCCACTCAGGGTGTGACCTTGATCAGCCTGGACGAAGGCTCCAAACTCAGCGGCCTGCAACGCATCGTCGAAAACGATGCCAATCAGACGGATATAGCGGGCGATAACGCAGCCGACAGCGCACCCGAAGGTGACGTCAGCGACGAATGAGCCTGGCCGCGTGAAGCGCCCCTTCAATTTTTCCGCCGGCCCGGCCACCATGCCACTGGAGGTGCTGCAACGGGCGGCAGCCGAGATGACAAATTGGCACGATGCCAGTGGCAATCCCAGCGGCATGGGCGTTATGGAAATGAGCCATCGGGGCAAGGCCTTTGGCAGCATCGTGCAGCAAGCCGAGGTTTGCCTGCGCCGCTTGCTAGCAGTACCTGAGGCCTTTCATATCTTGTTTATGCAAGGCGGCGGCCTGGGGCAAAACGCCAGCGTCCCCATGAACCTGTGCGGCCCTGATTTCGGCAAACCGGCAGTGGACTTTGTGATCACCGGTAGTTGGAGCCAAAAATCCTTTCAGGAAGCGGCCAAGTATGGCGCGCCGCACATTGCCGCCAGTGCCCAGGAATCGGGTTTCCACCACATCCCGGAACCGGGCAGCTGGCAGCTCAGCCCAGGCGCTCGCTATGTGCATATTTGCAGTAACGAAACCATCCATGGCGTCGAGTTCCACACCCTGCCCGACCTGCGCGCCCTGGGCTCAGATGCGCCGCTCATCGTAGACTTTTCATCGCACGTCGCCTCGCGCACGGTGGATTGGAGCCGCGTGGGCCTGGCTTTTGCCGGCGCCCAAAAAAACCTGGGCCCCGCTGGCCTGACCCTGGTCGTGGTGCGCGACGACTTGTTGGGCGCCGCCCTGGACATCTGCCCCAACGCCTTCAACTTCAAAAACATCGCGGATAACGCCTCCTTGTTCAATACTCCACCCACCTATGGCATTTACATGGCGGGCTTGGTGTTTGACTGGTTGGAGCGACTAGGGGGGATCACGGCCATCGAGGCGCGCAACATCGAAAAATCCGCCCTGCTCTACCAAACCATCGACAGCTCGGGTTTGTATTTCAATCCGGTACAGCCGTCCTGCCGCTCGCGGATGAACGTGCCTTTCTTCCTGCACGAACCCGCTTTGGAGAGCGCGTTTTTGCAGGGCGCCGAGCAAGCCGGCCTGCTGCAACTCAGGGGCCACAAATCGGTGGGCGGCCTGCGCGCCAGCATCTACAACGCCATGCCGTTGGAAGGCGTGCAGGCGCTAGTGGCATTTATGCGATCATTTGAACGCACCCGCGCTTAAAGGACAGAGACATGGCACTGACACTGGCTGAACTGCGTACCCGTATCGACGCGCTCGATTTGGAACTGCTCGCCCTGCTCAACCGTCGCGCGGCGCTGGCCCACGATGTCGGCGAACTCAAAAAAGGCGAAGGCTCGGTGGTGTTTCGCCCCGAACGCGAGGCGCAGGTGATTGCCAATCTGCAAGAAGCCAACGTCCAGAGCGGGCTGGCGCATACCTTGCAATCAGAAAGCGTGGCCTATGTGTGGCGCGAAATCATGTCGGCCTGCCGCGCTCTAGAAACACCCCAGCGCGTGGCCTACCTCGGGCCGGCCGGTACCTTTAGCGAAGAGGCGGCACTGCGCTTTTTCGGCTCCAGCATCGCCCATGTGCCCTGCGCCAATTTTGACGAAGTTTTTCATGCCACGGCGGCCGGTTCAGCCCAATTTGGCGTGGTTCCGGTAGAAAACAGCAGCGAAGGCGTGGTGACGCGTTCTCTGGACTTACTTTTGTCTTCGCCGCTGCACATCATCGGCGAAACCAGCCTCATGGTGCGCCACCACTTGCTGCGCGCGCGCGACAGCCTGGAGGGCATTGAAGTGGTGCTGGCCCATCCACAGGCGCTGGCCCAGTGCCAGAGCTGGCTGAGCGCCCACTTGCCGCATGCAGAGCGACGCGCCGTCTCCAGCAACGCCGAAGGCGCGCGCCTAGCGGCGCAAGAGAGCGGCTGGGCGGCTATCGCCAGCGAACGCGCGGGCTCCGCCTTCGGCCTGCACCTGGCCGCACGCGCCATTCAAGACGACGCCTTTAACCGCACCCGTTTTGTAGTGGTCTGCCTGCCCAGCACCTTGGCCGCACCCCAGGCCAGCGGGCGCGACTGTATCAGCCTGGTGGTCTCCGTGCCCAACCGCCCTGGGGCGGTACACGACCTGCTGGTGCCCCTGAAAAAACACGGTGTTTCCATGACCCGCTTTGAATCGCGCCCGGCGCGCTCCGGCCAGTGGGAGTATTACTTTTACATCGACCTGCAAGGCCATCCGTCTGAGCCGCAGGTGCAAGCCGCGTTGGCCGAGTTGCAATCGCTGTGCGCTTTTTACAAAGTGCTGGGTACCTACCCGCTGGCGGACTGAGGCGAGAAGCACGGTGTTTGAACAACTCGGATTGGTGGGCTGCGGCCTCATGGGCGGCTCTTTTGCGCTAGCGCTCAAGCGCGCCGGCTTGGTGCGCCACGTAATCGGTTTCAGCACGTCCCAGGCCACCCGCGAGCGCGCGCTGGACATGGGCGTTATTGACGCCATAGCCCTTAGCGCCGCCCAAGCCGCCCAAAATAGTGACCTAGTGCTGGTGGCCGTGCCGGTGGCCGCCACACAAAGCACTTTGGCTGCGCTGGTCGGTGCCTTGTCGCCGCAAGCGCTATTGATGGACGTGGGCTCTACCAAGCGCGATGTGGTGCAAGCGGCAGCGCTTGCGCTAGGTGAGAAACTGCCGACTTTTGTACCGGCGCACCCGATTGCAGGCAAAGAAGTGGCCGGCGTAGCCCATGCCGATGAGCGCTTATATACCGGCTGCCAGGTCATCCTCACGCCCACAGAACAAACCGGCAAAGCCCAATTGGCGCAGGCGCAGACGCTGTGGGCCGCGCTAGGCGCACAAGTGCGCACCATGAGCGCGTTAGAACACGACAGCGCATTTGCCGCCGTCAGCCACTTACCGCATATGCTGGCCTTTGCCGCTATGAACGCAGTCAACTCCCAAGCCCAAGCGGCGCAATTCCTTTCCTTGGCCGGCCCGGGCTTTCGCGACTTCACCCGCATTGCCGCTTCCGACCCTGCAGTCTGGCGCGACATCCTGCACGCCAACCGAGACCAGTTGCTGCTGCAATCCCAGCACCTACGTGAGGCTTTGCAGGCCTTTGAAACCACCTTGGCCCAAGGCGACAGTGCAGCCCTACAAGCGCTAATCACCGCCGCCAGCCAAACCCGCGCCGCCTGGTCGCCAAAGCGCTAAAAACTCCGCCCATGTTTGCCACCCGTTTTCTCGATCTCCCCCCTCTAGCCCATGCTGGCGGCAGCCTCACCCTGCCCGGCTCCAAAAGTATTTCCAACCGGGTGCTGCTGCTGGCCGCACTGTGCGAAGGCGTCACCGACATCCACGACCTGCTCGATTCGGATGACACGCAGGTCATGCTGGTCGCGTTAAAGGCCCTGGGCTGTGTCATGCAGCATGAGGGCAACAGCCTGCGCCTGACGGGTCTGGGCGGGCGATTGCCCCAAGAACCGATCGCCTTGTTTTTGGGCAATGCCGGCACTGCCATGCGCCCCTTGACCGCCGCGCTAAGCGTGCTGGGCGGCGACTTCGCGCTCAGCGGCGTGCCCCGCATGCATGAGCGCCCCATCGGCGACCTGGTGGATGCCCTTGGCCAACTGGGCTGCCGCATTGAGTACACCGGCCAGCAAGGTTTCCCGCCACTGCACATCGGCACGCCCAGCTTGCAGTTGGACGCGCCCATCCAAGTACGCGGCGACGTGTCCAGTCAATTCCTGACCGCCCTGCTCATGGCCTTCCCGCTGGTAGCGCGCCGGGATATCGTGATCGAGGTGGTGGGCGAATTGATTTCCCGCCCCTATATCGCAATTACCTTGAATTTGCTCGCCCAGTTTGGTGTGAAGGTGCAGCGTGAAGGCTGGCAGCGCTTTGTCATTCCCGCAGGCAGCCGTTTGCGATCGCCTGGGACGCTGCATGTGGAAGCAGATGCTTCGTCTGCGAGCTACTTTGTGGCGCTGGGTGCAATTGCGCCGGGCGGCGAAGGCATACGCATCCATGGCCTAGGGGAGAACTCGATTCAAGGCGATATCCGCTTTATAGAAGCCGCGCGCGCAATGGGTGCCAGCGTGGACAGCGGCCCCAACCATTTGCATGTACGCCGGGGCGCCTGGCCGCTCAAAGCCATAGACCTGGACTGCAACCACATCCCCGATGCGGCCATGACCCTGGCAGTGATGGCGCTGTACGCCCAAGGCACCACAGTGCTGCGCAATATCGCCAGCTGGCGCGTCAAAGAGACCGACCGTATTACCGCGATGGCGACCGAACTGCGCAAGCTCGGCGCCAGCGTGCAAGAAACATCTGACTCGATTGCCGTCACCCCCCCGGCACACGCAGGCGATTGGCGCGCTACCAGCATCCACACCTACGACGACCACCGCATCGCCATGTGCTTTTCGCTAGTCGCCTTCAATCCGGCGCAATTGCCGGTGCGCATCCTGGACCCGCAATGCGTGGCGAAGACTTATCCAGATTATTTCGAAGCCCTGTTCAGCGTCACCGATGCAGCAGCAGGCCACATTCCCGTGCTGTGTGTAGATGGGCCTACGGCGTCGGGCAAAGGCACACTGGCCTGGGCGCTAGCCGCTGCGTTGGGTTACCACTTTCTGGATTCGGGTGCGCTGTACCGCATTGCGGCCTATGCGTGCGTGCAAAGCGGTCTAACACTTGGAGCCACGAACGAAACGGCCATCGCCGCATTAGCAGGCAGCTTGGACATCCGCTTTGAAGGCCAGCGCGTCTGGCTGGACGGGCAGGAGGTGAGTGAAGCCATACGCACCGAGCAAGCGGGCATGGATGCCTCGGCCGTTTCCAGCCTGCCCGCGGTGCGCGCAGCGCTGATGAATGTGCAACAGCGTTTTCGGCGCCTGCCCGGCCTGGTGGCGGACGGGCGGGACATGGGCACGGTGGTGTTTCCCGATGCGCAACTAAAGGTTTATCTCACCGCCAGCGCCCAACGCAGAGGCGAAAGACGTTATAAGCAATTGATTTCAAAGGGACTTTCGGCTACACTTGACACTCTTTGCGCGGACCTGGC
>CAMBFN010000074.1 GCA_945865425.1 Comamonas sp. lk | reverse complement strand
GTCTTGTCGCTGCGCGCCAGTTTGACTGGCTTGGGCAATGCCTCAGCGCCTTTGCCCCAACTGAAAAAAATAGCCGCGCAAATGGGCCTGGACGAGCCCGTGTTGCTCGACGGACCCGATCGGGCTCACCTGCCCTTGCTTTGCCATGCGGATGACTTGGGTTGGGCGGTGGTGATCGACTGCAATCCCTTGAACCAATGGATATTAGTCAATGTGGACGGGCAGCATACCGTGGGGTCAGATGGTTTGCAGGGCAAGGTTGCCTTGGTCAAGTTCAATCCGCAAGAAGACGCCAACAAACTCTCGCAGGCCATGGGCGAAAAGCCTGCAATGAAAACTTTTGCACAGCAGTTGAAGCAGACCTTGCGGCAATACCGATTGCCCATGATGGAGGCGGGCTTGGCCTCGGCCTTCATCGGCATCATTGCGCTGGCCACTTCGCTGTTTTCCATGCAGGTCTATGATCGCGTGATTCCTTCGCGCAGCGAGTACACCTTGATCGTTCTGAGTGTGGGGGTCTTGCTCAGCATCTTGATTGAATACGCGATGAAGGTGGCACGCTCGCATTTGATGGACTATGTGGTGGTGGGCTTTGACCACCGCTTGTCGCGCGAAGTCTTTCAGCAGTTGCTGAACTTGCGTGTGGACCAGGTACCCAGCTCGGTCGGCAGCTTGGCCGGGCAATTGCGTGGCTATGAGCAGGTGCGCAGCTTTTACACTGCCAACACGCTGTTCACCTTGATCGACTTGCCCATGGGCTTGCTGTTTATGGTGATCATCGCCCTGATTGCCAACCCCCTGTTGGCCTTGGTGCCACTGGTGTTTGGCGGCATTGCGCTGATTGTGGGCCTGGGCATTCGCAGCAAGGTCAAAGAACTGGCCAAAGAAAGTGCGGCTCTGTCCAATATGCGGACCGGCCTGCTGGTCGAGGCGGTAGAAGGCATAGAAACCATCAAGGCCGGTTCGGGTGGCTGGAAGTTTTTGTCGCGCTGGATCGATTACAACAAGCTGACCATCCAAGGCGATCTGCGCATGCGCAATGCCACCGAGAGTGTGGGCTATCTTTCAGCGGTGCTTCAGCAAATGAGCTACGCGGGCTTGGTAGTGGCCGGTTCAGTGCTGGTCATGCAAGGGCACATGACTATGGGCGCTTTGATCGCCTGCTCGATTTTGAGCGGCCGTATTTTGGCGCCTGTCATGGCCTTGCCCGGTTTGTTGGTGCAGCATTCTCACGCCAGCGCCGCCTTAGAGGGCTTGGAGCGCTTGTACACCCTCGAATCGGACAACCACGGCATTGCGCACCCCTTGGTTCCTACCCACATCAAGGGCCATTACCAACTGGTCGATGTGGAGTTTGCCTATGGGCAAAACCCGCCGGTGATTGTGGTGCCCAAGCTAGAGATAAAACCCGGCCAACGCATTGCTATTGTCGGCCCGATTGGTGCGGGCAAGTCCACGCTGCTGCGCATGCTCAGCGGCTTGTACCTCCCCCAAAAAGGCAGCATCCGCATCGACGGGTTGGAGTTGGGCCACGTTAGCCGCCAACTGTTGAGCCAGAAAATTGGTTACTTGCAGCAAGACCACCGCCTGTTTCAAGGCACATTGCGCGAAAACTTGCTCATTGGCCTGCCCGACCCGGGTGACGAAGTGCTGTTTGCCGCTATGGCGCGCACCGGCATGGACCGCATTGTGGGCAGCCACCCCAAAGGGCTGGAGCGCCCCATCATGGAAGGTGGCAAAGGCTTGAGCAACGGGCAAAAACAACTCGTGGCCTTTACCCGCTTGATTTTGTGCCAGCCCGATATTTTGTTACTGGACGAGCCCACCGCCACCATGGACGATATGCAAGAGCGCCAGTGCATGGCCGTCTTGGCCGAAGAGGCCAATGCCGGTAAAACGCTGGTTATCGTGACCCACAAACCTGGCACGCTGGCGCTGGTGAACCGCATCATCGTGGTCGCAGGCAGCGCTATCGTTATGGATGGCCCGCGCGACGCCGTGTTGCAACAACTTCAACAGCGCCCCAACGCGCAAGCTGCGAGCTGATCAATGTCATTGCCTAACAAGTCTCTTCCCAAAGCGCCAGCAACACCGGCGCGTGGTCAAACCTCGCAAGCGGTCAGCGACGTGACCGTCAAGCCTGTCGCCCATGCTTCACATATTGGCGAATTGGATCCGCCACACCGCTCACGCGCCACCTTGCTGGTTTTCATGCTTTCGTTGATTGCGCTCGTCTCTTGGGCCTCGGTGGGGAAAATTGACCAGGTGACACGCGCGCAAGGCCAAGTGATTGCCGCTGAACGCACGCAGATCATTCAATCCCCCGATGGCGGTGTATTGACCGTACTGCATGTGAAAGAAGGCGATTCTGTGAAAGCCGGCCAGTTGCTGGTGACTTTGCAGAAAAAACGTGCGCAGGCGGCGGTGTCCGATACGCGCGCCAAAGTGGCTGCCTTGCGCATCACCTTGGCACGACTTCAAGCTGAAATTTTTGAAAAGCCATTGCAGTTTGAACCCTCCTTGCTGTCCTATACCGATTACATCCAAAACCAGACCGAGCTGTACAGCAAGCGGCAACGGGCGTTCAAAGACGAGGTCAGTGCGCTTACCAAAATACTGGCACTGGCCGAAGATGAGTTGAGAATCAATCGGCAACTCGAAGCCACGGGGGATGTCAGCCGTGCAGAGCTTTTGCGTTTGGAGCGCTCCAGCGCCGACATTGCGGCACAACTGACCGGCAAGCGCAACAAGTATTTCCAAGATGCGCAGGCTGAAATGACCAAAACACAAGAGGATTTGAGTACGCAGACTGAGCAGTTGAACGACCGCACCAGCCTACTCGAGCACACTGAGCTGGTGGCTCCGGTGGACGGGGTGGTGAACAGCATTAAAGTCAATACTTTGGGCGGTGTGGTGCGCCAGGGGGACACTGTGATGGAGTTGTTACCTAGCGGCAACAACTTGATTGTGGAGACCAAGATCATGCCAGCTGACATTGGCTTTGTGAAGATTGGGCAAACCGCCAGCGTCAAGCTTGACGCCTATGATTATTCGATTTACGGCGGTATGCAGGGGCGGGTGAACTACATCAGTCCGGATGTCTTGACCGAAGAAACCAAACAAGGCCCGATGACCTACTACCGGGTGCGCATCATGATTACCGGCACGGAGTTCAAAGGCGATAAAGCCAACCAAATCCAAGTGCGCCCGGGTTTAACCGCCAGCGTAGAGATCAAAGCCATGGACCGCACGGTGCTAAGCTACCTGACTAAGCCCTTGACCAAGACTATGGGCATGTCCATGGGCGAGAAATAAGGGCTTGGTCCCGAGTCTGAATATAAGGTAAGCCTAGGCCCCAGCGCTCGATGCTTGACTTGCGCAGTGAGTCGTTCGACTTCGCTGTACGAGCGCAAGGTTTCGAAGGGTTTGAGCAGCAAGCCATCCAGGCCGGCATCCTTGAAGCGATAAAGATCCAGGGTGCTGACATTGGCCGTCAGTCCCAGCAAAGGGGTTTGCCGGGTCGATGCATTTGTGCTGGCACGCATGGCACACGCGGTCTTGATACCAGCCATCACCGGCATCACCATGTCCAATAGCACTAAGTCAAAGCCAGCTTGCGTGGCATGGCGTGCATGGCTTGAACGCCATCTTCCACCTCCACGATGAGTGCATTGGACCAATTGCGCTGCAACTGCAACTGCAACTGCAAGGGCACTAGCAAACGATTGATCGGGTGGTCATCGACGACCAAAAGACTTAGCGCTTGGTGTGCGCTGGGCGGGGTGGATGCCAGCGCTGCCGGCGTGGCCACCGGTGAACCCACCGCCTTGAGCGGGTGGTAAAACCAAAATCGCGATCCCACCTCTTCCTGACTTTCCATCTGTAGTTTGCTGCCCATTCTGCGTTATGGTCTGAAAAGGGCTAGTTTTTTCGGAACCTTAATGCTTGTCAGTATGATCTATGTTATACGTACTGACAATCATTTGACAGGCCGCAATAGGACGGCTCTGGACGGGCCGCAGGTGGATCTCGTAGTTCGTGTCGTTCAGCACATTCATCAGGGAGTAAGAATATGATTTTGTACCAACGCGGGGCCCATGTTTTGTTGGTAGCCTTGGCCTTTTTGGGCTTTCACACAGCGGCGCATGCGAGCGCCGATGCGGTGGTGGTGCGGGTTTACGCCTCTGCGCCCATTCGCCCCAGCTTAGTAACCGATGCTGCGGCAAAAGACAAAGACTCCGGGCCTTTGGTGGCAGCCTTTAGTATGAAGTTTCTCAAGAGTCTGCCGCAGCGGACCTTTGTGGCACAAACGCCATGGTACAAAGATTCGGTCAAATTCACCGGCCCCTTGTTGCGCGATGTGCTGGCCGCAGCCAAGATCAAAGGTAGCGTTATCCATGCGACCGCCCTGGACGAGTACCGCACCAGCATTCCATTTTCCGACGCTCTGGATTACGACGTGATCCTGGCGCACCAGATGAATGGGGAAACTCTGACGGCCAAGAACAAAGGGCCCCTGTTTATTGTCTACCCCTATGACAGCAAGCCTGAATTACAGACCGTCCGTTTCTATGAGCGCTCCATCTGGCAACTGAAGTCACTTCAAGTCGAGTAAATCTGAGATGCTCGCCCGTTTTAAGTCCATTCGCTACGGTCCGGTTTTATTTTCCATCTCAGCCCTGATCGCTCTGGCCATGGTGGCCTTGCTGGGGTTTGAGTGGACCCAGCGACAAGCCCTGAAGCAGCAAGTGAGCAAGCGGGTGGACTCAGTCACCGCGCCTGCATTTTTGCTCGATCGAGAGTTTTTGCGCTTTGTCAATTCCTTAGATGTTTTTGTCAATTCCCGCACACCACCTTTGGCAGAGGACTTGGGTACGCGGCTGGACATTTTGCTGAGCAAGGTTGAAACCCTGCGTGAGTCACCCGGCTCGGCCCTGTTGCTGCAAAACGGACAGGTTGCGCAGTCGGTCGATAAAATCGTGGCCTTCGCGCGCAGCGCAGAGAGCGCCTTGTCGGTAAGCCCGCCGGACCGGGTGCGCTTGCAGCTTTTGTTGCTTGAGATGCAAGCTTTTTCGGCAGAATCATTGGCCCTGGGAAATAGCGCAGACTTATTGGGTGCCAAATTACTGGAGAGCCAAACCCTAGGTTTGCTGGAACAAAACTTGCAAATTTTATGGTTGACGGGCGGTCAGTTATTGCTCTTGGTGCTGGTGGGCTGGGGTTTGGCTTGGCGTAGCCGGGTGCAGCATCGGGAAGAATCGGCGCTCAAACTGCTAAATGATGAGTTGGCTCAGGCGCGCCAGGCTGCGGACCGAGCCAATGTGGGCAAAAGTTTGTTCTTGGCAAATATGAGCCATGAGTTACGTACCCCCTTTAATGGCGTTATGGGTTTGTTGAGTTTGCTCAGCAAAACCCCGCTAAATCCCGAACAGGCTGATTTGGTCCATGTTGCCAATGATTCGGCGTACCATTTATCGCAATTGCTCAACGATATTTTGGATTTATCGGCCCTGGAGTCGGGCAACATCAGTTTGAGCAAGGAGGCGCTTCACTTGCCGAGTTTTCTGCGCGGGATTGAAGCCACCTTCCAACCTTTGGCGGCGCAAAAAAACCTCCAGTTTGAGCTGAAAAGTCAGATTGACGAAGACCTGTGGGTGCAGGGCGATAGCACGCGCAAACGGCAAATTTTGTTCAACCTGATCCACAACGCGATCAAGTTCACGCAAAAAGGCAAGGTAATGTTACATGCCAAGACTGTTGAGCAGGCGCAAGAGCGATTCTTAGAGTTGCGTGTTGAGGATACTGGCATCGGTATGAACGAAGAGGCCTTGGGCCAATTGTTTCAACGGTTTTTCCAGGTGGATTCAAGCCTGTCACGCCAATTTTCCGGTGTGGGTTTGGGCTTACAAATTTCACTTTCCTTGGCACGGCGTTTAGGCGGGGACATCACGGTGCAAAGCCAATCCTTGGCCGGCTCGGTTTTCACCGTGCGCCTGCCCTTGGTGATTGGGACGGGCCCGGCCGCGCCCTTGGCAAGTTCGGCGCCGCCCGTGGTCTCCACCTCCACGGAGCGAAGCCTTCGTATATTGGTGGCCGAAGATCATCCGGTAAACCGAAAATATCTGTCTGTTTTACTGCAGCGACTGGGCCACGAGGCAACGTTTTGTGACAACGGGAAACTTGCATTAAACGCTTTGATCCAGGGTGATTACGAATTGGTTTTGATGGACATCCACATGCCGGTGATGGACGGTCTGACTGCCACACGCGCCATCCGTGCCCTGCCATGGCCGCATTCCCAGGTGCCCATCATCGCCCTGACTGCGGATGTTTTGCAGGAGGCGCGCGACCACGCTAAGGCTGCTGGCGTCAATGCCTTTATTGCCAAACCGGTGAAGCAAGAAGATTTAGAGCCTGTGATGGCCTACGTAGTCGCACGGGCCAAGTCGGCCGAACTGCAACTGACCGACTAACCTGGTGCAAGCAGGACTAACGCGCCAGCGCTTTGAGCGCCAATTTAATCCCCTCGCTCACCCCCACATCAGCTGGCAGCGCCTTGAGTGACAGTGCCGCCTCTTTGTCGTTGTAGCCCAAGGCCAGCAGTGCTTGCACAATGTCGGACTGCGCCTCGTTGCCTGCGCCCGATGGCATGCCGATGTCGGCGCCTAGCTTGCCTTTGAGTTCGAGCAGTAGGCGCTCAGCGGTTTTTTTGCCTATCCCGGGCACCTTGGTCAGGCGCCCGGCTTCTTGCAGGGTGATGGCCTGTGCCAGTTCGCCCACCGCCATGCCCGATAGCACGGACAGCGCGGTGCGCGGCCCCACGCCGGAGATTTTTACAAGTTCCCGAAACGCCGAGCGCTCAGCCGGCGAGCCAAATCCGTACAAAATTTGAGCGTCCTCGCGTACCACAAAGTGCGTCAGTAGACTCACTTTTTCGCCGGTGGCTGGCAGGTTGTAAAACGTGCTCATGGGCACTTGCACTTCATAGCCCACGCCCCCGCAGTCCACCACCACTTGGGGTGGGTTTTTGTCGCTGAGAATGCCTGTGAGCTTGCCTATCATCGGGAGCCTTTTGTGTAATTGCCTATCATCGGGGTCGGCGTAGCGCCTTCTTGCGCGATGGCGCAGCCCCTGACACGGAATTATCAGCTTGATTCTCAGACACATTTTTTCGCCCCCCAACAACACCCGCTTAGGCCATTTGTGTGGCCCTACGGACGCGCATTTGCGCAGTATCGAGGCGGCGCTGGAGGTGCGTATTGCGCACCGGCATGAGCAATTCAAGGTCGACGGCCCCAAGGCCAAAGCGCAGCGCGCCATGGAGATGCTGCAAGCCTTGTATGAAATGGCGGCCAAACCCATCCCCGATGAGGTGGTGCAACTGATGCTGGCCGGCGACGGTGCGCCCGAGGTCGGCGACGGCCCGAGTTTGTCCACCCGCCGCGCCGACCTCAAGCCCCGCAGCGTCAACCAGGCACTGTATCTGGACAATATTGCGCAGTACGACATCACCATCGGCATCGGCCCGGCCGGTACCGGAAAGACCTATCTCGCGGTAGCCGCCGCCGTGGACGCTTTGCACCGCAGTGCAGTGCAGCGCATCGTGCTCACACGCCCGGCGGTAGAGGCCGGTGAGCGACTGGGCTTTTTACCTGGCGACCTGAACCAAAAAGTGGACCCGTATTTGCGCCCCTTGTATGACGCGCTGTACGACTTAATGGGTTTTGAGCAGGTACAAAAAGCCTTTGAGCGCCAGGCGCTGGAAATCGCGCCGCTGGCTTTTATGCGCGGGCGCACGCTGAACAATGCTTTTGTGATTTTGGACGAGGCGCAAAACACCACACCCGAGCAAATGAAAATGTTTCTTACCCGCGTCGGCTTTGGCACCAAGGCGGTGATTACCGGCGACGTCAGCCAGATCGACCTGCCCAAAGCCCAGCTCAGCGGCTTGATTGACGCCGAACGCACACTGCGTCGCGTGCAAGGCATTGCCATTACCCGCCTGACCAGCGCCGACATCGTGCGCCACCCTCTGGTCGCGCGCATTGTCGACGCCTACGATGCCGCCCGCGCGCAAGAGGAGATCGCCCTGGCGCTGGGCAGCGCGCCCGCGCTGCCCACGCCCGAAATGGCCGCGCCCCGCACTGGCTTGCCAAAAACCCGGGCGCCGCGCAGCAAAACCACGGTGTAAGCCCGCTCTTTGAATGTGGACTCGCCCATGCTGCACGCCCTGACCCTTTCCCTTCAATGGGGCAAACTGCCCGATGCCGCACTGCATCGCGCTGCCTTGCCGCGCCACAAGGTGGCCCGCTGGCTGCGCCACGCCCTGGCCAACGAAGCGCAAATCACGGTGCGTATCGTCGACGCGCCCGAGGGCCAAGCGCTCAACCGCGACTACCGCAAAAAAAACTACGCCACCAATGTGCTGACCTTTGACTACACGCTAGAACCCCTTGTCACCGCCGATCTGGTGCTTTGCGCGCCCGTGGTGGCAAAGGAAGCCAAAGACCAGGGCAAAACACTGCAAGCCCACTACGCCCACCTCATTGTCCACGGCGTTCTGCACGCTCAGGGCTGGGACCACGAACTCGACGAAGACGCGCAGGTGATGGAACTGCGCGAGGCCGAGATCCTGGCGCGGCTGGGGTTTGAGAATCCGTATGAAGGGTTGTCAGCCTAGGCACTGGCCTCTGAGAGCGCCCGCTGGGTGATCACCTGCGCAGGAATTGCAAAACTGCAAGCGCTGACCATGGGCACAACAGCGAAAAAAGTGATGCCTTTGTGGTTAAGAAATGCCTTTTGATATTGAAAAGCGTTGCTCTGGGTGACGCGCCAGCCAGCGGATGCGACGGCAGTAGGCCACAAAGCGGCTGGCGCGGCCTTGCAACCACCGCTGCCAGAATGGCCCGGCACCGCGCCATCGACCCACCCTCGCCGGCAAGTGGTCAATCAAAGCCAAAAAGACGCCGTAGAGCATCAGCTTGCCAATGCATACCATCGCACCTATCCAAAAGGGTGCTACGCCGCTTAAGGCCAGTAGCGCGATGGAGGAACGCGGAGAGTCTGGGAAAACAGAAAAAAACACCATGCTGACAGGCCCCCAACTGCGCACAATCGCCAACGCTTGGGGCCCTTGCGCACCAAGAAGCTGTTGGCTCAGCGTTTCGGCGGACGTCGTCAAGGTACCCAAAGCCAAGGCCAACAAAAAAGCACTCAGTGCCGAAGCCGCTGCGAACACCAGCACAATGAGTTTCCCCTTTTTCGGCTGGAGAATGCACAAGGCAAGCACAAATATTTCTGCGGGCAACATGGGCACGAACCCATCTAAAACCGAAAAAATCGCAAGAAAAAGAATGGTTCCCGGCTCTGTGCCATGGCGTAAAAGCGCGGTTTCGGCCCGTTCAAACAAGGGTCGCAGGATGGAAGGCAGATAGGACATAAGGCTTAGCGCTTGATCATGATGGCCTCAGCCAATGCCCCAACATAAATCTCAGCATCGATCTGCCGGCACCAGCCGCATTGGAATCGTGATCGGCCCGTCATTGACAAGTTCCACCTGCATGTCTGCTCCAAACACACCGCTTGCCACCTCGCTATGCGCGGCATGCGCCTGTTGCACAAAATAGTCGTAAAGCATCCGGCCAAGCGCTGGCGCTGCGGCCTGGGTGAAGCTGGGGCGGTTGCCGCCCGAGGTGTCGGCGGCCAGGGTGAATTGGCTCACGACCAGAAGACCGCCGTGCAGGCCAGCCCCGTCCAGGTCTTGCACGCAGCGGTTCATCTTGCCTTGCGTATCGCTAAAGATGCGCAACTTGAGTATTTTGGTGAGCAGCTTGTCCGCTTGCGCCGAGGTGTCACCTTGCTCTGCGCAGACCAGCACCAAGAGGCCCGGACCGATGGCTCCCACCACCGCGCCTTCAATGCGGACGCTAGCGCGGCCCACCCGCTGTATGAGCGCGAGCATGCAAGCTCAGGCCAGGGTGACGCGCATAAATTTGCGCTTGCCCACTTGCAGCACATAGCTACCGGCCCCTAGTTTGAGGCCTTTGTCGCTGACCACGCTGCTGTCCACGCGGACGCCACCGCCGTCGATCAGCCGGTTGCCTTCGCCGCTGGAGGCAGCCAGGCCGGTGGCTTTGAGCAAGGCGGCAATGCCCCAGGGCGCTCCATCCACAAGCGCTAAGGTGCGTTCCTCGATCTGGTCCGGGATGCCGCCCTGGCTGCGATTGATAAAGTCCTGCTCAGCCGCATCGGCGGCGGCGGCCGAGTGAAAGCGGGCGGTGATCTCTTTGGCTAGCGCAACTTTGGCGTCTTTGGGGTTGCGCCCGGCGTCCACTTCGGCCTTGAGCGTGGCGATTTGTGCCTCGCTTTGAAAGCTCAAAAGCGTGTACCAGCGCCACATCAGCAGGTCCGAGATGCTCAGCACCTTGGCAAACATGGTGTTGGCGTCTTCGGAAATGCCGATGTAGTTGTTCTTGCTCTTGGACATTTTGTCCACGCCGTCCAGCCCCTCGAGCAGCGGCATGGTCAGGATGCACTGCGGTTCCTGGCCGTATTCGGCTTGCAGATGGCGCCCAACCAACAGGTTGAACTTCTGGTCGGTACCGCCCAGTTCCAGGTCACTCTTGAGCGCCACGCTGTCATAGCCCTGCATCAGCGGGTAGAGGAACTCGTGCACGCTGATCGACTGGCCGCCTTTGAAGCGGTCGTGAAAGTCGTTGCGCTCCATCATGCGCGCCACGGTGTAGCGGCTGGCCAGCTGGATCAT
>CAMBFN010000073.1 GCA_945865425.1 Comamonas sp. lk | reverse complement strand
TGCCTGGACTCTGGCGCCGGTAATTACGACCAGTTGTGGCTGACCAATAGCTTGCGCGGCATGGCCAGCGGCGTACTGCGGGTGGATGTGCTGACCGAAGGCGTGCATTCGGGCGATGCCAGTGGCGTAGTGCCCTCGAGCTTTCGGGTGTTACGCCAGGTCTTGGACCGGCTGGAAGACAGCGCTACCGGGCGCTTGTTGCCAGGCATCTTCCACTGCGAGGTGCCGCCCGAGCGGCTGGCGCAGGCGCGCACTACCGCTGATATTTTGGGCGATGAGGTGTACAAGCGCTTTCCCTGGGCGCATTACGACTGCGGTGGCGCCACC
This sequence comes from Comamonas sp. lk, assembly GCA_945865425.1. Lineage (GTDB taxonomy): Bacteria > Pseudomonadota > Gammaproteobacteria > Burkholderiales > Burkholderiaceae_C > Allorhodoferax. Next base: position 10,611 of record CAMBFN010000073.1, on the reverse strand, counting down.
CAATCGGTGTTGCCCACCACCACCGACCCATTGCAAGCCCTGCTCAATCGCACCTGGATGCCCACGCTCAGTGTGACCGGTGCCGAAGGCTTTCCGGCCATGCGCGATGCCGGCAATGTGCTGCGACCTTTTACCGCCTTCAAACTCTCGCTGCGCCTGCCGCCGCTGGTGGAAGCGGCCACCGCGGTGCAAGCGCTGAAAGCCTTGCTGGAAGACAACGCTCCCTACCAGGCCAAAGTGACTTTTGAGTCCTCCGGCGGTGCCACCGGCTGGAATGCGCCCGATACCGCACCCTGGTTTGAACAAGCACTCAACGAGGCCTCGCAAGCGCACTTTGGCGCGGGCTGCGGCTACATCGGCCAAGGCGGCACGATTCCGCTGATGAATATGCTCAGCCAGGGCTTTCCCAAAGCGCAAATGATGGTGTGCGGCGTACTCGGGCCTAAGAGCAATGCGCACGGCCCCAATGAGTTCTTGCATGTTCCCTACGCTAAAAAACTGACGGCGGCTGTGGCGCAGGTGATTGCGCGTTTCCCTTAATACGGGTGCTTTTATATGAACGATAGCTCCACGCTTTCCAAACTAAGCCTTGCGCCAGGCCTGCAGCTGACTTTGCGCGACTGGCCACTAGCCGACCCGGCAGCCGTGCGCGCCCAGGTGCTTATCGTGCACGGCCTGGGCGAACACAGTGGGCGATACGAACATGTGGCGCAACAACTCAATAGCTGGGGCTATGCGGTGCGCAGTTTTGACCTGTGGGGCCATGGTCTGTCCGATGGTGAGCGCGGCAGCATGCGCGACGAACACGCCCTGCTCGATGATCTGGCCGCCGTGGTGGACCATACGCGCAAAACCATGGCAGCGGGCCAGTCCCTGGTCTTGCTGGGCCACAGCCTGGGCGGCTTGTTGGCGGCACGCTTTGTATCGCTGCGCATGCGGCCCATAGACGCCTTGGTCTTATCCAGCCCCGCGCTAGACCCGGGCCTCAACGCCTTTCAAAAACTGCTGCTGGCCACGCTGCCGGCTATAGCGCCCAATCTGCGCGTGGGCAACGGCTTGCAAGTTAAATACCTTTCGCACGACCCGGCCGTGGTCGCCGCCTACCAGGCCGACCCCTTGGTGCATGACCGCATTTGTGCACGCCTTGCCCTTTTCATCGCCCAAGCCGGTCGTGCCGTGTTGGCCACCGCGCCGCAGTGGAGCACGCCTACGCTGTTGCTGTTTGCAGGCCAAGACAAGCTGGTCAGCCCTCAGGGCAGCCGCGACTTTTTGAAACTAGCCCCCGGAGCCATCGTGCAGTCGCTGTGCTTTGAGGCGCTGTTCCACGAAATCTTTAACGAAGCCCAGGCCGGCGGCGTGTTTGCCGCCTTGCAGCAATGGCTGCAGATGGGCTGGGCTGATCTGGCCGCGACTGCCTAGCAAAAGCGACCAAGCAAGCGAATCAAGTCAATAGCGCCAAGGCCGTCAAGGCCGCCGTCTCCGCACGCAAAGTGCGCGAACCCAACGACTGCGGTGCAAACCCGGCCTCTATGGCAAGCGCTTCTTCAGCGGGGCTCAACCCACCTTCGGGGCCGGATAAAACCAGTGCCGCTTGCGTGCTTTCCATTGCAGCCCAATGGCGCAAGGCCTTAGCTTCAGCATGCAGGGATAGCAGTAAGCGAGCAGGGGTCACTGCGCCCTCGGACCCATTTGCGGGGGCTAAGTCGCGCAAAAAATGCGGCAAGCTTTGCACCCCATGTACCCGCGGCACCTGATTGGCGCCACACTGCTCGCAGGCCGCAATCGCCACGGCTTGCCAGTGCGCGATTTTTTTGTCCGCCCGCTCCCCGGTTAGGCGCAGCACGCTGCGTTCGCTGGTTAAGGGGTAAATCGCCGCCACGCCCAACTCCGTCGCCTTTTCCACCAGCCAGTCCATACGCTCGTTAGCCGGCATGACCACGGCAACAGAAACTCGGCGCGCGGCCTCACATTCCCGCGCCTTATGCGGCCCCACGCGCACCTGCACCTGGCTGCGGCCCATGAGCAGGATGTCAGCTTCAAATTCGCCCGCTGTCGGCTGCGCCTGCAAGCCTCCATCCCAGCCCGGGCCGTGGTTGAACAAGGTAATGGTCTGGCCCGGTTGCATGCGCAAGACCTGCACATGGCGGGCCGGGCCGGGGGGCAGGTCCAGCACCGCGCCGGTTTGCAAGGGAGATGGGCAGTAAAAACGGGGCATCAGCGTGCGGCGCCTGTCAAGGACATGTCATCGCGTGGCACCAAGTGCTTAGACGCGGCCAAACGAAAACGCCTGGGGCGGCTCTATGCCCTCGAGACGCTCCACCAGGCGAAGCAAGGGTTTGAGCTCACGGTATCGGGCGCAGGTAGCGCGGATGTAGCCGATAAAACGCGGCGTGTCGGCCAGGTATTTGGGCTTGCCATCGCGCAAAGTCAGGCGGGCAAAGATGCCGGCAATTTTGATATGCCGCTGCAAACCCATCCACTCCACCGCGCGGTAGAAGTCGCCAAAATCATCGCCCACAGGCAAGCCGGCTTTGCGCGCGCGCTGCCAGTAGCGCACCGTCACGTCCAGGCAAAAGTCCTCTTCCCAGCTGACAAAGGCATCGCGCATCAGGCTGGCGATGTCATAGCTAATCGGCCCATACACCGCGTCCTGAAAATCCAGTACACCCAATGGGTGGGCGCGCCCGGCGTCCATCAAGTTGCGCGGCATAAAGTCGCGGTGCACATACACCGAAGGCCAAGACAGGTTGTTAGCGATGATGGTTTCAAACGCCCCCTCCAAGACTTGGCTTTGCGCTGCATCAAGCACCACCTGGCGGTGCTGCGCGATATACCACTGGGGGAACAAATCCATTTCACGGCGCAAGAGCGCATGGTCATAAGGCGCCAAGACGCCTGGCTGGGAGGCTTTTTGCCAGGCGATCAAGGTGTCCACCGCTTGCAAATACACCTCTAAAGGGGGCGGCGCTGTGGGGTCAATGCGCTGCATCATGGTGTGTTCGCCCAGGTCGGTGATCAGCATAAAGCCCTGCGCCTGATTCCAATCGAGAATCTGCGGGCAGCGGATGCCCGCCTGCTGCAAGAGATCGGCAACTTTGACAAAAGGCGCACTGTCTTCTTTGTCCGGTGGTGCATCCATCACGATCACACTGGGTCCGTACCTGCTATGGCCGCTGTTCAGGCGCAAATAACGCCTAAAACTGGCATCGACCGACGCCAGGCGCAGGCTCTCGGGCTGTAGGCTGAAGCGCTCTTGTACCGACCGCAGCCAGACAGCAAACGCATGCCCCCGCGCGGCATCAGCCCAGTGCACTGCTTGCAGCATGGTGGGTGTGGCACTATCCGGGCTTGGTGTTGATGCGCTAGCGCTTTGGTAGTCCACAGCGGACGGCTGCGCGCCACTGGCAAGAGAGAACGGGTCATTAGGGCTCATGGATAATCCATTGTCCATCTTTTTGCGCACCTACCTTGCCCTCCTCCTCGTTCATGGTTCCAAATCACCGCTTGCGGCCCGCCTTAGCGCGCGATTGGAAGGCTAGGGTTCTGGTTCCCACAGGGCTATGCGCCGCGCTGACATGCCTCGCAATGCCCGCCAGCGCGCAGAGCGCAAAGCCGGGGGCGCCGGGCCAAGCCAGCCTGGTGGACACAAGCGGCCAGAAAACCTGGGTCTACCTGTCGGGCGACAAGCTCAGCGGCCACGCCGACAAGGAAGTGCTGCTGGAGGGAAACGCGCAAATGCAGCGTTCAGACTCGCAGATCAGCGCCGACCGCATGCGTTACGACCAGCGCACCGACCGCATGCAAGCCCAAGACCATGTGCGCATCGTGCGCAAGGAACGCATTTATACCGGCAGCTATCTGGACATGGATGTGGAGCGCTTTGAAGGCTTTTTCACCCACATTACCTACGATCTGGGCGGCGAAAAAGGCCATGGGCAAGCAGTGCGCGCTGACTTCGCAGACAAAAACCATATGACTGCCCACCAGGGCACCTACACCACCTGCCGTCGCAAGCCCGGCCCCCACTGGGTGCCCGAATGGGTACTGACTGCGACCCAACTGAATATTGACAATGAACAGGAGATAGGCAAAGCCCAGGGCGCTTATCTGCACTTTCAGGGTGTGCCGGTACTGCCGGTGCCGCCCTTTAGTTTTCCCATCACGGAAAACCGTAAATCGGGCTTTTTGCCTCCCTTATTTGGTATTGACAGCGCCAATGGCTTTGAACTGGCCACCCCCTACTACTTCAACCTCGCACCCAATTACGACCTGACGGTGACGCCCAACTTCATGACGAGCCGGGGGGTGAATGTAGAAAACCAGTTGCGCTACCTGGAGCCAAGCTTCGCTGGGGATGTGAAGCTGGCCTATATGCCGAGCGACCGATTGCGGGGGCAGGACCGCGTTGCCATGGCGCTGACACACAGCATGCAGATTGCCAGCCCCGTAGGAAACATTTCGTTCGGGGCCAATATCAGTCGAGTCGGCGACGATAACTACTGGTCTGACTTTAGCGGCAGCACGATTTTTCTCAACAGCGTGGCCGCAGGCGGCACCAACCGGACCTTGCCGGCTGATATCACGGCGACTTGGGGCCGGGGCGATTTATCGTCCATGGTCAAAGTACAAAAATGGCAAGCCCTGCAAACTACAGCCCCCTATGACCGGGTACCGCAGTGGACGCTGCGCTACGCGCAAAGCAATGTGCAAGGTATCGACTGGTCGATAGACACCGATATCACCCGGTTTGAGGGTGACCGTACGCTTACCCGCCAGCCCAACGCGCAACGCGCCTTTGCTTGGGGGCAAATCAGTTACCCCCTGATCTGGCCGGCTTTTTACCTCACGCCCAAACTTCAAACCCATGTGGCGGGCTACCAATTTGATGCCCCTATAAACATGCAGCAGTCAAGCAGCAGCCTGGTTAGCACCTTCAGCCTGGATGCAGGACTTACCTTTGAACGCAACACTGATATTTTGGGCGTAAAGCTACTGCAGACCTTGGAGCCGCGGGCCTACTATGTCTATACGCCCTATACCGACCAAAGCCTGCTACCCAATTACGACACCGCGGCGCAGGACCTCAATTTAACCGCTGTGTTTACCGAAAACGCCTATATCGGCCACGACAAAATTTCCGATAACAGTTTGCTCACGCTCGGCCTGACGACACGATTTTTAAACCCGGACACTGGCGCCCAGTTGGCCAGCTTTGGCATTGCGCAGCGCTTGCGTTTTGAAGAGCAAAAAGTGACGCTATTACCCGGGCAAGCACCAGCTGCAGTCGGGCTGAGCGATGTTTTGCTGGGTTCGCGCCTGAACCTGGGGGATCGCTGGGTGCTGGACGCTGCCACGCAATACAACATACAGACCCAACAATCGGTGCGCTCAGTCATCGGTGGCCGCTACCACGCGGGCGACTTCCAAACACTGAACATCGCCTACCGATCACAATTGAACTCGAGTGAGCAAGTAGACATCAGCTGGCAATGGCCGCTCAGTGGTCTCTTGGGCGCAAGGGGCGGGCTACCCGATTCCGACGCCGGACGCTACTATGGGCTCGGTCGCGTGGCCTACAGTTTGCGCGACCAACAGCTGGTCGATAGCCTTTTGGGCCTGGAGTACGATGCGGGCTGCTGGATTGCCCGTCTCGTCTATAGCCGTACACCCATCACACCGCAAACCGCGAACTCCAAGGTGATGTTCCAAATTGAGTTGGTGGGCTTTACGCGGCTTGGAATTGACCCCTTCAAGACCTTAAGCGATAGCATCCCGCGCTACCAGTACCTTCGCTAAGGCGTTTTGTCATTGCTTGTTCACTCTTTACCTCTCAATCCTATGAAGATGCCTGTGTGGATTTTTTCTCTTTTGCTAGCAATCAGTGCGGCAAGCCATGCACAGACTACGCCAAGCGATGATTACATTGTGGCCTTGGTCAATTCAGAGCCCATCACCCAGGCCGAGTTGCAAAGCCAAATCCGGCAACTGGTAGAAGGCCGTGCGCCACAGTCTGCACCGCTGCCACCCGCTGCCGAGCTTCGGGCCGCTGTGCTGGAGCGCATGATTGTTGAGCGCGCCCAACTCCAGCTGGCCAGGGAAACCGGTGTGCGCGTGGATGCAGCAGCTATTGACCAGGCGGAAGCCAATATCGCCGCCCAAAACCAATTGGACGTGGTCCAGCTGCGCGCCAACCTGGAGCGGCGTGGGACCACGCAGGCGGCGTTTCGGCGCCAATTACGCGATCAACTCCTCATCAACCGCCTGCAAGAGCGAGAACTGGAGACGCGGATCAAACTCAGCGATGCCGATGTAGAGGCCTCCTTGGCCGCACGCAAAGAAGCGGCCAGCGACCCCCAAAACCAGGAGGTCAACCTCGGGCATTTGTTCCTCGCTCTACCAGAAAACCCGAGTACGGCGGCTGTTACCCAGGCGCAGCAGCAGGCCCAAAAAATACTCGATCGCATAAAGGCCGGCGACTCCTTTGAGTCACTGGTACAAGAATTTTCAGCAGCTGAACGTAACAACTCCGGGCAAATTGGCATGCGCCGTACAGACCGCTACCCGCCTTTGTTTATCAATGCAAGCCAAGCGCTAGCGGTTGGTGCGGTATCGCAATGGGTACGCTCGGATGCAGGCTTGCATTTGCTCAAAGTTTTGGAGCGGCGTGTCAATGGGCTTTCTGACACTCAGGTGCAGCACCACGCGCGCCACATCTTGCTGCGGCCCGATGCGGCCTTGACGCAACAACAAGCCATTGAGCAACTCGCCGCGGTGCGCCAGCGCATTCTTGCGGGTGCCACCAGCTTTGAGGCGCAAGCGCGCGCACTATCGCTAGACGGCAGCGCAGCCCAGGGCGGCGATTTGGGCTGGGCCGGGCCCGGCCTGTTTGTGCCCGAATTTGAACAAGTGCTCCTGCGCTTGCGGGAAAAAGAAATTGCCGAGCCGCTGGTGTCGCGCTTTGGGGTGCACCTCATTGAGCTCTTAGAGCGCCGCAATGTGGATATGACCCCAGCCCAACTGCGCGAGCGCGAGCGCAACCTACTGCGGACCAAGCGCGCAGACGAGGCCTTTGAGGCCTGGGTCCGCGACGTGCGTGGCCGCGCTTTCGTTGAAATCCGTGACCCTGGATAAGCCGGTGGCACGCGCAGTGCCGCTGCTTTAGATAGGCATTGATGCAACACATTGCGCGTAAGCGATTTGGCCAGCATTTTTTGAGTGACGGCGGCGTGATCGACGCCATCGTTCAGGCTATATCGCCGCAAGCCGGTCAGGCTATGGTGGAAATTGGGCCGGGTCTGGGGGCTTTGACGCAGCCCCTGGTGGAGCGCTTGGGCGCACTGACGGTCATCGAGCTAGACCGTGATTTGGCGGCGCGCTTGCGCACCCATGCGCATTTGCAAGTGATCGAGTCCGATGTGCTGCGCGTGGACTTTAGCGCCATTAGCGCAGCTAGCCCAGCCCCGCAAACCCGCCTACGGGTAGTGGGTAACTTGCCCTACAACATTTCGACGCCGATTTTGTTTCACCTGCTGGACTTTGCGGCCTGCATAGAAGACCAGCACTTCATGCTGCAAAAAGAAGTGGTGGATCGCATGGTGGCCACGGCGGACACCGCTGATTTCGGGCGTCTGAGCGTGATGCTGCAATGGCGTTACCAGATGGAAAACGTATTGGCGGTTGGCCCCCAAAGCTTTACACCACCACCGCGGGTTGACAGCGCCGTGGTGCGCATGCTGCCTCTGGCTGCACCGGCGCTGCCCAATGCCGCACTCTTGGGCCCCTTGGTGCAAGTGGCCTTCAGCCAACGGAGAAAGCTACTTCGGCACACCTTAGGTGCCTATTTAGAAAAACACAATTTCTCTGGGAACTTTGATTTGCAAAGGCGCGCACAAGAGGTTCCGGTTGCGCAGTACATCGCACTGACGCAGCAGCTTGCGCTACAAATCGCCTGATTAGGCCTCGACACGGACCGTGATGCACAGCCGGTAGCCTTGGCTGCGCAGCACCTTGATGCTGGCGCCGCCACCCAAGCGTGGCGATAGTTTTTGACGTACCCGGCTGATCAATTGTTCAATGCGTACTTTGTTGACCTGCTCGGACACGCCCGCCTCGCCCAGCACTTCATTGAGTCGATAAAAACGCAACAAATGCGCCGACAAAGCCAGCTCGTGCAACAGGATGCATTCGCGCCCGGTCAGCTCAATGGCTAGGCCCAAGGGCGGCAGGATTCGGTGGCCACGCAAATCCAAAACCCACTCTTTGTCTTGCGCTAAAGGAACACCACGGCGGCACACATTTTTGAGTACGATGCTGATCTCTTCGGCACCTGCCGGCTTGGTCAGGAAGACATCGGCGCCCGCTTCGTAAGCCTCTTTGCGATCTAGGTTGCGCACCCTGGCAGTCAAGACCACTACCCCGATGCGAGGATAAGCTAGCTTTACGCGCTTAATAATTTCAATACCATCTTCGTGTGGCAAGTTCAAATCCAACAAAATTGCGTCTGGCTTGTTGGCGTTGATAGCGTTGCTTAGGCGCTCGCCATCTTCAAGTGCGGCGACACGAAAACCATCTTGGGAAAGATGATCTTCCAAACCCTGGCGCAAGTCGGCATTGTCTTCTACGATGATGATGTTAAACAAGCCTAGCTCCGCAAAGTAAACTAAACCGGAAGATAACTTGTGAACGCCTTTGAGACTGACCAATTCTGAAGCGCTCGTGCGGGCCGCCCGGTACCCTGGCGTGGGCATGCACCGAGGTACGGCATAGGGAGCTGTTCGATAACCCTTCGCAATGCCTTGCGCATGCCTTGCGCATGCCTTGGGGCAATAGGACCCGAAATGGGTGAAAAAGCGGTGGATGTTTCATCGTAGGAGGTCCCGGTGTTCGACGCAGGCTGCGGCGTACTTCTACCGACTACCCTTAAGCAATCGAAATGCCTTGTAAACAAAAAACAACTTTAGTTGCTGGAATATGTTAGCTTAAGCAATTTTTTATAGATTTTGTTACTATGAGCTATGTAATTGAAAAAATCTATAGAAGAGACAAAAACCATGCGGTTGGCACAAAATTCCCTGGTCCAGAGATACCCCGAAGCTGACTCCCATCACGCATTTGATGCCGGCTCGGCCCGCGCCAGGGGCCGCAATGTTTTGCGCCATACCTACGAGGTGACCTATTCCGGCGTGATTGGTCCGGAGGCTAGGCTTTACCTATACCAACAGATTTTTATAGCAGCCAAAGGCCGCATGACGCTGGAAATCGGGCATCATGCTGTCTGGTGGGGCGACCCAAACGACCACAGTTATGGGGGGGCAAAACAAACCCTGGAGCGCCTTGCCTTTGGCACCGTTGGTGTTTGGCTTAGTCCGATGGAAAAATACCAAAAATCAGTAATCCGCGCGCACAATTTGCGCCAATACGGAATCGTTAGGGTTGTTTTTCCGCTTGAGTACCTGCCGGCTGCACTTGCATTTTGCGAGAGTCAAGGACCGCGGTGATGATGAGTTGGCTGGCCTGGGCGAACACTTGCGCCCGCAGCAACAAGTCGTTTTCGGGCAGCAACTCCATCAGGGCATCTAAGCCGACCCCTGCAATCTTTTGAACTTGCCGATCGGGCTCGTCCTCGCCCGTCAGGAGCCAGAGTCTGGAAATGCCCAGGTAGGCCGCGGCCTTCTCATTGTTGACCGCGCTCAATTTACGCTCCACTCCCTCAGAGCCATTGAGAACCATGCCAACGGCTTGGGGGGATACCCCCAGCTCGGCCGCCAATTGCTTGCGCGTCCGCCCGGCGCGCTGGAGCGCATCTTGCAGTCTTTGTCCGTAATTCATGCTCATGGCTGGATTGTCTGACAGTTTTTCTGTTTTTTCTTTAAGTTTAAAAATTATTGCGAGAAATAAACTAGAACTAAATCAAAATAAACCCAACACCATAGTCATCCTTGGGAGATGCCACTTGCAAGCCTTGAATAACGAGGCCTCCATCCGGCGCCTCACGGCGCGATCTATGGATAATCCACACGATGCGTTTTCGGGCTCTCACTCTCATAGAGCGCGGCTTCAAAACATCGCGCTTATGGACCCTGGGCCTGTAGCCTTGCACTATGCCAAGATGGGGCATGCTGCAAAACCAATTTCAACTGTATAAGGCACTGGGCGGTGGGCTTGAGTCCGCTCCATGATGCGCCGCTTTGCACCTGCCTTTGCGCTGCTGTTTGTCGTCCTTTGGTCCACCGGATTTATCGGTGCGCGTTTAGGCTTGCCGCATAGCGAGCCACTGACGTTTTTGTTGGTGCGCTATCTGCTGGTGCTGGCCTTGTTGCTGGTGCTGGCGGTGCTGAGCAAAGCGCCGTGGCCGGCACAGCGCCGGGATTGGTTTCACATCGGCGTGGCCGGTTTGCTGATTCACGGTATCTATCTGGGCGGCGTATTTATTGCCATTTCCATGGGCCTGCCTGCGGGTGTGGCCGCTTTGGTGGCGGGCCTGCAACCCTTGTTGGTGGCGGTAGGAGCCGGCCTGTTTTTACGCGAGACAGTGGTGCCTAGGCAATGGCTCGGTCTGGTCTTGGGCCTGGCGGGCGTAGCCCTGGTGCTGGAAAACAAGTTGGGTACGGG
>CAMBFN010000072.1 GCA_945865425.1 Comamonas sp. lk | reverse complement strand
TCTTGGCGATGGAGACGCAAGACTTTGCGGCCTTGAGCACCTCGGCCATAGCAGCCCTGGCTACCTACACGGTGTCGGTCTTGAGCAGTGCCGACATCATTGCCCTGAGCACTGCGCAGGCGCAGGCGATCACGACGCAGCAGGCCTATGCTCTGACGACAGAGCAAGTGGCGGCTCTGGAGACACGCGATGTGGCCGCCTTAAGCACCAACAGCCTTGCCGCATTGCAGGCAGAGCAGGTGGTGGCGCTACGCAGCGATCAGGCCTTTGCCCTGACGACCAAGCAGGCGGTGGCCTTGGGTACGGCGCAAGTGGTGGCCTTGGAGACGCAAGACTTTGCAGCGCTGTCGACTAACAGCATTGCCGCCTTGCTCACTAGCCAAATAGCGGCCTTGACCAGCGACGAGATCGTGGCCTTGCGCACTGACCAGGCCTTTGCTTTGATTACGCAGCAAGTAGTGGCTTTGGACACCGCACAGATCGCGGCCTTGGAGACGGCGGATATCGCTGCCATCAGCACACGTAATATTGCCGCTTTGACCACGGCCCAAATAGTTGCCATCACCACCGCGCAAGCGCAAGCCTTTGCCACGCAGCAGGTAGTGGCCCTGGGTACGGCACAAATTTCAGCGCTGGAGACACCGCAAGATGCGGTAGCCCTGTCCACCAACAGCATTGCCGCCTTGCTCATCAGCCAGGTCGTGGCCTTAAGCACGACGCAGGCAGCGGCGCTAAGCAGCGCCCAGGCCTTTGCCTTGACGACCGCGCAGTTGGTTGGCATGGAGACGGCAGACTTTGCGGCTTTGAACACCAGTGCTATTTCAGCCTTGCGGACACTGCAAGTAGTGGCACTGACGAGCGCTGACATCATTGCCTTGCGCGCCGACCAGGCGCAGGCCTTGGAAACGCAGCAAGTCGCTGCACTGACTTTCGCGCAGCTCGTGGCGATGCAGACCGCCGACTTCGCAGCTATCAGTACCAGTGGTATTGCCGCATTGCTGGCTGCGCAAGTGAGCGCCTTGACCAGCGCGGCCATCATCGCCTTACGCACTGACCAAGCGCAGGCCTTGACGACGCAGCAGGTGGTCGCCTTGGCGACGGCGCGGATAGCGGCTTTGGAGACGGCGGACCTATCGGCCATGAGCACCCGCAGCATGGCTGCCTTGGCTACCGCCCAGATATTTGCGATCACGACCTCGCAGGTCCAAAGTTTGGCCACCCAGCAGATCGTGGCCCTGGGTACGGCGCAAATTGCAGCGCTGGAGACACCGCAAGACACGGTAGCCCTGTCCACCGACAGTATTGCCGCCTTGCTCACCAGCCAAGTGGTGGCCTTGTCGACGACGCAGGCAGCAGCGCTGAGCAGCGCCCAAGCCTTTGCCTTGAGCACAGATCAACTGCTGGGCATGGAGACGCGCGACTTTGCCGCCATGAACACCAGCGCTATTGCAGCCTTGCAGACAGCGCAAATGTTAGCCTTGACACCAGCCTACATCATTGCCTTGAGTACCGCGCAGGCGCAGGCGATTACGACGCAACAGGCCTTTGCCTTAACGACAGAGCAAGTGGCGGCCCTGGAGACGCGCGATGTGGCCGCCTTCAGTACCAACAGTCTTGCCGCATTGCAGACTGCTCAAGTGGTGGCGCTACGCAGCGACCAGGCCTTTGCCTTGACAACCAAGCAGGCGGTGGCCTTGGGCACGGCGCAAGTGGTGGCGCTGGAGACGCAAGACTTTGCAGCGCTGTCGACCAATAGCATTGCGGCCTTGCTGACGGCGCAAGTGGCGGCCTTGACCAGCGATGAGATGGTGGCCTTGCGCACTGACCAGGCCTTTGCTTTAATCACGCAGCAAGTGGTGGCTTTGGACACCGCGCAGATAGCGGCCTTGGAGACGGCGGATATCGCGGCCATCAGCACACGCAGTGTTGCCGCTTTGACTACGGCGCAAATAGTTGCCATCACCACCGCGCAGATACAGAGTCTTGCTACTCAGCAGGTGGTGGCCTTGGGTACGACGCAGGCGGCAACACTGAGCAATGACCAAGTCTTGGCTTTGACCACCGCACAGCTCGTGGCTATGGAGGTGGCAGACTTTGCGGCTATCAGCACCGGTGCGATTGCAGCTTTGCGGACACTGCAAGTGGTGGCGCTGACCAGCGCGGACATCATCGCTTTGCGTACCGACCAGGCTCAGGCTTTAACAACACAGCAGGCAGTGGCCTTGACGACCGCGCAAGTCTTAGCAATGCAGACGCAAGACTTCGCAGCGTTGAGCACATCGGCTATCCAAGCCCTGGCGACTTACACCGTCTCCGTGCTGAGTAGCGCCAACATCATTGCCTTGAGCAGCGCGCAGGCGCAGGCCTTGGCAACCCAGCAAGTATTCGCCTTGAAGACGGCGCAAGTGGCGGCCATGGAGACGACCGACTTCGCGGCCATCAGCACCGCCAGTATTGCCGCCTTGAGAACCTTGCAGATTGCCGCCTTGACCACTGCAGAGATCATGGCCTTTAGCAGTGCCCAGACCGCGGCGCTCATCACGCAGCAAGTGTTCGCCATGGGTACATCGCAGATCGCTGCGATGGAAGCAACAGACTTTGCGGCCTTGAGTGCCGACAGCGTGATGAACCTGCAAACTAATCAGATCGTGGCCTTGACCACGGCAGATCTGGCTGCGCTGGCCACCTCGCAGGCCGTGGCTTTGATGACCAAGCAGATCGTGGCCTTGGCGACCAATGACCTGGCGGCCATGAACACCAGCAGCTTTGCTGCGCTGTTGACATCCCAAATTGCGGCCTTGACGACCTCTCAAACCGTCGCACTGACGACGGCAGAGATGAGTGTTATGAGTGTGATGCAATTACAGGGCATGACGACCAACGATATTGCAGCACTTTCCACCACGCAGGTGGCAGCACTGACTACCTGCGGATTTACCGCGCTGCAAACGCAAGCCTTTAGTGCACTTGTCAAAACGTGGATCACTGCGACTGGTGGCTATACCCCTATCGTGTTGGACTTGAACGGCAACGGTATCACGACGCTCGCTATGGCCGATGGCGTGCAGTTTGATTTGTTGGCCAGCGGCCAGCCGGTGCAAACCGGTTGGGTCGCGCCAAGCGATGGTCTGCTGGTGCGTGACCTCAACACCGATGGAACGATCAACAACGGTACCGAATTGTTTGGTAATGCTACCGTGCTGTCCGATGGCAGCAAGGCATCCGACGGCTACCAGGCCCTAGCCGAGCTCGACAGCAACCATGACGGCGTGATCAGCAATGCCGATGCGGTGTACAGCCAATTAGGCGTCTGGATCGATGCTGATACCGATGGTTTCAGCGATGCCGGTGAGTTGCGATCTCTGGCAGACCTGGGCATCACCGAAATTGCCGTCACGGCGGAGGTGACCACTACGCAGGACAACGGCAATACGATTGGTTTGACATCCAGTTACCAAACCGCCGACGGTGTCAGTCACTTGGCCGGTGACGTATGGTTCGCGGCGCAGGATGCGGCCAGCTATGCAGCCTTGAGCGCACTGAATACGGCAGCTGTGTTGGCCTTGCGCACTGACCAGCTGAGTGCCTTAAGCACCGCCCAAGTGCAAGCATTGAGCACCGTGGAATTGGCTGCATTGCAAACCCAGGCGGTGTCCGCATTGGCCAATGGGGATGGATTGGCGCCCATGGCAGCCAGTTCGGAGACCGGTGCAAATACCTGTGCTACTCCGGCCACTAGCACCTGCGACACGGATGCGAGCCGACCGCAGCAGGATGTGGCGGTGGTGCTAGCCGTCGGTTTGGCGCAGCGCGCCAGCGCCATGGCGCAGGCCATTGGCACATTTGATGTGGCGGGTGGACCCCGTAGTGTCGCTACGCTCAGCCTGAATGCGCCAGTGGATTCCAATGGTGCCACCATGCGCTCAGCCAGCCTGGCCGTTGGCAATCTGGTAAATCAGATGCGCAACTTTGATAGCCAAGCCGCAAGCGCAAGCGCGGTACAGGCTGGCATGGGGACAGCGGCACCGTCTGCCTTGACGTCTATGCAAGTGGCGCCAATAGGCATGTTGGACCCCTTGAAGAAACCCGCGCTTAATGACTTTGCCGGTTTGTCGGGTATTGACCTCAAGCGCTAGTGCCTAAAGGCGAGTGCCGATGAGGCAACCCAAAATCTAGGTAATCGCAGCACTAAGCACCGCGTCGCTTACAGGAGGCGCCTGCCTTTTCAGTTATTGGCGCAAAGCTTTCAGGCTGAGGGGACCGTACCGCACCACTCCTGTGGGAGTACTAATTCATTTCGGCTCTGATAACAGGCCTTGTCCAGCGGGTGAGGGAATTCTCGGCAGTAATCCAAGGCAGGTGAGCGATCCTTGCGCAACAAGGTGATCTCGAAAAATTGTGGTGCAATAAACCCGTTGAGGTTGAGTAAAGCACCGTGGTTATTGGGGTGGTTGTGCACGACGTGGAAGTCTGTCAGTACTTTCTCAAACATAGCCTCTACCGTATTGAAAAACAGCGGATGTGCCCAGCATTCGACATAGTGGATTTCAAGCACGATGATGCGAAAACGCCGGAGTAACTCCTGCGGTGTGGCCACTAAGGTGAGGTACTCCCCGCCTTCAATATCCATTTGCAATAAAAAATCTTGGCCCAGTGGGTATTCCGCCTGGCTTTTCACCCATGTTTCCAAGGTGGTGTGAATGGGGTTGTTATTCGGCCCCAAGAATTTTTTGATAAAGGACTTGGGCTGGAAATTAGCGGGAGGTCCATCGACTGAATAGTCGGCAAGGTGCGAACCTATGCCGGTTTTTTGCAGCAAGTCCAACTCGAAGCTCGAATTCACTTCCACGCCGGGCGAAAAGCAGGCCGAAATACCGCTTAAATCATCGGGCACCAAATAGCCACCGTCATGCGCGCTGCCAATGCGAATCAGAGGGAAGCGGGTCTGGACAGGGCGCATGGCATGGGCCAATTGCTGCAGACGTTGGACGGGCGTCGCGTTTTCCACATACACGCCGTTTTGGTACAGGGCCAGGGATTTAATGGGTTCCAAGGGCTACTCCGCTATGCGTGCGATCGTGGTGGTGTGAAGGTCGTGGGGCAATTGGCTGATGCACACTCAGGGTGTGCCATGCGCCAAGGTGCGACTTGCATCTTGACCTAGTGCATGTAGAAAACGCAGTATTTTGTCCGCAGCTAGATCCCAGCAATAGTGCTGTCGCACATAGTCGGAGCCCACCAAACCCGAAGCCCCGGGCAGTGCGGCAGCCGCCAAAATGCGCTGCGCCATATCTTCAACCTCCGGGTAGGCCCATTGCCCATAGTCGCCATCGCTATGACCCACGGCGTCTTTGAAGGCTTGGCAGTCCACCGGGCCTAGCGTGGTTTGGATGATGTCAGCCTCCGGCAGGAAGCCCAGATATTCGGAATGGCCGCCAAAGCGCGTGCTGATGCAGGGTGTGCCGCAGGCTATCGCCTCAATAAGGGGTAGGCTCCAGCCTTCGCATCGCGAGGGATGCAAGAAATAATCAGCCGAGTAGTAAAGCGTACGCATTTGTTCGCGCGAAAAATTACCGTTGTACACCACGATGCTGAACGTATCTTGGTATTGCTGCACCAGTTGAATGAACTCGGGGTGTAGCACGGCGTTGGTGCCGTTGATCCAGTCGGACTTGGTGAGTAACTCTAGTTGGGCGCCTTGCGCTACGGCGATCCGCAGTGCCTCGAAGGCTTCGCGGTAGCCCTTTTTTTGTTCGTATTTACCCACCATCAGAAATTTGGTTTTGCCACTGGATGCGGCTGCCGGTCTGCCGTAGGGGTTGTAAAACTTCGGGTCTACGCCTTCGGGAACCACAAAAATTTTGCTGCCGTCCATGCCGCGTGCGAGCAGGATGTCGCGGCCCCAATGGCTGGTGGCAAATACATAGTGAAAACTTTCCAGCCATTGCTCATAACCAGGGTTCGGCCTACTGGCGTCGAACACGCACCAATAAATCTTGGTTCCCTTGAGGTTGTTGGCATACACCTCGGGGAAAAAGAAAATATTGACGTCGCTGTCCATGCTGTCCGACACCGCAGCCTGCACCTCGTCGATGTAGTTGTGTTTGATGAGCTGGACCTGGATGTTTTCAAACTGAAAGGCCTGCAATGCTTTCACTGTTTGGGAGCAATGGGTTCCCACGCCGGTAGGGCTGTCAACGCCAAAAAAGCGGATACGTGAAAGCATGGGAAATTTGACCTAATCAGGTTAGCTGCGTACCCGCGGAACCCAGCATTGGCCCCAGTCCAGGGGTGGCATATTGTTGACGTTGGGAAAGTCCAGCAAATGCGGGGTGTG
This sequence comes from Comamonas sp. lk, assembly GCA_945865425.1. Classification (GTDB taxonomy): domain Bacteria; phylum Pseudomonadota; class Gammaproteobacteria; order Burkholderiales; family Burkholderiaceae_C; genus Allorhodoferax. The sequence continues at coordinate 4,782 of CAMBFN010000072.1, read as the reverse complement.
CGCGATGGCGCCGGGCGCGGCACGGCTACGACTCAGCAAGGTGAGCTCGAAAATGCGCGGTGCTACAAAGCCATTCATATCCACCAAGCCCATGGCGTTATTGGGGTGGCTATGCACAATGAAGTGCGAGCGCAGCAATTTGGTAAAAGTGGCCTCCACGATATTAAGGAAATCGCCATGGCCCCAGCTTTCGACCGCGTGGAATTCGATCACCATGATGCGGAACTTGCTAAGGATGCTGGCAGGGCATGTCAGCAGGGTCTCGTACTCGGCGCCTTCCACGTCCATTTGCAGCAGCAACTCGTCATTTTGTGCATGCGGTTCGAACTGCATCACCCAGTCCTCCAAAGCGACATGGTGGCCCGCAGTGTTAGCGCCTACAAATTTTTTGATAAAGGAAAGAGCCTGCAAACCATCAGGAACTTTGTCCACGCTGTAGTCGGCCAGGTGCGATCCGATGCCGCGTTTGAGTAAGTCGGTTTCAAAGGTCGCAAAGGTATCGACGCCAGGGGAAAAACAGGCTTTGATTCCATGTAAATCGTCGGGTACCAGGTAACCACCGTCGGCTGCGGAGCCCATACGTACTAAGGGAAACTGCGATTGCTGAGGGTGCAGTCTTTGGGCCAATGCATCTAAACGGGCAGTAGGCGGCATAGGATCGACAAATATCCCTTGTGAAAACATGTCGTAGCGAAAATGGCCAGGTGCTTGCATGGGGCGCTTTCAATCAGGTGGGTAGGCTGCTTTTGATGGTGCGCACGATCTCGTTGTTAGATACAAACAAAGCATCGTTCGCAAATTTGTGTAGCAAAGAAAATCCGGGCAGACAGGCACTGAGGGTGGTGAAGTTGATTTGTCCTTCATACCATTCATCGTCACTGAACTCGGTATAAAAAAACCGTGTCTGGCTCAGTACCTGCTGCGCGCCCACCACCAAATCGCTCTCGGCGCCTTGCACGTCGGCCCAGATGAAATCCACAGTGCCGATTTGCTTGGCGGCGGCCCAATCATCCAAGCGCATCATGGGTACCGGAATTTGGCGCTCAAATTTCACCCAAGGCCAAACTTGCAAATGCGACTTCGGTTTGCGGATGGAGCCTGAATGGTCCCAACCCTGCGGGTCTATATGTTCAGCGCCCGAGCTTTGGTGAAAAAGTACAGTTCCGTTATCGGCGCCTATCGCAATTTCCTCCAAACTCACTTGCGGGCTGCGTATCTGGGACTTGAATTTTTGGATGGCTCGAGGGTCTGGCTCAAAGCAAATAATGCGGGTGTCGGGCATGTAGCGGATAAATTCTGCTGTGGTTTGCCCGCTATTGGCACCGACCTCCAAAACCAATCGCGTATCGGTGCCATGGCCGACCAGGTGACTGACTTCCTGCACGGACAAGGATTCGCCAAAGGACAGCTGGCGTAAGGCGCGGTAGGCATGGACGATGTCAGGGTTCATAAGGCGTCCTTAGGGTGTGTCGGCTGGGGGCGCAGGCAATTGAAAACGCTCGGCCAGCGCTTTGTCTAACATGGCGTCTGAGGAAGTCAAAGTGGCGGGCCGGTAGGTCAGCGCTTGCTGTAATGCCTGTTTGGCTTGGTCATTTTCCCCAAGCAATGTTTTTGCGTAGGCCAGATGCAGCCAACTGCTGTAGCGCATGGTTTGTAGCTGCAATACTGCAATGAAATACAGGCTGGCCTGGCGCGGCTGGTTTTGGTTGAGCAACATCACGCCCAAGCTGTGGGCTATATCCGGGCGTTGGATGTCTGTCATGCGTTCGAACCCCATGCGCATCAGGTCAAGTGCCTGGCCAGCTTCGCCCTTTTGCATCATGGTCTGGCATACCTGTAAAAGCATTCCGGGCTCTATGAGTTGGCGCTCGATTTGCTGCGTCATCTCAGTAAAACTGAAATAGGGCAGGGCTGCTGGCCGGGCGATCTGTACCAGCGGCGCAGCGTCACCCAGTAGCCGAGCCATGCGTTGGAAGGTAGAGCCGGAAAACCCCACGATCTGGCTATGGGCCAGGATCAAGAGGTCAATCGTCCCTTCGATCATGGCGTCGCGGCCGCGCTCTATGTTGCCGTAAGACACCCGGCCCTCCTGGTCTTTGGACAGGCTGATCCAATCCGCGTGTTCTTCCTTTTTTTCTACATGGTGCGTCTTGGTGCGGGCATGGACATGGGGATGCGCGCAGGCGAGCGCTTCGGCTTGCGGATCGTCGGAGCAGACAAAAAAAACTTCCTTCGGATGGCGCTGCACTAGCGCCATAACTTCTGCATCGCTGAGCCCGACGCGCAAATCGGTGCGGCGCAGGTGCAATCCATGAAACGGGCGCACCAAGGTCGTTGAAATGAAAGACTGCACGGCACTTTGAATTGCCTCGGTATATTGCAGGCTGCTTAATGCGGCGTGCACCAGTAGTTCAGGAATCCAGGACGCAATAATGGCGGGGTACAAAAAAATGTCTTTGTCCTCGGGCAGGCCACGTTGCGCAAAATCTTCCATCGATTGGTAGTCGTAGGCCGACTCAAACGGCACTTGTAAAAACTGTGCGCCCATGGCGTCGTGCAGCATCATTTTTACATCGGTAAACTTTCCCGCCAAAGTGTCCAGCGCATCGGTGCGTACGTCAAAGGCATTGTCAAAAATATCTGCAAAGGCCGCGCCGCACCAACTGTTGACCGGCCAGTACACGGTGATGGCACGTTGGAAGCGCTCGGCAATCGCGATGCCCGATACCAAAGCGTTGATGCGGTTGCCTATGCCGCCGTCACAAAATATGAAAATCCTTCGTTGCATCGGTTTCGTGGGGCTCATGGAAGTAGCTTTACATCCCCATCCATGCAGCTTGGTAGCCCTGGTAGATGGGTTTTGCGCCAATGTCTTCCATATAGGTAGCTATGTATTTGCCTTTTCCACCGATTCGCTGTTGCGAGACCAAGCGTAATTGGCCGGCATCGATATAAAAATTCGCACTGGTTGGGGAGTCATCCACCAGCATAAAAGTATTCGCGTTGACCAATGGCCCCACCGCCAGCAACTCCTTCATATGGTGCATAGCGCTGTCATGGGGTTTTTCGACGTCTACGTCAAAAGAGTCCAGGTAAAGCAGGTCTATGTGGGTGTAGGGCTTAATCAGACCGGCGCATTGGTGCCGTAAAAAAGTCACGCTGTCCGATGTGTGTACTTGCACGCGGCTGGAGACAATGCTTTTGCACAAGCCAGTGCTCTCTGGGCTGATGTCCACCGAGTGGACGATGGTGCCGGGAACGCATTCGCTGAATTTGTCGAAAAGGACTGTGCTTTGGCCTTCGCCGGTGAAGGTGCCCTGGTTGCGAACGCATCCGGTTTCTACGATGCAGGCGGGTCGCCCTAGCTTTTCTAAATGTTCAAAGGCCATCCGGAACGAGCCTGCACGATGTTGCAAAAGTGGCGCGGCAAAGCCGTTGAAGTATTCCCAAAAGGCAGCGTAGTTCATAGTGTGCTTGAAAAAAGTGAGCAGGGTTTATTGCAATACTGGTTTGGCCAGGCCCAGGTCCATCAAGGATTGGCGGATATTTTCCACATCAAAAGCATCTTTGCAGGGTGGCGAATAGGGATCGCCCCGATGGCAAATCACGCCGGTGATCGGCGCAGGGTAATGCTCCTGGCAACCGTAGCAGTCAACCGCCGGTTGGATGGGAATAAAGCGCGCATGGGGTGGGCGTTCCAAGGGTTCGCGCAGCCGGTGGTGGGCACTGCTGAACATGGCAATGATGGGCGTATCGGTGCAAGCGGCAACGTGTAAAGTGCCCGAGTCCACGCCCAGGTAGCATTGGGCGCCAGCGATGATTTCCCGCAATTCATGGATGTTGAAACTGCCCAGCATATTCAGTAAGCGGGGGTGGTAATCAAATGCGATTTCATGGGTGGAGCCCACCTGTACGATTTTGCAATCGGTGCACTCCAGCAATATGTCCAAAATTTGCTTCCAGGTCGCGTCAGGCAGATTGCGACTCGGCCAGGTGTCCTTGCGCATATGGATGACTACATAATCGCCCGCAATATCCATGGTTTGCACCAGTTTCGCCCGCTCCTTGGCCGCATCGGAGGGGAATAACTCTAATCGCTTATCTGCAATTTTGTCGGCCGCACCGTGGGATGCCAGGGCATAGGCATCCACCACATGGACATGCGGCATATTTTCATAGGCCAGATCTAAATTAATAACCCGCGCATAAGGGCCTTTAGCCTCGCTGAAAGTTTGCGGGGTAAAAACCTGGCGTACGTAAGGATTGTTTTCAAATATCTCCGGCTTCATGGTCAGCACGTCGATATCGCACTGGCCGGCGTGATCCTGATGGAGTTGCCGGATAATCGGCGTTGCAAGTAATACATCCCCCAGTGCCAGTTGCCTGACTATCATGAAACTGGGATTCATATTCATTTATTTAATTGAAGAAAAAATGCTTATTGTTTAAGAAGCTCGATAATGCCAGAGAGCTCCCCCTTCGCTATTGTATAAAAAAAACCGCTGTTCGTCTCAATTGCGTTGATCGGCGGCAACAATGTTTCGATAAACCAACAAATTGATGGAACTCTGAGCGCTACCAGACCCAAAATCAAAAAAAGATTACGACTAAGACAATTTAGTCCGCTTAGCAGGTGCTTTATAAAAGGCGAATTCAAGCACGAAGTGCAACTTTGATTAACTGAGGTAAAGGTGGCTGAGAATGTTTAGCATTCAAGGCTTCTTGACCTGCCAGTCGAAGTTGCCCATGAATTACAAACATCTCAGCCAAGTGGAAAGATAT
>CAMBFN010000071.1 GCA_945865425.1 Comamonas sp. lk | reverse complement strand
GATTTCAAGCCCTACCGCGACGAGTTGCTGATTTCGAGCAAGGCCGGCTGGGATATGTGGCCAGGCCCCTATGGCCAAGGTGGCGGTTCGCGCAAATACATGCTGGCCAGCCTAGACCAAAGCCTCAAGCGCATGGGCCTGGACTATGTCGATATTTTTTACAGCCACCGCTTCGACCCGGACACGCCGCTGGAAGAAACCTGCGGTGCCCTGGCAACTGCGGTGCAACAAGGCAAGGCCTTGTATGTCGGTGTCAGCAGCTACTCGGCGCGCAAAACCCGCGAAGCATCCAAGATCCTCAGCGCCATGGGCGTGAAGGCATTGATTCACCAACCGGCCTACAACCTGCTCAACCGCTGGGTAGAAGAGGACTTGCTCGACACCCTGGAAGATTGCGCTATGGGCTGCATCGCTTTTAGCCCGCTGGCCCAAGGCCTGCTCACCAGTAAATACCTTAGTGGCGTGCCTGCGGACGCTCGTATCAACCGACCCGGTGGCGGCTCCTTCAGCGCTGAGCACCTGAGCGAGCAAAACCTGGTGCATGTGCGCGCGCTCAACAGCATCGCGCAAGGCCGGGGGCAGAGCCTGGCGCAAATGGCCGTGGCCTGGGTGCTGCGCGATAAGCGGGTCACCTCGGCTTTGATTGGCGCGAGCAAGCCGGCGCAAATCATCGAGCTGGTGGAAACCGTAAAGCACCTGGACTTCACGGCGCAAGAGTTGGCCGCGATCGATCGCCATGCCATAGAAGGCGGCATCAATTTGTGGCAAGGCCCCAGCACCGACCAGCGCCCCGCGTAAGGCCACAGCTTGAGCGAACCATTCGCGCCGGTGCCATCCCGGCATCAGGCCACGCTATTAGCCCTGGGCGCGATCGCGCTGTGGGGTAGCTTGGCGCCACTGGGTGTGGCATTGCACAGCGTGCCGCCGTTTTTACTCACCGGCCTGGGCTTACTGGTCGGAAGTATGCTGGGCTTAGGTCTGTGTTTGGTGCAGGCGCTGCGCGGAGGCGCTGCGCGTGCGCGGTCGCTGGCCGCTTTGCGCTTGCCGCTGACAACGCTGGCGCTGGGCGTGTACGGTTTGTTTGGCTTTCATTTTTTGCTTTTCCTGGCTTTGCGTCATGCACCGCCGGTGCAGGCCAACCTGATCAACTATTTGTGGCCCTTGGGCATGGTCTTGCTGGCACCGGTTTTTTTGCTGGGCGTGCGATTGCGCGCCGTGCATGTGTTGGCCGCGCTGATGGGCTTTGGCGGCGCGGCCTTGGCTATCCTGGACGGCCCGACCGCACAACAGGGTGGCGCTTTTGGCGGTTTTGCCTGGGGCTATATTCCGGCGCTAGCCTCGGCGTTTGTGTGGGCCAGCTATTCGCTGCTGACGCAAAGAGTGGCGCCGTTTGCAAGCGCGTCCGTAGGTGTTTTCGGCTTGTTATCAGGCCTCTTGTCTCTGCTGTGCCATAGCTTGTTAGAGAACGCTATGGTCTTGGACGCGCATGCCATGCTGCTGATCGCAGGGCTCGGTCTGGGGCCGCTAGGCGGTGCTTTTTATTTATGGGATGCCGCCCTCAAACGCGGCGATGCGCGACAGATAGGCCTTTTGTCTTTCCTCACGCCTTTGCTTTCCACGCTGGGCTTACTCTGGATGCGGGGCGAAGCACCCAGCATGTCGATGGTGCTGGCAGCGGCACTGATTGTGGGCGCAGCGCTGCTGGGTTCGCCGCGTCCAGGGGGCGACTAAATTGCGCCGCCTGACAAAAGCAAGGCCGGGTTGTCCGAGGCGATTACGCGCTGAGCCCAGGGCGCAAGGCGCTTGGCGTCAGCGCGTAATACTTCCTGCTTGACCGCCAGTATCTGCGCCGGATGCATAGAAAAGCTGCGCAAGCCCATGCCCAGGAGCAGGCGTGTCAGGCTGACATCGCCGGCCATTTCGCCGCAGACGCTCACCTCTTTGCCTTGGTGGTGGCCTTGGGCAATCGTGGCCGCTACCAATTGCAAGATCGCTGGGTGCAGCGGGTCATAAAGATGCGCGACCGATTCGTCCGCCCGGTCGATAGCCAGGGTGTACTGGATCAGGTCATTCGTGCCTATCGACAAAAAGTCAAAATACTTCAAAAACAGCGGCAGCGTCAGCGCAGCGGCAGGGATTTCAATCATGGCGCCTACTTTTACCGGTCCGTAGGCCAGACCGCGTTTATCCAACTGGCTGCGGGCGGTCGCGATATGCGCAAAGGTTTGTTTGATCTCCGAGGCATGCGCCAGCATAGGCACCAACAAATGCACCTGGCCAAACGCAGCGGCGCGCAATATGGCGCGCAATTGGGTCAGGAACATCGCCGGGTCAGCCAGGCTCCAGCGAATGGCGCGCAGACCTAGCGCAGGGTTGAGGTGCGCCGCGTCGTGGGTGCTGGCATCGAGCGGCTTGTCGGCGCCCACATCGACGGTGCGTATGGTGACTGGCAGACCGTGCATGTCCTGCACTGCGCGCTGGTAAGCGGTAAATTGCTCTTCCTCGCCGGGCAGATGACCGTGACGCCCCATGAATAAAAATTCGCTGCGAAACAGGCCTACACCGAGTGCGCCGGCTTTGAGCGCCACTTGCGCGTCCTCGGGCATTTCGATATTGGCCAGCAACTGGATTTTTTCACCATCAAGTGTCACCGCGGGGGTATTGAGCAGGCGCGACAGGCGGCCGCGCTCGAGTTCGACCTGGCGTTTTTTGAAGCTGTATTCGGCCAGAATAATGGGCGAGGGATCGACGATCACCACGCCGGCATCGCCGTCAATAATGATCCAATCGTCCTGGCGCACCAACTGACTGCAGGTTCGCGCACCCACTACCGCAGGAATATCCATGCTGCGCGCGACGATGGCGGTGTGCGAGGTTTTGCCGCCGACATCGGTGATAAAACCGGCAAACACGCTTTGCTTAAACTGCAGCATATCGGCCGGCGACAAATCGTGTGCCACCAAGACCAGCGGCACATCTACGGTGTCGCCAAGCATCAAGTCTTGCGTCGCGTTTTTCGGGCTGCTGCGCGGCGGCACCGCCACCGGGTTGGCCACACCACGCATAGCGCGCAAGATGCGCTCGACAATCTGCTCCAGGTCACCCTTGCGCTCGCGCAAATAGGGGTCTTCCATTTCATCAAAATTGCGCACAATCACATCCAGTTGCGCGGTTAAAGCCCATTCGGCGTTGTACAGGCGCTCGACAATCCAGCGCTTAATTCCAGCTTCCAACTCGGTGTCTTGCAAGAGCATCAAATGCACATCGAGCAAAGCGCCCAGCTCATGCGGCGCGTCTTTAGGGCTCATCTGAGAAATACTCAGGTGCAGTCGCTGCAACTCCTCCACCACCTGGTTGCGCGCCGTACGCACACGCTCGATTTCCGCCTTCACGTCGGCTTGGCGTATAAAGTAATGCGCCACGTCCATGCGGCTGGAAGCCACCAGAACTGCTCTGCCAATGGCCACGCCGCGTGAGATGGCCAGACCGTGGATAGAGAAAGTCATGTGCGCTAAACCGTGGCTGCCTATTGGCCTTCACCGAAACGGTCGGCCATCAGCGCCAGCAGTGCGTCTATTGCTTCTTGCGCCTGCTCACCCTCGGTCTCGATGATGACCTCCGAGCCCACCCCAGCGGCGAGCATCATCACGCCCATGATGCTTTTGGCGTTGACCCTGCGTTCACCTTTGCTGATCCAGATTTCACAAGGAAAGCTGCCGGCCAGTTTGGTCAGCTTAGCTGAAGCGCGGGCATGCAAACCCAGTTTGTTAATGACGGTGGTGGTGACTTCAATCATGGGCTCAGGCCGGTTCAATAAGCGGGGTGATGGGGGCGACTTCAACGATACATTGCTTACCGCCAGCAAGCGCGCGCGCCAGCAAAGCATCCATAGACTCGTGGCGGTAATTCACGGTGCGCAGCAGCATGGGCAGATTAACGCCTGCGACCAATTTACATTGCCGATGATCGGCAATTTTCTGCGCAATATTGCAGGGCGTGGCACCAAGCACGTCTGTCAGCACCAACACCGAGTTCATGTCGCTGGCCTGCAGGCTGGTCTGTACGCGCTGCTGCGTGGCTTCAGGCGCCTCGTCCGGCGCTACGTCGATCGCACGCAAACTAGCGGCGACTTCCGGAAACACATGCAAGACACAGCTACGCAAGGCGCTGGCCAGCGGCGCATGGGCAATGATCAAAATATCGATGGGCATGCAATGTTGTCAGAGATATCTCCCGATTATGCGTGCTCCAGATGAAAGGGCCTGCACTGCAAGCGCTGTATCAGCGCGCTGGCACTAGCCCTTACAAGCGCCTTCAACGCGGCTATGGCCATTGAAATGCGCGGAAAAATGGCTCTTCCATTTCAGCGCGAATCACAGGCGCGTATAGAGCCCAATGGTAGATATCTCGGTCGCGCTGCACCCAGGTCCAACGCGCTTGCACCGCCTGTCCACGCGGGTTATTGCCGCTCGCTTGATAGACCATCAGCGCGGGTCGTGCGCCAAGCGCTGGTAGCGACGTAGTCAAGGGCAATCCGGTGCTGCCCATGGCCTGCATAGCCTGCATGCGCCATGCATCGATCACGGCCTGGGCCTGCGCGTCTTGCGCAAGGCGCAGGTGGCTGATGGCATACAGCCCGCCGTCCGCTTCACAACCGACCATAGCCAAGCGCAGCTCTATGCCAGCCAAGGACACAGGACGCTCTGCCTGGTCGGGTTTGCAAGGCAAAGCGGCCTGTATCCCCGCAAAGTCGACGTTGCGCCAGTTCAGCGCCGGGCTGCAGGCTCCCAGCACTAAGCACAGCGCCAACAAGCTGCTTGCGCGCCCTGGCGCACCCGCTGTACATGCCCGTGGTACGCGCCTAGGCGTTAGTAGCCCTGGTATTGACAAGGTGTCCTGTCTTGTCTTACTGCCTAAAGTTGTCATGGCAGTTTTTGCAAGTGCCCCCCACGCTGGCTACCGCAGGCTTGAGGGCATCGAGCGTGCCCACGCGGGCAGCCACGGTGAGTTTGCTCATTTCAACCTGCAGTTTGTCTGCAGCTTCGGCAAAGCGGGCCTTGTCCGTCCAAATTTCCGACTTGGCCTTGGTTTCGCCTTTGTCGCTGCCTTCGGGGAAAGCAGCCCACGGTAATTTGGACATGGTCTCGGCCAGCGCCGCATTCTCGGCGGCAGCTTTGGCATCGTAAGGGGCCCGTCCGCTGGCCATAGCGGCTACCCGGCCAAAATGCGCTCCCATCACCGTCAATGCGGCTTTACGGTATTTGATCGCGTCTTCCGGTTTGGCAAATTGTGCATGGGCGGGCATGGCCAGGCTGCTGATGCATAGCAGGATGGCCGCATAACTGGCCTGCGTCGATGGTTTGTGCTTCATGGTTACTCCCAATGGTTAAGTGGTTTTTGGCCTTTTGCATAGGTCCAAGTAGATATTTTGCCCGCGTCTGTTAGTCTGGCCTGGTCTGGGGCTTTGCCCTTGGCGCAGCGCAGAGGGTTCCAATCCTCTGTTTATGGCTAGACTAGGGATTTAACCCTTGGACGACTTCGTGGGAGCGTGAAATTTGTTTGCGGTTCGAGTCTGGGATTTACCGACGCGTCTGTGCCACGGTGCCATAGGCCTGCTTTTCGTGGCCTTGGTGCTGAGCGGACAAATAGGGGGCGATGCCATGGTTTGGCATATGCGCTGTGGGTACGCCATGCTGAGCCTGGTGACGTGGCGCATCGCCTGGGGCTTTGTAGGCGGTTATTGGTCCCGCTTTTTCAGTTTTGTGTCTACACCTTTGCAGGCCTGGCGTTATGCGCGCCAGCCTTTGGAGCAGACGCATGCGGTGGTGGGGCACAACCCCATGGGCGCCTGGTCGGTGCTGGCGATGTTGTCTTTTTTGGGGATGCAAGCGGTAGCGGGCCTGTTTAGCGACGACCAAATTTCCACTAGTGGACCACTGACGGCCCGGGTGAGCAATGCATGGGTGGAACTGGCTACCCAATGGCACACCGGGGTGGGCAAATGGGCGCTGATTGCTTTGGTTTTGTTGCACCTTGGCAGCGTTTTCTGGTATCTGCGGGTACGCCGGATTGATTTACTAAGGCCCATGATCACTGGCGACAAAATCCTGGCAAACCCTGCGCTGGCCAGCAAGGACAACATGGCCTCGCGCATACTGGCTGGGGTGCTCTTTTTGCTCTGCGCCACGGCGGTGGGCCTAGTCGTCGGAGGCGGCCCGCTATGAGTGCCACGAGCCCGGCCACCAATGCCCCAGCGGTGCACCTGTGCGTCCCTGATTGCACCCACTCGCTTTTCGCGGCGCGCCTGATACTGCGGGAATACGCAGGCTCTTTGACTGTGCCAGAGTGCTTCGTAGGTTTTGAGGAGGAATTGATTGCACTGCCCGGAGACTATGCAGCGCCAAGAGGCCAACTGCTGCTTGCCATGGCGGGGGATGAAGTACTGGCCTGCTGCGCTCTACGGCCTTTGGACAATGTGGACTACAGCAATGCCTGTGAAATACAGCGCCTGTACGTACGCCCTGTGCACCGGGGTCTAGGCCTGGGCCGAAAGCTCACCGAAGCGCAAATGGATTTTGCGCGCATACAAGGTTACAGCTGCATGCTGCTTGATACGCTCACAGAGATGGAGGCCGCGCGCGCGCTTTACGAGGACTTGGGATTTCAAGAAATCCCGCCTTACTACTTCAACCCCGTTGCCGGGGCGCACTACTTGAAAGTGCAACTCTAGGCAGCGCGGCTGCCTAGAGTAGTAGCCTGGTCGCGCCTTTGATCAGGCCTTGGCCTGTGCCAGCAAAGTGGCTGCGTCACTGACTTCGAATTTGCCAGGGCCTTCGACGTTAAGCGTGATGACCTTGCCGTCTTTGACCAGCATGGAGTAACGGTTGCTGCGCACCCCCATGCCGCGCGTGGTCAGGTCCAATACCAAGCCGGTCGCTTTAGCAAAATCGCCGCTGCCGTCGCCCAACATACGCACCTTCGTGCCAGTATTCTGCTCGCGCGCCCAGGCGCCCATCACAAAAGCGTCATTCACGCTCAGGCACCAAATTTCATCGACACCAGCGGCCTTGAAGTCCTCGTAATGGGTCACAAAACCAGGCACGTGCTTCACCGAGCAGGTCGGCGTGAATGCACCGGGCAATGCAAAAAGGGCAATGGTCTTACCGGCGCTGGCTTTGGCCACATCGACGGCGTTGGGGCCAATGCTGCATCCCTCGGCCTCGACCTCGTGGTACTCCATTAGGGTAGTGGCGGGCAGGGTGTCTCCAACTTGAATCATGGGTGTTCCTTCTATCAGTTGCAAAAAATGAAAACGGCCCACGTATTGTGGGCCGTTTGTCGGTTTGGTGCAGCGCGAGGCTGCAAAAACTTATACCGCTGCGGCCTTTTCCACCAAACGGGTCGCGACCCAGTTCTTAGTTTTGGAAATCGGACGGCTTTCAGTGATTTCGATCATATCGCCCATTTTGTACTCGCCCTTTTCGTCATGGGCGTGGTACTTGCTGGATTTACCGACGATCTTGCCATAGAGCGCGTGCTTAACGCGACGCTCGATCAGCACGGTCACGGTTTTGGTCCGCTTATCGCTAACTACCTTGCCAATCAAGGTGCGCTTGAGGGATTGTTTAGCTTCCGTCATGGCGTACTCCTTAGGTGGCGGATGTGTCAGCGCTCTGCTTCTCGACCAGTATGGTCTTGGCACGGGCGATGTCGCGGCGCGCAATGCGCAGCGTTGCAGTGTTGGTGATTTGTTGCGTTGCCTTTTGCATCCGCAGACCAAAGTGAGCGCGTTGCAGCTCTTTGATCTCCGTTTTTAAGCCGACAATGTCTTTTTTGCGCAGTTCAGTCGATTTCATAGTCATGCTCCTGATTACTGGCCGATCATGCGGCTGACAAAAGTCGTACGCAAAGGCAGTTTGGCGCCGGCCAGGCGGAAGGCCTCGCGCGCCAGTGTTTCGGACACGCCCAAAATCTCGAACACGATTTTGCCGGGCTGTATTTCAGCCACGTAGTACTCGGGGTTGCCCTTTCCGTTGCCCATACGCACCTCAGCGGGCTTTTGGGAAATCGGCTTGTCCGGGAAGACACGGATCCAGATACGGCCACCACGTTTGACGTGGCGCGAAATGGCACGGCGAGCGGCCTCGATCTGACGGGCCGTCAAACGGCCCCGATCGGTGCACTTCAGACCAAAATCACCGAATGCGACCGAGCTGCCCCGGGTAGCGATGCCGGTGTTACGGCCTTTTTGCTCTTTGCGATATTTGCGACGAGCGGGTTGCAACATGATTATTCTCCTTTGCCGTCAGCTGTTGCAGCTGGCGCGGCGACGGTGCGTACGCGCTTAACGGCGGGTTTAGGGGCTTCTAGGCCACCGGCTTCAGCAGGCTTGTCGCTGCCGTCAGACGGAGCGGCATTGCTACCCAAAGTACGGCGGGCACCACGGGGTGCGGGACGGTCCGCGCCGGGACGGCCTGGACCGCCACGGTCATCGCGGCGAGGTGCACGCGGGCGGCGCTCTTCTTCGGTGCGCTGCTCAGTGGCAGCTGGCAGGTCGTTACGACCCAGGGTGTCGCCTTTGTAGACCCAGACCTTCACGCCAATAATGCCATAGGTGGTCTTGGCTTCGGAAACACCGTAGTCGATGTCGGCACGCAAGGTATGCAATGGCACACGGCCTTCGCGGTACCACTCGGTGCGCGCAATCTCGATGCCATTTAGACGGCCTGCCGACATGATCTTGATGCCCAGGGCACCCAGACGCATGGCGTTTTGCATGGCGCGCTTCATGGCGCGACGGAACATGATGCGCTTTTCGAGCTGCTGCGTGATGCTGTCAGCAATCAACTTGGCATCGATTTCGGGCTTACGCACTTCTTCGATGTTGACCGCCACTGGCACGCCAAGCTGTTTACCCAGCTCGCGTTTGAGGTTTTCAATGTCCTCGCCCTTTTTGCCGATGACAACCCCGGGGCGTGACGAGAAAATAGTGATACGGGCGTTCTTGGCAGGACGCTCGATCAGAACGCGCGAAACCGACGCGTTTTTCAGTTTGACCTTGAGGTATTCACGTACCTTAATGTCTTCGGCCAACATGCCGGCAAAGTCCCGGTCGCTGGCATACCAGCGCGAGGACCAGTTACGGCTCACCGACAGGCGAAAACCAGTAGGGTGGATTTTTTGTCCCATATTTTCCAGGCCTTTATCAGTTACCGACCGTCACGTACACATGGCACGTGGGCTTGCGGATTTGGTTGCCGCGACCTTTGGCGCGGGCGGTAAAGCGACGCAGCGATGCACCTTGTTCAACGTAAATGGTTTTCACCTTCAATTCGTCGATATCTGCACCGTCGTTGTGTTCTGCGTTGGCAATGGCGGACTCCAGCACTTTTTTAATGATGCCGGCCGCTTTTTTCTGCGTAAAGGTCAGGATGTTGAGCGCCTGGTCCACTTTTTTGCCACGAATCAGATCCGCGACCAGACGGCCTTTGTCCACTGACAAACGCACGCCACGAAGGGTTGCACGAGTTTCCATGGTCGCCTCCTATTTCTTCTGGACTTTTTTGTCCGCAGGGTGGCCCTTGAAAGTGCGGGTGAGTGCGAACTCGCCCAACTTATGGCCGACCATTTGGTCAGTGATATACACAGGAACGTGCTGCTTGCCGTTGTGCACGGCGATGGTCAGGCCGATGAAATCGGGCAGGATCATGGAGCGGCGCGACCAGGTCTTGATAGGCTTTTTATCCTTGGTGGCCACGGCTTTTTCCGTTTTAGCGACCAAGTGGTGATCCACAAAAGGACCTTTTTTGAGAGAACGAGTCATTTACCTACCCCTTATTTCTTGCGACGCGAGACGATCATGACCTGCGTACGCTTGTTAGCGCGGGTACGGTAACCCTTGGTCAGATTGCCCCATGGATCGACAGGGTGACGACCTTCGCCGGTCTTGCCCTCGCCGCCGCCGTGCGGGTGGTCGATCGGGTTCATCACGGTCCCGCGCACGGTCGGGCGGATGCCCATCCAACGCTTGACGCCTGCCTTGCCGAGACGGCGCAGGCTGTGCTCTTCATTGGCGACCTGGCCGATCGTGGCGCGACAGTCAATGTGGATCTTGCGCACTTCACCCGAGCGCAAACGCACCTGGGCGTAAGTGCCTTCACGTGCCAGCAAAGTGGCAGAGGTGCCCGCCGAGCGGATGATTTGCGCACCGCGTCCTACTTGCAATTCCACGCAGTGGATGATGGAGCCCACCGGAATATTGCGCACCGGCAAGGTGTTACCAACACGGATAGGAGCTTCGGCGCCGCTCATGATGGTGCTGCCCACTTCCAAACCGCGCGGGGCGATGATGTAAGTGCGCTCGCCATCGGCGTAGCAAATCAGTGCCAGATGAGCAGACCGGTTGGGGTCGTACTCGATGCGCTCGACCTTACCGGGAATACCATCCTTGATACGACGGAAGTCCACCACACGGTAATGGTGCTTGTGCCCACCGCCCTTGTGGCGCACAGTGATGTGACCGTTGTTATTACGACCGGCATGCTGGAATTGCGGCTCCAGCAACGGCGCATGGGGCGCGCCCTTGTGCAGGTGATCGCGTGAGATCTTCACCACGCCACGACGGCCTGGTGAGGTGGGTTTCATCTTAATGACAGCCATGATTAAGCAGCCTCCCCGCCCAGGTTGAGCTCTTGCCCCGGCTTGAGCATCACATAGGCCTTGCGCACGTTGTCACGGCGGCCCATGGATTTGCCAAAACGCTTGGACTTGCCCTTGGTGTTCACTACGGTAACGCCTTGGACTTCGACTTTGAACATCAACTCCACAGCGGCCTTGATTTCGTATTTGGTCGAGTCTTGCAGCACTTTGAAGGTGGCGACGTTGTTCTTCTCGGCAACCATAGTGGCTTTTTCAGACACGATCGGAGCGATAAGAACCTGCATCAAGCGGCCTTCATCAAATTTGGTTGGATGCGAACCGTGGCTCATGCAAACATCTCCTTGAGTTGGTCCATCGCCGCCCGGGTCACCAATACTTTGCGGTAATGCACCAGCGACACCGGATCGGCGTAACGGGGCTCCACCACCAGAATATTGACTAAGTTGCGCGAAGCCAGGTACAGGTTCTCATCGACCTGATCAGCAATCACCAGCACAGATTGCAGATTCATCGCTTTAAAGCG
>CAMBFN010000070.1 GCA_945865425.1 Comamonas sp. lk | reverse complement strand
ACCGTCAAGGCCTTGGTCGGTGACACCGTGCTCAAAAGTGAGCGCTGCTGCGGAGAGTCCGGCACCCTGGGCGTGACCCGGCCCGATATATCCACGCAAATTCGCTTTCGCAAAGAAGAAGAGCTGCGCCAGGGCGCGGACGATCTGGCTGCCCTTAAAGCGGATCGCGGCCTAGCCGCAGTTGGGCCGACCAAAATCCTGACCAGCTGCCCCAGTTGCTTGCAAGGCCTGAGCCGCTACGGCAATGACCTGAACAACGGTTTGCTGGAGGCCGATTACATCGTCGTCGAAATGGCGCGCCTGATCCTGGGTGAGCAATGGCTGCCCGCTTATGTGCAAAAGGCCAATGCCGGCGGCATAGAGCGGGTACTGGTGTAGGCGGTTACAGTTATGGATGCGTGGGGCCCGCCCTGCATTTGCATACCTATCACCCGATTGAATTAGCTATGGCCGGCCTGAGCAAACATTCCCCCACCCCCCAAGACCTGACGGTACACAGCCAGTCACGCGTCTTGCAAATCCGTTTTTCAGACGGTGCAGACTTTCGCATTCCTTTTGAATTGATGCGCGTGTACTCTCCCTCGGCCGAAGTGCAGGGTCACGGGGCGGGGCAAGAGGTTTTGCAGACCGGTAAACGTCTGGTGGATCTGGATGCCTTGGACCCGGTAGGTAACTACGCGGTGCAACCGCGCTTTTCGGATGGGCATGACACCGGCATTTTTTCCTGGGACTATTTGTATTTCTTGGGTGCCGAGCAGGAGCGCTTGTGGGGCGATTATGAAAAGCGCTTGCAAGAGGCCGGGCGCGAACGTGATGGGCCGATGCCACTGGCCGCTGCCCCTGGCTGCGCCAGCCATTGAACAGGAAAATCACGATGAGCACCACGCACTTTGGATTTCAGTCGGTGGACGAGGCGGAAAAAGCGCTTCGTGTGCGGGGTGTTTTTGATTCGGTAGCCTCCAAATACGATGTCATGAACGACCTGATGTCTGGCGGCTTGCACCGCGCATGGAAGGCTTATACCGTGCTGGTGGCCAACTTGCAGGAAGGCGACAAAGCCCTGGACATTGCCGGCGGCACTGGCGACTTGGCGCTGGCCTTTGCCGGTAAAGTGGGTAAGCGCGGTCAGGTGGTGCATACCGATATCAACCACGCCATGCTCAGCACCGGGCGCAACCGCCTGCTTGACGCCGGTGTGCTGTTGCCCACAGTGGTCTGCGATGCCGAGCGCCTGCCCTTTGCCGATGGCTATTTCGACCTGGTGAGTGTGGCCTTCGGCCTGCGTAATATGACGCACAAAGACCTGGCGCTTGCGCAGATGTGCCGCGTGCTGCGCCCGGGCGGCAAGCTGCTGGTGCTGGAGTTTTCCAAGATAGCCCCGCCCCTGGAAAAGGCCTATGACTGGTATTCGTTTAAGGTCTTACCCGTCTTAGGTAAGCTCGTGGCCGGTGATGACGCTAGCTACCGCTACCTGGCCGAGTCCATCCGCATGCATCCGGGCCAGGACGAACTCAAGGCCATGATGCACGCCGGTGGTTTCGGTCATGTTGACTACCACAACCTGACCGGTGGCATAGCGGCGTTGCATGTGGGTATCAAGTGCTGACGAAGTGCGCAATGGCTAGGGGTGCGCTTGCAAAGCGCGGTCCGGGCCGCACTTACCAAGCCTTGGGTAAAAAGTTTTTCTAGTTTGGAAGGATTCGATATGAAATGGTTGACTGCTTTTTTAGCGACTTTTATGTTGTTGTTCAGCTTGCAAGCCGAAGCTGGGCGTCTGGCCGGTGGCAAATCGATGGGGCGTCAATCGAGCAATGTCACCCAGCGTGACAGCGCGCCGACTGCGCCTTCGCAAGGTGTGGGTAATGCAGCGGGTAAACCGGGTGCCGCAGCAGCGCCAAGCCGGCCTTGGGGGGCGATGCTCGGCGGTCTGGCAGCAGGCTTGGGCTTGGCCTGGTTGGCGCATTCCATGGGCCTGGGCGAAGGCATGGGGCAGATGTTGCTCATCGTAGGTGCATTGATGCTGGCCTTTATGGTGTTCCGTTATTTCATGCGTAACCGCCGCCCCCAGGGTGATGGCTATGCCTATGCCGGCGACTCGATGAATACGCAGCAGCGCAGTGCCTACCGGCCTGAAAACGTGGGCAATGACGCTTCGGCCCGCCCCTGGGAGCGTGAGCCGCAAGGCACCCAATTCCAGGGTGCGTCGGCCGGCGGCGGTTCGATGATCGGCTCATCGCTCACAGGTTCGCAGGCCTGGGGCGTGCCCGCTGGCTTTGATAGCGAAGGCTTTATACGCGCTGCCAAGGCCAATTTCATTACGCTGCAAGCTGCCTGGGACAAAGCCGACATTAGCAGTCTGCGTGCCATGATGACCGACGGGATGCTGACCGAAATCCGCAGCCAGCTCTCTGAGCGCGAGTCCCACACCGGTGCCAAACCCAACCAGACCGAGGTCTTGTCTATCGACGCGCATTTGCTAGGCATTGAGGAGTCGGCTGATGAATACATGGCCAGCGTGGAGTTCACTGGCATGATCCGCGAAGAACCAGCTGCCAGCCCTAGCCCCTTCCGTGAGGTCTGGAATATGACCAAACCCAGAACCGGCGGTGGCTGGTTGGTGGCCGGGGTACAAGCTTTGCAGTAGGCCTGCGCTGCGGTGCCCCTGACAGGCTGCCGCTCAAGCGACATCGGGAATAATCGGGGACTATGGCAACACAGTCCCCTTTTTCTTTTGCGCAAAACCTTTTTTCCCAAGGCCCCGCCGCTTTGACCGCGCCCGACTGGGCGCTTGACGAATTGCAAAGGCGCGTGGTCTTGCTGCTTAACCATGTGCTCATGCAAGAACCCCAGGCCATGGCGCGTCTGGTGCAACAGCAGGGGCGCTTGCTCAAAGTGCAGTGGATGCAATGGCATTTGCAACTGCGCATCAGCCCGGCGGGCTTGTTCGAGCATGTGCCGCTGGGCGCGGTCGGTGACACGGTAGACTTGCAGCTGACCTTGACAGCTGCCAATCCATGGCAGGTCTTGCAGCCTTTGCTGGACGGCGACAAACCCGATGTTCAGGTGCAAGGCGATGTGCAACTGGCCGCTGATATTAATTGGCTGATCGACCATGTGCGATGGGACCTGGAAGCCGATCTGGCGCGCATCGTGGGCGATGTGCCCGCGCATATGCTGGCACAGGGCGTGCAGCGCTTGGTGCAAGGCTTGCGGCGGTTTGCCGGCAGCGTGCGTCGCCCGGGCAGCGCAAACGCCGAAAGCGCAGCATGATGCGCATTACCCGGGGCTTGTTTATCGCCTATGTGGTTTTTCGCTATGGGCTAGATGCCATTTTCTTGGAGAGCTTGAGTGCCAGGCGCTGGGCGCGGGCCCTGGTAAGGGTGTCTCGCCTGGGGCGGCGCTTGGACGCACCGCGCGGCGCACGTTTGCGCATGGCCCTGGAGCACTTGGGACCCATATTCGTCAAGCTGGGTCAGGTGATTTCTACCCGGCGTGACCTCTTAGCTTTGGATATCGCCGACGAATTAGCCAAACTGCAAGACCGGGTGCCGCCCTTTGATTCCGATATCGCGGTCGCCGCGATTGAAAAGTCGTTGGGCAAGCCGATTGCCGAACTCTTTGTGTCGTTTGAGCGTAAACCGGTGGCCAGTGCCTCGATTGCCCAAGTGCACTTTGGCGTCATGCGCACACGCGAGGGCGGCGAGCGCGAAGTAGCAATCAAGGTGCTGCGCCCGGGCATGCTGGCAGCGATTGACCAGGATCTGGCACTGATGCGCTGGATGGCCAACTTTATCGAGCGCTGGTCGGACGATGGGCGGCGCCTCAAGCCGCGTGAAGTGGTGGGTGAGTTTGATAAATACCTGCACGACGAGCTGGATCTGATCCGCGAGGCTTCCAGCGCCGCGCAGTTGCGCCGCAATATGGAAGGCCTAGGGCTGGTCTTGATTCCTGAAATGTTTTGGGACTTGTGCACCACCGATGTGCTGGTGATGGAGCGTATGCACGGTCTGCCCATCAGCCAGGTGGACGCTTTGCGCGCAGCGGGCGTAGATATTCCTAAGCTGGCGCGCGACGGGGTGACTTTGTTTTTTACCCAGGTATTTCGGGACGGCTTTTTTCACGCCGATATGCACCCGGGCAATATCCAGGTGAGTTTGGAGTCTGCCACGCTGGGCCGCTATATCTCGCTGGACTTTGGCATTGTCGGCTCGCTGACCGAGGTGGATAAAGAGTATTTGGCGCAAAATTTTGCAGCCTTTTTCCGGCGCGACTATAAGCGCGTGGCGCAACTGCATATCGAGTCAGGCTGGGTGCCTGCGGTCACCCGGGTCGATGAGTTGGAGGCAGCCATACGCGCGGTGTGCGAGCCCTATTTCGACCGGCCTCTCAAGGAAATTTCTCTGGGCATGGTCTTGTTGCGCTTGTTTCAGACCTCGCGGCGCTTCCATGTAGAAATCCAGCCGCAACTAGTCTTACTTCAAAAAACCTTGCTCAACATCGAGGGACTGGGCCGCCAGCTCGATCCGGACCTGGACCTGTGGGCCACTGCCAAGCCGTTTTTGGAAAAGTGGATGGGAGACCAGGTGGGCCCGCAAAAGCTCTGGTCCGAAATCAAAAGACAGGCACCGCAGTACGCCAAGGTCTTACCGCAGTTGCCTGTGCTCTTGCACCAGTACCTGCAACAAAGCCCGCAAGATGCCGTCCAGCGCGAATTACTGGCCCGTTTGTTGGCGCAGCAGCAGCGCACCCACGGATTTTTGCAGGCCGTGGTGTACGGCTTGGGTGGTTTTATATTGGGCGTACTCCTGACGCTGGCCCTGGCAAATGGGTATTTCTGGCACTAGGCAAACTATAATCATAGGCTTTGCCACCCGCCCGCCAAAGGCTTTTCCCCATGCCTATTTACGCCTACAAGTGCAGCTCCTGCGGATTTGCCAAGGACGTTTTGCAAAAAATCTCCGATACGACTTTGAGTGATTGCCCCAGTTGCGGCCAGTCAGCGTTTCAGAAACAAGTGACGGCTGCCGGCTTCCAACTCAAGGGCACGGGTTGGTATGTCACCGATTTTCGCGGCGGCAAGACAGAGGCCCCGGCTGCCGGTGACAGCGCTGCGGCAACAAAAACCGAGTCTGATGCAGGTGCTGCCAATGCCAGCCCGTCGGCCGGCACGGACGCTCCTGCCACTGCGCCCACTACAGCGGCGGCGCCCGTCGCCAGCGCCCCTGCGGCCACAAGCACCACGCCTGCGGCCACTGCTTGAGCGCCGCGCCCAACACTTCTGCTACCTGGGGTTCCAAAGTGCCAATTAAAAAATACCTGCTGACCGGACTGATGGAGTGGCTGCCGCTGGCGATCACAATCTGGGTGTTGCTGTGGATGATGAGTGTGCTCGATGGTTTGTTCGGCCAGTTGTTAAGTGCCATGTCGGCAGTGAGTTCTGACCAGTTTGGCGCATCGCTTGAGAAGCTGCGCCATATTCCCGGTCTAGGTGTGGTGCTGGTGCTGGGCTTTATGTTGCTGACCGGTGCCTTGGTGTCCAATGTGGCAGGCCGTTGGTGGCTCAAGCAGTGGAACCGTATGTTTACCCACATACCGGTTGTCAAGTCGATTTACAACAGCGTGAAGAAAGTTTCTGACACGCTGTTTTCCAGTAACGGCAATGCGTTTCGTACGGCATTGTTGGTGCAGTTTCCGCGCCAGGGCAGTTGGACGATTGCTTTCCAAACCGGCGTGCCCAATGGCGAAGTAGCTCGCCACTTGCCGGGTGATCTGATCAGCGTTTATGTTCCCACCACGCCCAACCCGACCGGCGGTTATTTTCTGTTGCTGCCGCGCTCGGAGGTGATTGAACTAGAAATGAGTGTGGACGAAGCACTTACCTATGTTATTTCGATGGGCGCAGTGTCGCCAACGGCACGCAGTCTGCCTTCAGATCACGGCCCCGCCACTTAAATACCTACTTCACTGGCCCTTTAGGGATGGAAAAAACACCATGGCAATGCGCTCTCACTATTGCGGTCTTGTGACCGAAGCCTTAATGGGTCAAACCGTTTCCCTCTGCGGATGGGTCAACCGTCGGCGCGACCATGGTGGCGTGATTTTTGTAGACCTGCGGGACCGCGAAGGCTATGTCCAGGTAGTCTGCGATCCGGACCGCCCCGAAATGTTTAAGACTGCCGAAGGCTTGCGCAATGAATTTTGTGTGCAAGTGAAAGGCCTGGTACGTGCACGCCCCGATGGAACGGTCAATGACGGCCTGAAAAGCGGAAAAATCGAAGTCCTGTGCCAGGAGTTAACGGTGCTCAACCCGTCGGTGACACCGCCCTTCCAGATCGACGAGGACAATTTGTCCGAGACTACGCGCCTGACGCACCGCGTGCTAGACCTGCGTCGTCCCTATATGCAAAACAATTTGATGCTGCGTTACCGCGTGTCGATGGAAGTGCGTAAATTTTTGGACGCCAATGGCTTTGTAGATATTGAAACCCCCATGCTTACCAAGAGCACGCCCGAGGGCGCGCGCGACTACCTGGTGCCCAGTCGGGTCCACGACGGCCAGTTTTTTGCTCTGCCGCAATCGCCCCAGTTGTTCAAGCAGCTGCTGATGGTTGCCGGTTTTGACCGTTACTATCAGATCACTAAGTGCTTTCGCGACGAGGACCTGCGCGCGGATCGCCAGCCCGAATTCACGCAAATTGATATCGAAACATCCTTTCTAGGCGAAGAGGAAATTCGCGATATGTTCCAAGGCATGATTGCCACGGTATTTAAAAACACCATCGGTGTGGATTTGGGCAATTTCCCGGTGATGCGCTATGCCGATGCGATGCATATCTACGGTTCGGATAAGCCAGACTTGCGGGTGAAATTGCAATTCACCGAAATGACCGACGTCATGCAAGACGTGGACTTTAAGGTGTTTTCAGGCGCGGCGACCATGAAGGGCGGACGCGTGGTGGCGCTGCGCGTGCCTGGCGGCTCAATGGAAGGCGGTGGTATCAGCCGTGGCGAGATTGACGCTTATACCGAGTTCGTCAAAATTTACGGCGCAAAAGGCTTGGCCTATATCCGGGTCAACGAAGTGGCCAAGGGTCGCGACGGTTTGCAAAGCCCGATCGTTAAAAATATCCATGATGCGGCGCTTGCCCAACTGATGGAGCGTACCGGCGCACAAGATGGCGATTTGATTTTCTTTGGCGCTGACAAAGCCAAAATTGTGAACGATGCCATCGGGGCTTTGCGCTTGAAGATCGGGCACAGCGATTTTGGAAAAAAGCAGGGCTTGTTCGAAAAAGGTTGGGCGCCCCTGTGGGTGGTGGACTTTCCGATGTTCGAGTTCGACGAGGAAGCGCAGCGCTACACCGCCACTCACCACCCGTTTACCGCGCCCAAAGATGGCCACGAAGACTGGATGGTTACCGCCCCCGAAAAGTGCATTTCCAAAGGCTACGACATGGTCTTGAACGGGTGGGAAATGGGCGGCGGCTCGGTGCGTATTCACCGCGCCGATGTCCAGCAAAAAGTGTTTGACGCACTCAAGATCACGCCCGAAGAAGCACAGCTGAAATTTGGCTTTTTGCTCGATGCCTTGCAATACGGCGCCCCCCCGCACGGTGGCCTGGCCTTCGGTTTGGACCGCATCATTACCCTCATGACCGGCGCCGAATCCATTCGTGATGTGATTGCCTTCCCCAAAACCCAGCGCGCCCAATGTTTGCTCACCCAAGCGCCCAGCCCGGTGGACGAAAAGCAGTTACGCGAGTTGCATATCCGCTTGCGTAATCTGGACGCGGCCAAAGTCTGACAAGACCGCGCCCGGCGTTTGGCTTTAGCGGCCCATAATGCGGCGGTAGGCTTGGCGCGTGGGCTCAGACACCGCGTCCAGCAGTTGGGCGTAGCGGGTTTGGTGGCGTGCCAGCATGCGCGCCGAGGCCACCCATCGCGATTTGCAAAACCAATGGCAGCTGTGCTGCATCAACAGTAACTCCGCCGTTAAGCAAAAGGCCCGGTCGGGTTCGGACAGACCTGTTGCATTGGCCATCACGCGGCTGATACCGTCGCCATGTACCCGCAGGATGTCGTGCAGACTGAAGGTGTTAGCGGGCAGCCAGCGCGTGGCCAGCGGCAAGCTCAGGGGCAGCGTGCTGGCGCGCAAGCGGCGCGGATCGGCTTCGGCCGCCAAGTCTGTGAGCAGGCTTTGGAATTGGTGCTCCAGTTGGTTTTCGGTTTGGGCCAACATGGACCAAATGCTTTGGCGCCGGTCCGCTTCCTGCTCACCCATGGCGCGCAAATAGCCATCGACCAGCGTTTGCATCAGGCTCTCAATCTGGTAGCGCCGCAAAAACCTGCCCAGTATCAGAACACGGCGGCGCTGCTCCAGCGAATTGCGCATTTGCAGGCTGAAGGCAAGTATCGCGAAAAAAACCAGGACGTTCATGCTGTTGTGCTGCCTTGGAGGACACGCATTCTTGAGGATGCCGGGCAAGTGTAGCGACTGCACTGGCCGCCGACGGGCCTGTGCAGAGGCGGCAGGCACAATGCGTGCCGGTACTACCACTTATGCGCCCCGCCTTGAAAATCCCCCAATCCGTGCTTGTGGTGATCTATACCCCGTCCTTGCAGGTCTTGCTGATCCGCCGCACCGAGGAAGATGCGGCTGCGCCGGCCTTTTGGCAGTCGGTAACGGGTAGCAAAGACCACCCAGAAGAAACTTTTGAGGAAACCGCCGTGCGTGAAGTGGGCGAAGAAACCGGTATCGACTGTGGCCCCGGTTCGCCGCTGCAAGGCAGTCTGCGCGATTGGGCGCTGGAAAACGTGTACCCCATTTACCCGCGCTGGCTGCACCGCTATGCGCCGGGCGTGGTCTTTAACGCCGAGCATGTGTTTGGTTTGCAGGTGCCCGAGAACACCTTGGTACAGATCAATCCGCGTGAACATACGGCCTTGCAGTGGCTCCCCTTTGCTGAAGCGGCGGCGTTGTGTTTTTCGCCGTCTAATGCAGAAGCCTGTTTGCTGCTGCCACGATTTGCGGCCTGAGAGCGCGCCGATGCCACCTGTTTTTCGTGTGGTGAGTTACAACATCCACAAAGGGGTGCGTGGCCTGGGTCCGGCGCGGCGTCTGGAGATTCACAATCTGCGCCAGGCGATTGGGCGCCTTGATGCGGATTTGGTGTGCTTGCAGGAAGTGCGCAAGCTCAACCGGCGCGAGGAGCAGTTTTTTGCACACTGGCCCAAGCAGGGCCAGGCTGATTTTCTGGCGCCACCCGACCACACGGCGGTGTACCGCAGCAATGCGATCACCCGCCACGGAGAACACGGCAATGCCTTGCTTTCGCGCTGGCCGGTGCTGGCGCACCAACACGCCGATATGTCGGACCATCGCTACGAGCAGCGCGGGCTGTTGCACAGCGAAGTCGATGTGCGCGGGCAGCGCGTGCATGTGCTGGTACTGCATTTGGGCTTGCTGCGCGCCGGGCGCATGCGCCAGTTACAGCAAGTGTGCGAATACATCAGCCGCGATATCGCTGCTGATGCGCCGGTCATAGTGGCCGGCGATTTCAATGAGTGGAATGCCAGCGTGCGCAAGGTATTGGGTAAGGTGGGCCTGGAGGCGCCGGCGCATCACCATTTACCTACCTTTCCTTCTGCTTTGCCCTTGCTGGCCCTGGACCATATTTACACCCGTGGCCTGCAGCCCTTGCACCAGCATGTGCCCCACGGTCCGCACTGGGAACGCATGTCTGACCATTTGCCTATCGTCGCCGAGTTTGTGTTGCCCGGCCATGCGCCATCATGAACACGGTGCATTTGCGTGCGCGCCACCGCCTGCATTTGTTGCAAGGTGCCAAGGAATTGTTCGATGCCGTGGTGCATGCCATCGCGCAAAGTCGCCACGAGGTGCGCCTGGAAAGCTATATTTTTGCGTTTGACGAACAGGGCCAGGCGGTGGCTGCGGCGCTGGAGCGTGCGGCGCTGCGCGGAGTGCAGGTCTATCTCGTGGTCGATGGCATTGGCACCCCCCCCTTGCCGGCCCAATGGATGGCGCGCTTTGATGCCGCCGGGGTGCACTGGCATCGCTTTTCACCTTTGGGTTGGCTAGGGGTGTTTTTTCCCGTGCGCTGGCGCCGCCTGCACCGCAAACTCTGCGTGGTCGATGGACAGGTAGCTTTTTGCGGCGGCATCAATGTGATGGATGATTTTTACGATCTGCGCCTGGGCACTTTGGACGCCGCACGCCTTGACTTTGCGGTGCAGGTTCACGGACCCTTGGTGCATGACGCACAAGCGCTGATGCAACGTTTTTGGTCCCGACTTGATTTTGCCTATGGTTTGGAATCGCGTCAGTGGTCCAAGGCGCGCAGTCAATTGCAAACGGCCTTGCGCCCCCAACCCGGCCCCATGCGCGCGCCCGTGCCGCAAGATCCGCAAGGAAGCATACCGGCCGCGCTGGTCTTACGCGACAACCTGCGTAACCGAAGCCGCATCGAGCAAAGCTACCGCCAGGCTATAGGGCAGGCGCACCACGAGGTATTGATTGCCAACGCCTATTTCATGCCCGGACGCAAGTTGCGCCATGCCCTGGAGCATGCGGCGCAGCGCGGAGTGCGCGTTAGCTTGCTATTGCAAGGGCGCTATGAGTATTTCATGCAGTTCCATGGCGCGCGCGCGGTCTATGGCAGTTTGCTGGCAGCGGGCGTGGAGATCCATGAATACCAGGGCGGTTTGCTGCATGCCAAAGTGGCGGTGATCGACAGCGTCTGGGCCACCGTGGGCTCGTCCAACCTCGAACCCTTAAGTCTCTTGCTGGCGCGTGAGGCGAACGTGGTGCTGCGCGATCCGCACTTCGCAAAGGTGCTGCGCCGGCGCTTGCGCACCGCTATCGAGCAGCAATCGGTGCAAATGGACCCGCTGCGCTATGTGCAGCGTGGCCGCTGGCAGCGCGCGCTAGACCTATTGGCGCTGGTGATCATGCGTATTGGCTTGTTTGTGGTGGGCCGCCGCTATTGAGCTGCGCCAGCAAGCGGCCAATCCCGCGCAGGGCTCGAGTGCTTGGCGCGAGGGCCTTAGCGCAAGAAGGAAACGCTGGTAATATGGTTTGTTAGCCATCATCATTAGAGCGCCATGAATCCATCTGACGAGGACGTTGGAACCCCGGTTTCCGTCAAAATCCGCGAGCGCATACGGGCCGCGCGCAAGCGTTTTAACGCCAACGACAATATTGCCGAATTTATCGCGCCGGGCGAATT
>CAMBFN010000069.1 GCA_945865425.1 Comamonas sp. lk | reverse complement strand
CTACTGCGCCGAACGCGGCGTGGCCCACCGTCGCTGCGGCAAGTTGCTGGTGGCGACCAGCCTGGCCCAAATGGCAGAGCTGGCCCAGGTGCAAGCGCGGGCGCTGGCCAATGGGGTTGATGACTTGCAATTGCTCAGCGGCGCAGAGGCTATCGCCTTAGAGCCCGCGCTGCAATGCCATGGCGCTTTGCTGTCGCCTAGCACAGGCATCGTGGACAGCCATGGCCTGATGCTGGCGCTGCAAGGGGACCTGGAAAATGCGGGTTCGCAAGTGGTGGTAAATACTGCTGTGGAAAGCGTGGCACTTTCGCCAACGGGCAGGCACCAAGTGTGGACGCAAGATGGCACTCGCCTGGTTGCCCGCGCAGTGGTCAACGCTGCAGGCCTTTGCGCTCCAGCACTTGCGCGACGCTTCGAAGGTTTGACGGCGCAGCATGTGCCGCAGCCATTTTTTGCCAAGGGAAACTATTTTTCGCTTGCGGGAAAAGCGCCGTTTCAACGCTTGATTTACCCGCTGCCAGAACCCGGCGGCCTGGGCGTACACCTGACGCTGGACTTAGCCGATCAGGCTAAGTTCGGCCCGGATGTGCAATGGGTCAGCGATGCCACTGACTACGCCGTGGACCCGGCGCGTGGCGCGGCGTTTTACGCAGAGGTGCGCAAATACTGGCCTGGCCTGCCCGATGGCGCTTTGCAGCCAGCCTATGCTGGTATTCGCCCCAAAATCAGCGGGCCGGGAGAAGCGACCGCGGACTTCTGCGTGCAAGGCCCACAAACCCATGGCGTGCCGGGCTTGGTGAATTTGTTCGGCATAGAGTCCCCTGGCCTGACCAGCGCGCTTGCTGTAGCCCAAATGGTGTCCGGGCTGCTAAAAGACTAGGGAAACGCTGTAAACCCAGACGCGTCACTGCGAGGAGCGTGGCGACGCGGCAGTCCATGCAGGCATGAAGTCATGGATTGCCAAGGTCTGCGGCCTCGCCTTGACGTAATTTTTGCGCATTCGTGAAAACTTTTTAGGTAGGCTTTCACTAGTTCCTCAAGCCGCTTTTTCCGCCGCTTTCAAGGCTTTTTTCAGATCGTCGAGCAAATCGTCCGGGTCTTCCAGGCCGATGGACAAACGGATGGTGCCCGGCCCGATACCAGCGGCTTGCAAGGCCGCATCGTCCATACGAAAGTGCGTGGTGCTGGCCGGGTGGATCACCAGGCTGCGGCAATCACCCACATTGGCCAGGTGGCTAAAAATTTTGAGCGCCTCAATAAATTTTTGGCCTTGCAAGCGCGAGCCTTTGATGTCAAAGCTGAACACCGAACCGGCCCCGCGCGGCAGCAGCTTTTTGGCCAAGGCATGGCTTACGTGGCTCTTCAACATCGGGTGGCCTACGCGTGCGACCATGGGGTGACTATCTAAAAATTGCACTACTTTTTCGGTGTTGCTGGCATGGCGCGCCATGCGCAAAGGCAGCGTCTCCATGCCTTGCAAAATCAGCCAGGCGGTGTGCGGGCTCATGCAGGCGCCAAAGTCACGCAAGCCCTCGCGCCGTGCGCGCAACAAAAATGCGCCTACCGTGCTTTCTTCGGTGAACACCATGTTGTGAAAACCGGCATAGACGGCGCTGAGTTCGCTAAATTTGCCTGAAGCGTCCCAGTCAAAACGCCCGCTGTCCACCACCACGCCGCCGACCACCGTGCCGTGGCCGGACAAAAACTTGGTGGCCGAGTGGTAAACAATGTCCGCGCCGTGGTCAAAAGGCTTGATCAACCAGGGCGAGGTGAGGGTGGAGTCCACCAGCAGAGGCACGCCGTTGTCGTGGGCAATGGTGCTGACGGCTTCGATGTCCAGCACGTCCATACCCGGATTGCCTACGGTTTCGCCAAAAAAAAGTTTGGTGTTGGGCCGCACCGCGCAGCGCCAGGCCTCCAGATCATTGGGGTTCACAAAAGTGGTTTCGATACCGAAACGGCGCATGGTGTAGTGCAGCAAATTGTGCGATCCGCCGTAGAGCGCGGTGGAGGCTACGATGTGCGCGCCTGCGCCCATGAGCGTGCAAATGGCTAAGTGAAGCGCCGCTTGGCCGCTAGCGGTGGCAATCGCGCCTATGCCGCCTTCCAGCGCGGAAATGCGCTGCTCGAACACTGCGTTGGTGGGGTTGCTGATGCGGCTATAGACGTGGCCCGCGCGCTCCAGGTTGAACAATGCGGCGGCCTGGTCGCTGGACTCGAACACAAACGACGTCGTCAGGTGAATGGGTACCGCGCGCGAGCCGGTCGCGTCGGGCACGGCTCCGGCGTGCAGGGACAAGGTGTCAAAGCCGGGGTCGGCATATCCGCTCATAAGGGGTTCTCCGTAGTGCTGTAAGTTGCGGGGCAATGAGGGCTGCAAACAGGCCCGGCTGCGCCGCGTGTAAGGCCGTGATTGTGGGCTATATTCGACGCGTGCCTCACCGCTACGCCCAGCGCACGGACGGCCCAACCAAAGGAAGCACCATGAAAGTCAGCGATATTCTGCGCGTCAAAGGCGGAACCCTGTTTACCGCCACGCCGGACGAGCCGCTTGCGCAGGCGGTGCAGATGATGTCGGAGCGCGACATTGGGTCGCTGGTGGTGATGGAGCATGGCGACCTGGTAGGCATGCTCACCTTTCGCGAAGTGATTCAAAAAATCGTGCAAAACGGCGGCAATATCGGGGGGGGCACCCAGGTGCGCAGCGCCATGGACGACGCGCCCCTGACTTGCACCATGGAAACCGAGATGGACGAAGTGCGCCGCATGATGCTAGACCGCCATGCCCGCTACATGCCGGTGATGGACAAACGTATGCTTATGGGCGTGATCAGCTTTTACGACGTGGCCAAGGCCGTGGTGGACAGCCAGAACTTCGAAAACAAAATGCTCAAGGCCTATATCCGCGACTGGCCGGGCCAGGAAGAGGGCGCAACACCCGCCAAGTAAAGCGCTCCGCCGCTCAGGGATAATCACTCCATGAGCGGAAACACCTTTGGATACCTCTTCGCAGTCACCAACTTTGGTGAATCTCATGGCCCGGCCATCGGGTGCGTGATTGACGGCTGCCCGCCGGGCATGGAATTGAGCGAGGCTGATATCCAGGGCGACCTGGACCGGCGCCGCCCCGGCACCAGCCGCCATGTCACCCAGCGGCAAGAGCCTGACCAAGTACAAATACTCAGCGGTGTGTACCAAGGCAAAACCACCGGCACCCCGATTGCCCTTTTGATTCAGAACACCGACCAACGCAGCAAGGACTACGGCAACATCCTGGAAACCTTCCGCCCCGGGCATGCTGACTTCACCTATTTGCGCAAATACGGCTTGCGCGACCCGCGCGGCGGCGGGCGCTCTTCGGCTCGTATGACAGCGCCCATGGTGGCTGCCGGTGCGGTCGCTAAAAAGTGGCTGCTAGCGCACTGCGGCACCCAGTTTCGCGGCTGTATGACGCAGCTGGGCGATATGCCGATTGGCTTTGAAAGCTGGGACCATGTGCCGCACAACCCGTTTTTTGCGCCGCTGGCCGACGTGCAGGCATTGGAAGACTATATGGACGCGCTGCGCAAATCTGGCGACTCCTGTGGCGCGCGCATCCGTGTGACGGCCAGCAATATGCCGGTAGGCCTGGGACAGCCTTTGTACGATAAGCTGGACGCCGATATTGCCTACGCCATGATGGGTATCAATGCGGTCAAAGGCGTGGAAATTGGCGCTGGTTTTGCCAGCGTGGCGCAGCGAGGCAGCATGCATGGCGATTCGCTCACGCCTAGCGGCTTTGCCAGCAATAACGCCGGTGGCGTCTTGGGCGGCATCAGCACTGGGCAGGATTTGGAGGTGAGCATCGCCATCAAACCCACCAGCTCTATCCTCACGCCGCGCGACACCGTAGATCTGCAAGGGAACGCCACCCAAGTAGTGACCAAGGGCCGCCACGATCCTTGTGTTGGCATACGCGCCACGCCCATAGCCGAGGCTATGCTGGCCCTGGTGGTGATGGAACATGTCTTGCAGCACCGCGCGCAATGCGGCTATGTGCCGGATGCTTTACACCAACTGGCTTGAGTGCAGCTTGCAATTGCCGGTATTGGCCCGACCTCTTACCCTGGACCCAAATTTCCCCGACCCACCCCCGGAGCGCCTATGAAAACCGTAATGATTTTGAACGGCCCCAACCTGAACCTATTGGGCACGCGCGAGCCGCAGGTGTATGGCAGCCAAACCTTGGCTGACGTGCAAGCCTTATGCGAGCGCGCCTGCGCGGCCAATGGCTTTGCGCTGGATTTCCGCCAAAGCAACCACGAGGGCGAATTGGTCGATGCCCTGCACGAGGCCGGGCGCATGCACGCGGCGGGCACGCTGGCCGGTGTGGTGCTCAACGCGGGTGCTTATACGCATACCAGCGTGGCACTGCATGACGCCATCAAAGGTACGGGGGTGACCTTGATCGAACTGCATATCAGCAACGTCCATGCCCGGGAGAAGTTCCGCCACCATTCCTATATTTCGCCGGTAGCCAAGGCGGTCATGTGTGGCTTTGGCGTCAATGGCTATGCGCTGGCGGTGGCTGGGCTGGCTGGGATGCAGTGACGCCTTGTTGCGTCCCTACCTTGAAAAATCACTTATTTTGTTGGCCCCGATGACACCTGTGCTGTACGTCTCGCATGGTGCGCCCCTGTTTGCCTTAGATCCCGGTGTATCTGGCGCTGCCTTGCAAACCTTTGCCCAAAGTTTGGAGGCGCGTCCTAAGGCAGTGGTCATCATGTCGCCGCATTGGATGCCGGGCAGCCCCGCTGTAATGACCGGCGCACAACCGGCTACTTTGCATGACTTTGGTGGTTTTCCCGACGCTTTGTACCAATTGCAATACCCAGCCCCCGGCGCCCCAGCGCTGGCTGCGCAAGTGATTGAACTGTTGGCACTGGCGGGTATTTCAGCGCAGGGTGATGCCCAGCGGCCTTTAGACCATGGTGCTTGGGTGCCTTTGATGCATTTGTTTGCTGACGCCCAAGTGCCGGTGCTGCAAATAGCCTTGCCACAGCGCGCCGGTCCGCGCGAGGTGTACGCCATTGGTGCGGCTTTGCAGTCGCTGCGCGAGCAGGGTGTTTTGCTGGTCGGCTCCGGTGGCATGACGCATAACCTGGGTGAGTTTGCCGGCCCTGGCGTGCCCATCGCACCCTATGTGCTGGAATTTAGCCGCTGGGTGGAGGCGCGGATTGCCCAGGGTGAGCTAGAAGCCCTGTGGGACTACCGCCAAAGTGCCCCCCACGCGCTGCGTGCCCATCCCAGTGAAGACCATTTCATGCCGCTGTTTTTTGCCCTGGGGGCGGGAGGCGTGGGGTCGCAGGCCCATTATTTAAGCCGCGAGGTGCTGTATGGCATGCTGGCGATGGATAGTTTTTATCTTCAGTAAAACCTTAAATAGATTATTTAAGTATTTGATAAATATAGTTTAATTTCTTAAACCCTCTGCGAAATCCTATTGAAAGCGAGCGCCTATGTCCGTCAAAATGAAAATCGACTTTGTCTCCGACGTAGCCTGCCCTTGGTGTGCCGTCGGGCTGGGTGCCTTAGAACAAGCCATAGCGCGCTTGGGCGATGAGGTCAATGTGGAGTTGCAGTTTCAACCCTTTGAGCTCAATCCCGATATGCCTGCGGGCGGGCAGGATTTGGACGAGCATTTGACCGAGAAATACGGCTCCACCCCTGAGCAGCGCGTGGAAATACGCGACACCATCCGGCGCCGGGGCGAGGAGGTCGGCTTCTCCTTCAGCGCCGAAGGCCGGGGTCGGATTTACAACACGCTGGACTCCCACCGTTTGCTGCACTGGGCCAAATACACCGGCCGCCCTGGTTCGCAATATGCACTGAAGAAGGCACTGTTGGAGGCCTACCAAGGTCGCGCAGAGAATATTGAATCTCCAGAGGTTTTGCTAGCAGCCGTAGCCAAAGTGGGCTTGCCTGTCGGCCAAGCGCGCGCCATATTGCAGAGCAAAGAATACGAGACCGAAGTTCGGGCGCTGGAAGAGTTTTACCGGCGCGCCGGCATCCACGCGGTGCCGGCCGTCATCATTAATGACCGGCATCTGATCTCGGGCGGCCAGCCGGCTGACGTGTTTGAGCGCGCTTTGCGCGAAATTGCGGTCGCCACGATGTAGGCCAAAAGCGCGGCATGCAATGCCTGCCGCTCCGCTTGCATTGCGGATCACTTCCCCTGTGGACTTGGCGCTAAAGCCCGCGCTATGGTGTTGCGCTTGACGCGGGTTTTGGGGCAGGGAGTATCCAGGGCAAACCAGGTACGGACATCCTCTTCCAGGCCCAAGCCGTGCATAAAGTTGTAAATCGCTTTCTTCAGCCCCAGACCCAAGCGCGTGTGGTCCACGCCGGTTGGGTCGCTAAAGCCGATATCGTTGCGGGCAAAACCGGCAAACGGTGTTTCTTGCAGCGCCACGCCGTAAGCCACGGGGTCCAAGCCCACCGGTGAATGTACGGTACAAGTAAAGCGATGGAAAAACCCGCTTTGGATGCAGCCGGTTTCAAAGAGTTGGCGCACATACTCCAGCGCATCTACCGTTTCTTGCACCGTCTGGGTGGGAAAGCCGTACATCAAGTAGGCGTGGACCAATATGCCGGCCTCTGAAAAACCCTTGGTCACGCGCGCTACTTGTTCTACCGTCACGCCTTTTTGCATGAGCGCCAGCAACCGGTCTGAGGCCACCTCCAGCCCGCCGGACAGGGCGATACAGCCGCTTTGGGCCAGCAGTTCGGCTAGCTGTGGCGTGAAGCTCTTTTCAAAGCGAATATTGCCCCACCAGGAAATGTGCAGTTTGCGGCGCAGAAGTTCTTGTGCCAAGGCCTTGAGCATCTTGGGTGGCGCCGCCTCATCGACAAAATGAAAACCGGTCTGACCGGTTTCGGTCACGATGGCCTCGATGCGGTCCACCAATGTCTGCGCGGTGGCGGTTTCATAACGGCCTATGTAGTCCAGACTGACATCGCAAAAACTGCATTTTTTCCAGTAGCAGCCCTGGGCAATCGTCAACTTATTCCAGCGCCCGTCGCTCCACAGGCGGTGCATAGGATTGAGCATGTCCAAAAGCGACAAATAGCGATCTAGTGGCAGGCCGTCCCAGGTTGGCGTGCCTACATCTTCAAACGGAATATCGGGCTCTTGCCATTGCATGTAACGCACCGTGTGGCTACTTGCATCGCGTACAAAAGTGCGCACCAGGCGTTGCGCGGATCGCTTACCTTGCAGGTGCTCTAGCAGCGCAAGCAAGGGGCGCTCGCCGGCGTCTAGGCATACAAAGTCAACATAGTCGAACATGCGCGGCTCGGCCAGTTGGCGCAATTCGGTGTTCACATAACCACCGCCCAAGGCAATGCGCACTTGCGGGCTATGCGCCTTGATGCTTTGCGCGATGCGCAGCGCACCGTACATCGCACCCGGGAAGGGTACGGAAAGGACGACCAAAGTGGGCTGGTGCTTTTGCAAAGCGGCCAGCGTCAATTGCTGCAATACCGTATCCATCAAATGGGGTGCTTGGGCTAGGGCTTGCGCAAGCGGCCCAAAGGAGGGCTGGCTGGCCGCCAACGATTCGCCATAGCGCACAAACTCAAAGCGCGGGTCGATCGCATCGCGCAGCACGTCGGCCAAGTCATTGAGGTAGAGCGTCGCCAGATGCCGGGCCCTGTCGTTTTGCCCTAGTGCGCCAAAAGCCCATGCCAGCGGGTCCGGCGCGTCGCCGTCGCCATAGACATCGAGCGCAGCAAAACGCGGCCCTTCGGGCAAAAATCCGCGCCCCGCGATGCGGTGGCTCAAGGTCGAATCACGCCCCTGTAAAAACGCAATGACCGGGGCAATCGTGCTCTGGTAATCCGTAAAGGCGTGCAAAAAACACTGCACGCTGGGGCTGCATTTTTTTGGAGGCAGCGTCTTGGCGACCTGTTGCACCTGCTCCAGGCCCTGGGGCGTAAGCAGCGCCAGTACCAAGCCCAGGGCCAAATCTTCTTGCACTGCATCCACACCGTGCGAACGCAAGAACCCAGTGAGATAGGCCGTGGATGGGTAGGGCGTGTTGAGCTGCGTCATCGGCGGGATGATGCTCAGCACGCGCAAGCTCGACGCTCCAGGCGCGCCTAAGGCTTGGGGGAGATTGGCCGCTGCAGGCGCGCTTGGCTGCGTCAAGGCAGCCCCACCCACAAAAAACAAGTGCCCGCGAGGGGCACTTCGGCAAAAGGCAGTTTGGGCATAAAGCCTTACATGCCCGCGTAGTTAGGCCCGCCGCCGCCTTCTGGGGTGACCCAGACAATGTTTTGCGTCGGGTCTTTGATGTCGCAGGTTTTGCAGTGCACGCAGTTTTGCGCATTGATTTGTAAGCGGTCAGTGTTGTCGTCGTTTTTCACATACTCGTACACACCGGCGGGGCAGTAGCGCGCCTCCGGGCCGGCGTATTTTTGTAAATTGATATTCACCGGCACTGAAGCATCTTTCAATGTCAGGTGGGCCGGTTGGTTTTCTTCGTGGTTGGTGTTGCTGATGAACACGCTGCTTAGGCGGTCAAAGGTGATTTTCCCGTCTGGCTTGGGATACACAATGGGCTGGCATTGCGATGCCGGCAACAGGTGCGCGTGGTCCGGTTTGTCGCGGTGCAGCGTCCAGGGAATGTGGCCACGCAACACAAACTGCTCCACGCCGTTCATGACGGTAGCAACCGTCAGGCCTTTTTTGAACCAGTTCTTGAAGTTGCGGTCTTTGTGCAATTCGGCGTGCAGCCAGCTGCGTCCAAAAGCCTCGGGGTAGGCGCTCAACTCATCGTGCTGGCGACCTGCCACCACCGCATCAAACGCAGCCTCACCGGCCAGCATGCCGGTCTTGATAGCGGCGTGGCTGCCTTTGATGCGGCTTACATTCAGATAACCGGCATTGCAGCCGATCAGGGCGCCGCCGGGGAACACGGTTTTGGGCAGGGACGACAGGCCGCTGGCGTTGATGGCCCGTGCGCCGTACGAAATACGCTTGCCGTGGGCAATGCCTTTGGACGCGTCGCCTTCTAGGTACCAACGCACATTGGGGTGCGATTTCCAGCGCTGAAATTCTTCAAACGGGCTCAGGTAAGGGTTGGTATAGCCCAGACCGGTGATAAAGCCCATGGCGACTTTGTTGCCCTCCAGGTGGTAGAGGAATGCGCCGCCGTAGGTCATCTCGTCCATGGGCCATCCGGCGGTGTGCATTACAAAGCCGGGCTGATGGCGCTTAGGGTCGATTTCCCAGACTTCTTTGATACCGATGCCAAAGCTTTGCGGGTCCTTGCCCGCGTCGAGCTTGTATTTGGCGATGAGCTGCTTGCCCAGGTGACCGCGTGCGCCTTCGGCAAACACCGTGTATTTGCCCAGCAACTCCATGCCCAATTGGAAGTTATCGCCGGGCTCGCCTTCTTTGCCAATACCCATATTGCCGGTGGCCACGCCCTTGACCGCGCCTTTTTCGGTGTACAGCACTTCGGCCGCGGTAAAGCCGGGGAATATCTCCACGCCCAGGCTTTCCGCCTGCTCGGCCAGCCAGCGCGTCACATTGCCCAGGCTGACGATGTAGTTGCCATGGTTGTCGGCAAAGGGCGGCAGCAGAAAATTGGGCATACGAAACGCGCTTTTCTCGCCAAAGAACATGATGGCGTCATCGATGACGGGCTGGTTCAGAGGCGCGCCGCGCGCTTTCCAATCCGGGAGCAACTCGGTTAGTGCCTTGGGGTCCATGATGGCGCCCGACAAAATATGCGCTCCCGGCTCCGAGCCTTTTTCTAGCACCACGACCGATACCTCTTTGCCCTGCGCGGCCGCCATTTGCTTGATGCGGATGGCGGTGGACAAGCCACCCGGGCCGCCGCCGACGACGACCACGTCGTACTCCATAGATTCGCGGGGGCCAAATTGGGCCAAGATGTCTTGAGGGCTCATGGAAATCTCGCTGGATAGGGTTTGGATGTCAGGCTGCCCGCCGGTTGGCCGCAAGCGTGCGGTCAGGGCGTCAAGCTAAACCGCCGGATTTTATGCCTTGTGCGTCTGCATGCCGGGGTCGCAAGGCGAGGCTAACACTGTACATCCTGAGGGCATAAGGCAAGGGCGCGCGTTATGCCCTTGCCTGCGTGGCGCAAAGCGCGGTTTTTATCGCGGTGCCAGGCGGATCGCGCCGTCCAGACGGATGACTTCGCCGTTAAGCATGTCGTTTTCGATGATGTGCTTGGCCAGCTTGGCATAGTCTTGCGGCGTGCCCAGGCGAGACGGGAAGGGCACGCTGGCGGCCAGTGCATCCTGAACATCTTGGGGCATGCCAAATAGCATGGGCGTACCAAATATGCCAGGGGCAATCGTCATGTTACGAATGCCGTTACGCGACAGGTCGCGGGCGATGGGCAGCGTCATGCCCACGATGCCGCCTTTGGACGCGCTGTACGCGGCCTGGCCGATTTGGCCGTCATAGGCTGCTACCGAGGCGGTAGAAATCATGACACCACGCTCGCCGGTGGCTTCGGGCTCGTTTTTGCACATGGCGTCGGCGGCCAGGCGAATCATGTTGAAGCTGCCTACCAAGTTCACCATGATGCATTTGCTGAAAGTGCCCAGGTTGTGGGCGCCGTTTTTACCCACGGTTTTCTCAGCAGGGGCAATACCGGCGCAGTTCACCAAGCCCATGAGCTTGCCCATGGAAAGCGCCATGGCCACCACGGCCTGGCCATCGGCTTCGCTGCTGACATCGCAGCGCACAAACGCGCCGCCGATGTCTTGGGCAATCGCCTCGCCTTTGTCCGCCTGCAGATCGGCGATGACCACTTTGCCGCCGTTGGCTGCCAGCATGCGGGCGGTGCCCTCACCCAGACCCGACGCGCCGCCGGTGACGATAAATACTTTTCCTGCGATGTCCATGAATAACTCCGTGATGGTGTGAAAAAAGGTCGCCTGATGGGCTGTGCAGCGCGGCTTATGGCAGGCTGAGTGCGTCAGCCTGCCCGCGGCGGCGAGGTTTAGCGAGTCATTATCCGGCAAGCTGGCGGGCGAGGGGCTGACGGGGCGATCAGGTGACCGCCAGCAGCTACGTCAAGCATCACCAGATCGCCGCGTGCTACTGCTATAATGATCGGCTGAAATTCAGGCGCATAGCTCAGCTGGTTAGAGCACCACCTTGACATGGTGGGGGTCGTTGGTTCGAGTCCAATTGCGCCTACCAACAATACCCCTATAAATCAACGACTTACGTATTTTAAGGGTGCTTCGGGGAATACCCGGTGAATATTTGGGATT
>CAMBFN010000068.1 GCA_945865425.1 Comamonas sp. lk | reverse complement strand
TGCGCATAGCGGTAATTGCGCTGCGCCTGTTCGCTGCGGTCGGTATTCAATTGCAATTGCACCAGCGCCTCTTCCACCTCCCGCACCGCGCTGCGCACACGCGCTTGGTACATCGCCACTTTGCTTTCAAAGTTCAATTGCGAGGCCTCAATATTGGACTGGCGCTGCCCGGCATCAAACACCGGCACCACCAAAGACACAGGCCCCAAGGACCAGCTTGTCAGACTTTTGTCCACCCCGGCAATACCAAACAGCGCTGGACCAATCGAGCCGTTGATGGTCAGCCGGGGCCAGCGCTGCGCCTGGGCACCGGCCACCAAAGCGGCAGCGGTAAAGACCTCGCGCTCGGCGGCGAACACATCCGGGCGCTGGGCTATGGTTTGTGCGGGCAGGCTGGCCAGTGCCAAGCCCGGCGCGTCTTGCGCTGCGCCGGGTGGGCGGATCAGGCCGCGCACCTGGGCCTCGGGCAAGGCCGATAGCGCCACCAGCGCCTTGATGCCCAGATCGCATTGCGCGCTTTGCTCGAACCAGCGGCTATGCGCATCTGCAGCCGCAGAACGGGCCAGCGCCAGACTGGCGGCGGGCACCATACCGGCAGCCAGCAACTGAGCGGACAGGCGCGCCGTCTCTTCATAGGATTGATAGATGGCCCTGGCGTTGTCGGCCAAAGGCTGGCAGGCGCGCGCACCGTAATAAGCATGGGCCACCTCGGCCGCCAAGGCCACGCGTGCATCGTGCCATTGCGCCTGGCTGGACTGCAATTGGGCCAGTGCGCCGTCCTTCACCACTTGGTTGGCGCCGACCAGGTCGATTTCCCAACTCGCCTGCACCGACGCAGCAGCGGTGCTGGTAACGCCGATGTCGGGCTGGTTCTGGCCCCGGCTCAGCGACACGCCGGCGCCCACCTGAGGCAGCAAAGTCGCGCGGGCGGAAGCGCTGCTGGCCCGGGCCTGGGCGATGGCGGCCATAGCCTGCGTCAGATTCGGACTGGCGGTTTGCGCGGCCTCCAACAAACGCAAGAGCGACGCATCCGCCTGGGCCTGCCACCAATCTTGCAAGCTACTGGGCTTGCCCTGGTGAGGCAAGGGCGCCTGCCACTGCGCCACTAGCGGCGCGACCGATGCGCTCGGTTGCTGCGGCAAGGTACAGGCCGTCAATAGAAGTGCGGCGCTGGCTGTGGCGATGGCGCACATCCGGGTGCGCAGCGCGCTGTTCTTCAAATGCTTCATTCAGTAAAAATTTCAAGACGAGGGGGCCAGGCCGCAAGGTGCCAAACGCTTCTGGCGCCGCCTGTGGATGCGCAATTATTGGGCATTAAAGACAATCGGCGCTCTGATAAGGCTTTCACAGTCGCCCATCCTAGCGCCCCACCATGACACAGCATTCAGCTAGCGTGTGCCAAGGTACTGACCGCCGTAACCAGCCCAATACCGGCCAACAGCCAGGCGATTTGCGTAGCGGTTTGCAAGCCGCCCAGACGCTTTTGCAATTGCGGAATCAAATCGGCCAGGGCCACATAGATAAAACTACTGGAGGCGATGACCAGGAAAAACGGCAAATACCCTTGCAATTGCTCGACCAGCCAATAACCTAACAAACCGCCCAGCGCGGTAACCGACCCGGCCATGGATACCTTGATGAGCGCCGCCTGGCGGTCGGTAGCGCCGGTGCGCAAGATGACCAAGTCGCCCATATGGTGTGGCACTTCGTGGGCCAGCACGGCGACCGAGGCAATCATCCCCAAACGCACATCGGCCATAAAGGCCGAGGCAATCAACACGCCGTCACCAAAACAATGCACGCTATCGCCCGCCAGCACCGCCCAACTACCGCCGGTGTGGCCAGGTCCCGGCGCATGGCCGTGGCTGTGGTCATGGCTATGGCTATGGGCATGCGCACCATGCTCATGTCCGTGGTGCCAAAGTTCTGCCTTATCGAGCAGGAAGAAAAACACCAAGCCGATGAGCAAAGCCATAAACAAATCATGCGCACCAGCCTGGCTTTCAAAAGCTTCCGGCAGCAAATGCATGAACGCGGTGGCCAGCAAAGCACCGGCGGCCATGCTCAGCATATGCTGGGTGTAGCGCGCCATCAGACCGAAGCTGAGGATCGCAGCCACCCACACGCTGCCTATACCCGCGCACAGGGTTCCAATCAATATGGCAAAAACAATCACAGGCGTTCCTTTGGGGCGCCTATTGTGCAACAGGCCAAGAGTGGCTCGGATTAATGCGCCTGATCCCAATTAGGCCCCAGCCCCACTTCAGCCAGTAGCGGCACTTTGAGTTGGGCCACCGCAGCCATGATGCGTGGGATTTCAATGCGCAGCCAGTCCACCTCGGCTTGGGGCACTTCAAAAACCAATTCATCATGGACCTGCATGATCATGCGGGTGCCATAGCCGCCGGAATCGAGGGCGCGCTGCACCTGCACCATGCTGAGCTTTATCAAATCGGCCGCCGTGCCTTGCATAGGCGCGTTGATGGCGGCGCGCTCGGCCCCGGCGCGGCGCTGGCCGTTGGGCGAATTGATTTCCGGCAAATACAAGCGCCGACCGAACACGGTTTGCACATAGCCTTGGGCTTTGGCCTGCGCACGGGTATCGTCCATATAGCGTTTTACACCGGCAAAACGGGCGAAGTAGCGCTCGATATAGTTTTTGGCCGCGGTGTTGTCGATGCCCAGGTTGCGCGCCAGGCCATAAGCGCTCATCCCATAAATCAAACCAAAGTTAATCACCTTGGCATAACGGCGTTGCTCGCTGCTGACTTGGTCCAGCGCCAGCCCGAAGACCTCGGCGGCGGTGGCACGGTGCACGTCCAAGCCCTGGTGAAAGGCCTGCAAAAGCGCCTCGTCCCCGCTGATATGCGCCATGATGCGCAACTCGATCTGGCTGTAGTCCGCACTGGCGATGACGCTGCCTGCTGGTGCGATAAAGGCTTCCCGCACGCGACGGCCCTCGGGCGTACGGATAGGAATGTTTTGCAAATTCGGATCATTGCTAGACAGGCGCCCGGTCACCGCCACTGCCTGTGCGTAGTGGGTATGGACGCGGCCGGTGCGCGGCAGGGCCAGTTGCGCCAGCTTGTCGGTATAGGTGCCCTTGAGCTTGGAGAGGCCACGGTGTTCCAAAATTTTGGCCGGCAGCGGAAAGTCTTCGGCCAGTTTTTCCAGCACTTCCTCATCGGTGCTGGGTGCGCCGGTGGCGGTTTTCTTGACGACTGGCAAACCCAGCTTGACAAAAAATATCTCGCCAATTTGTTTGGGGCTGCTGAGGTTAAAGGCTTGGCCCGCGAGGGCATGGGCCTCGGTTTCCAACTCCACAATGCGCATGCCTAATTGTTGACTTTGCGCGCCCAGTGTCGGGGCGTCGATGAGCACGCCCTTGCGCTCGATGCGGTACAAGGCTTCGCTGCTGTCAATTTCCAGTTGGTAGATAAATCGTAAGCCGGCGTCCATCTGCACGCGCGGCCACAAAGCCTGGTGCACGTCCAGCGTCAAGTCCGCATCCTCGCAAGCGTATTGGCTGGCGCGGGCGACATCCACCTGGTCAAAGCTGATCTGCTGCGCACCTTTGCCGCACAGGTCTTCAAAGCTCAGACCCTTGCGACCCAAATGGCGTTCGGCCAGGCTTTCCAGGCCATGCGGTTTATGAACTTCGAGCACATAGCTTTGCAGCATGGTGTCGTGCACATAGCCGTGTACCTCGATGCCGTGGTTGGCAAACACATGGCGGTCGTATTTCACATGCTGCCCCAACTTGTGCTTGCTAGGGTCTTGCAGCCAGGGCTTGAGCAGGGACAGCACTTCTTCGCGCTCTAACTGCGACGGAGCGTCCGGGTAGCGGTGCGCTAAGGGGATATAGGCAGCGGTGCCAACGGCCACGCTCAGGCTGATGCCCACAATCTCGGCGCGCATCGCGTCTAAGGAGGTGGTTTCAGTGTCCAGCGACACCAACTCGGCCGATGCAATCAGCGCCAGCCAGCGCTGCAGTGCGGCCTGGTCTAGCACCGTTTCGTAGTCGGTGGCACGGGCCAACAAGGACGGCGCCGGCTCACCGCCTTGCCCCTGGGTAGTTGAATTACTCGCGGGGCTGGGCGCAACCATGTCGCCAAACAAGTCCGCACCGCTGTCCTGGGACTTGGCAAGGGCTTTTTCTAATTGCCCGGCTACCGTGCCGGCCAGGCCCTTAAAGCCAAAGCGCAGGTAAAACGCATGCAAGCCCGCCAGGTCCTCTGGGCCACAGAGTAAGTCAGAAAATTCCGGCAATGCCGGCAGCCAATCCAAAAGATCGCAATCGGTTTTGATGGTGAGCAACTGACGCGCCGTTGGCAGCCAGTCCAGCGCGCTGCGCAGGTTTTCTCCCACCACGCCTTTGATCGCGGCCGCGTTATCGATCACGCCTTGCAAGCTGCCGTATTCCTGCAGCCATTTCACCGCAGTTTTGGGGCCTACTTTGCTCACGCCGGGCACGTTGTCCACGGTATCGCCGACCAGGTTTTGGTAGTCCAGCATCAAATGCGCAGGCACGCCGAACTCTTCCAACACACCGGCCACATCGCGGCGCTTGCCGTTCATGGTGTCGATGATGGTGATGTGTTGATTGACCAATTGCGCCAGGTCTTTATCTCCGCTGCTGACCACCACATCCATGCCGCGTGCAGCGGCCAATACCGCCAAGGTGCCAATCACGTCGTCGGCCTCCACACCCGGCACATCGAGCACTTGCATGCCCAAAAGCCGCACCATTTCGTGGATGGGCGCTATTTGCGCCCGCAAATCGTCGGGCATCGGCGCGCGCTGGGCTTTGTAGGCGGGGTAGATCGCGTCCCGAAAGGTCGGGCCCTTGGCATCAAACACGCAGGCCACATAGGCGGCGGGCACTTCTTTGCGCAAGGCCTGCATCATGTTGACCATGCCGCGCAACGCGCCCGTGGGGGTGCTGCCCGGGTCACCTGGCACCGCGCGCAGGTCGGGCATCGCATGAAAAGCGCGGTACAGGTAACTGGAGCCGTCAATCAGCAGCAAAGCGGGCGTGGGAGCGTTAGAAGTGGGTTGCATAACGCCATTTTGCCTGTGGGCATGGAGCCCAAAGAGCCCCGCCTACAATCGCGCCCGGTACCAAAGGGGGCCTACCCTTGCCTTGGTGTCCGAAAAGTCCGCACTGCCTTTGGGCTCTGCGCCCCTTATTCAGGTTTGCTTCATGGCGGTTTACACCCAAGTTCCCTTCGACCAAGCCCATGCCTTTTTCCACACCCTGGGCTTGGGGCCGCTGACCCGTTTGCAGGGTTGCGCCGGCGGCATCGAAAACACCAACTACTTTGCCGATACCGCGAAAGCGCGCTATGTGCTTACCTTGTTCGAACGCCTGAGCGCCGAGCAATTGCCCTATTACCTGCGCCTCATGCGCCACCTGGCCCAACACGGCATTCCCGTGCCCGACCCGGTCGCTGATGGCCAAGGCCAGTTACTCCACACCCTACAAGGGCGGCCCAGTTGTGTGGTGAGTTTGCTCTCCGGTAAAAGTGAATTGCAACCCGGCACCGACCATTGCGCCCAAGTAGGCGCGATGCTGGCACGCATGCATCTGGCCGGGCGCAGCTTTGAGATGCAGCAGCCCAATTTGCGCGGCTTAGGCTGGTGGCAGCGCACCGTGCCAGAGGTGCTGCCCTTTATCACGCCAGAGCAAGGCACCTTGTTGCAAAGCGAATTGCAGATGCAAGAAGCCCTGGCGCAGAGCGCAGATTACGCGGCCTTGCCACGCGGGCCCATCCATGCCGACCTGTTTCGCGACAACGTGATGTTTGCGCCCGAAGCCCAGGGCCGCGCCCAACTCACGGGCTTTTTTGATTTCTACTTCGCCGGTAATGACGCCTGGGTGTTTGACATCGCCATCTGCCTGAACGACTGGTGTGTGGACACTTCCAACGGGGCGGCCGATACGGCCCGCACTGACGCCTTTATGCAGGCTTATACCGGTGTGCGACCCTTAGAGGCGGTGGAACTGGCCGTATTTGCCCGCATGCTGCGCGGGGCTGCCATGCGTTTTTGGCTCTCGCGCTTGTGGGACTTGTACCTGCCGCGCCAAGCCGCCATGCTCCAGGCCCATGACCCAGCTCCCTTTGAGCGCATACTGCGCCAGCGTATCGCCCACCCACTCAGCTGGCACGCGCCTCTTTAGCGCCACCAGCCCCACTGCATGAAACTTCATATCGTTCCCGCTCGCCAAGGCATCCTCTGGGTCAAACTAGGGATACGCACTTTTTTCCGCCAGCCACTAGCACTTACCGGTCTATTCTTTATATTCATGGCGGCCATGTCGGTCATCTCTTTGGTGC
This sequence comes from Comamonas sp. lk, assembly GCA_945865425.1. Taxonomy (GTDB): domain Bacteria; phylum Pseudomonadota; class Gammaproteobacteria; order Burkholderiales; family Burkholderiaceae_C; genus Allorhodoferax. The sequence continues at coordinate 5,017 of CAMBFN010000068.1, read as the reverse complement.
CTGTCATCGGCAATGTTTTGGCCTTGGCCCTGCTACCGGGCGCGACCCTGGGATTGATGGTGGCCACGCAGGAAGCGCTCAAAGGCCAGTTCCCCATGCCCAGTGTTTTACTTGCGGGTTTTCGTGCCGGGCGCGCGCAGTTGCGCGCCATGCTGATTCTGGGTGCGCTGTATGCGCTGGGTTTTGTAAGCGTTCTGGGCTTGTCTGCCCTGGCCGATGGCGGCAAGTTTGCGCAAATGTATTTGTTTGGCGGCGCGGTGGGCAGCGAGGTATTCCAAGACCCGGCGTTTGAAACTGCCACTATGGTGGCCCTGCTGTTTTACATGCCTTTGTCCTTGTTATTCTGGTTCGCGCCGGCATTGGTCTATTGGAACAACGTCAGTCCGATGAAAAGCCTTTTCTTTAGCATGGTCGCGTGCATACGCAATATCGGGGCGTTCACGGTCTATAGCCTGGTGTGGATGCTGGCCTTTATGGTCATCGGACTGGGCGTGGTGCTGGTGGCCGGTTTGTCCGGCAGCCAAGAGGCCGTAGCCCTGGTACTTTATCCGACGGCGATGGTGATGGCGGCCATGTTTTTCAGCTCAATTTACTTCACCTACGCCGACAGTTTCAGTATCCCCAGCGTGCACTTGGCCTGAATCGGTCTTGGGCACTTGCCGGGCGGCACTGCTCAGGCAAGCAGTCCATGCTGATCGCTTATTGCAAAACGCCAAAGGCTTTGCTGACTTGGTAGAGGCCAAATACTAGCAAAGCGACTGCTGACACGCCCAGCATCGCGTGCTTGATACCTTCGCCAAAACGCGCCGCCAGCCCGAACACCAAGATAATCGCGGCCAAAGCGCCCACCAGCGTAAGGTAAAAACCCCCGAGAAAGGACAGTCCAACCATCGGCGACTCGCGCCAACCCGCCACAAGAATCGGACCGGTCACCAGAGTCCAAAAAATATACGGGCCAGGGCTGAGCATATTCATCACTACCGCTTTGCCCATAGGCAGGCCCGCTTGCACCTCCAGCACATCGGGCACCGGTGGTGCACGCCATGCGCGCAAAGCGCCCCAGGCCAGATACAAGATGAACACGCCACTAACCCCATACAAGACCTGCTCCATCCACACCGGCACTTGCGAGAGCACCAGCAAGCACAAGGCGATGATGGGCCCGTCACTGAGCAAGGGTGCCAGCGCCGAGGGCAAGGTGCGGCGCCAGCCCTGACTCATAGATTGCGATATCAAGTAGGTTTGAAACGGCCCCGGCTGCGAAGCCGCAGCAAATCCGAATCCTATTCCCTGAAGCACATACATCCACATCGTGGGCATTCTAAGTCGCAGGTGTGCCGCTATTTGCGCTACGTCAGGTCACCCGCCGCGCTATGCGTGCGCCCGCGCTCTAAAATTGCCCTGACGCGAGCCGGTCTTACCAAAAGACAGGCCCACGGGTTCAGCAATGTCAAACCCGGAAAGAACTACAAGATGCAAGCATCAACGTTGGAAAAAGTAAAGCGCCCGTGCTGGCAACCCATGCACCGCGCCTTGCAGGCCTGCCTGCTGCTCCTACTTGCGCTGGCAGGCGAGGCCGCGCTGGCACAGGCCGCGCGCCAGGTACAAATTTGGCCCACTATCCCCTTTGTGCGTGGCAAAGACTTGTGCCAGTACCAGGAGAACTACGCCAAAACCAAAAACGAGCAATCCAAGGACATGCTGCAAAGCGTGATCGCGCTGATCCGCGAAGGCGCGAAAGAGGCGGTCGCTTTTGGCATTGTGCAAGCCATGGACGACATGGAAAACGCGAACCGCGCGCAGGCCAATGCAGGCCTGGGTATGGACGTGCTGCTGGAAGGCAGCTTTAAAGCCACTTTGGACGCCTACTACCGAGACCTGCAACCGGGTCAGCGCAAGATTGCGTTTTTTAACCCCATGCCCCTGACCCAATTGGTGCGCGGTCTGCGGGACCAAAAGCGCCAGGGCTATTTGGATGACAAATTAGTGCGCGACCTGTATGGCATTTTTTGGGGCACCTACTCGTTTGCGCAAGACTGCAATGGCCAGGTGCTAGTGACCATGCATTTGGAAGGCAAAGACGGCGCCACACGCAGCTTTCAGGCCCAAGGCTTTCCACAATCGGTGATGCAAAGCGTGGCCGGGCAGGTGTTTGACTATTTTCAGAAAACCAAATTCCCGTCCAAAGTATTCGTCGGAACCCGCACTTTGGAACTGCTGGGCGCACCGAGCATGCCAGTTGCGCATACCGCAGGCCCTGCAGCTGCTGAGCGCGCTTGCAGCAATAGGAATGCGCGCCTGCCTACGGTGGCCGAACTGGAATATTTGGCAGCACTGGGGGATTACAACGGTGGCGTGAGCCTGCGCAGTGACGTCTGGGCGCTGCCCGGCGGTATGGTCTATGCGCCAGACCTGCCCAACCCTTCGCCCGTGCGCAGCGCCGACGAGGTGCGCGGACCGGATTTACATTTTTACTGCGTGCGCTGAACGGGCTGCGGAAAGACACCGCTGCATTGACTGCGGGTTAGGCGCGGCCTTGCGCTTCAAGCTTGGTTTGGCAAGCCATGCAATGCGGGGTTTCAGGCATGGCGTCCAGACGGGCCTCCAAAATTGCATCGCCGCAAAGCGTACAAAAGCCATAGCTGCCCTGGTGCAGGCGCTTAAGGGCAGCACCGACTTCGTGCATGCGGGCAATCTCGCGCTCCCCAATGCAAAAGTCCAAATCGCGCTGGGTGATGCTCTGCGCGTGCGAGTCACCTGGTCCGGGTAAGGAGTCAGCTGCCACTTCGGCCCGCGTGCGCTCGCCACCGCGCTGATCGCTGACCAGGCGCAACAAATCGGCCAGCATGTTTTCAAGGCGCTCAAGGTGCACCATGGCGTGGTGGTGCTGCATGGATGAGATAGTGTGGGTCATGGGTGCATCATGCGCGCCGACCTAGAAAGCAGTCTTGACCTTTATCAAAAAAGTCGACGCAAGCGCGCAAGACTCTGCCCAAACCGAGCCACCCAAATTGTGGCGATGGCTAATCGGTGCGCCCGGTTTATAGCGCCAAGGTACCGTCGGCGATGCGCACTGCAAAGCCACCTATGCTGGCCGACTTGAGGACGCGCTGTGCGACCGTGATATCCAAATGGATCTGGCTGGGCCTACCCATCGCAAAGCCCTGCTCGATCAGCAGCGCATGCGTGCCATCGGTCCAAGCTTGAGCCGCATACAAAGCACCCGTCATCGCCGCCACCGCCGATCCGGTAGCCGGGTCCTCGTTCAAGCCCATGCCCGGCACAAAGGCACGGGCATGGAAATGTGCCTGCGCACTGACGCCGCCTCGGCAATACACATAAGCACTTACGGTGCGGCCTTCTACCAGGGGCGCGGCCTGCATCCACGCCTTGGCGTCAAACTGAAGTTGATTCACCGCATTCATGCTGTTCACCGGCACCATCAAAAAAGGCACGCCTGCACTCCAAACGCCAATCTGATGATCGTCAAAACCCACTTGCGCAGGCACCAAGCCCAATGCGCCTGCCAGGCCCTGCACATTCAATGGTGCAGGGACGCTTTCAGCCAATCGTGGTAATTCAAAACGCGCAAAAGCCGCGGCCTGGCCATTCGCTTGGACATTGCAGGAAACCGGGCCTATGTTTTCTTCCAGCACCATAGCCAGGTTTGGCCCGGGCTGCATGCGCTCCGCCAGGGCCACCGCAGTACCCACGGTAGGGTGCCCGGCAAAGGGCAATTCATGGGCTGGGGTAAAAATACGGATACGTGCGCTATTCCCCGCTTTTTCGGGCGGCAGTACAAACACTGTTTCGGATAAATTGAATTCGCATGTGATGGCCTGCATCACCTCGTCGCTCAAACCCTGGGCGTCAAACACCACCGCGAGGGGGTTACCGGCCAAGGGGGTTTGCGTGAAAACGTCGTAGATAGCGTAGGGGTAAGGCATGGCTTTCATTGGCAGAAACAGTTGGCGCGATCAGTTATTTCCAATGCAAGTGCCAACATAGCCGTATTTTTGATTAACAATTTTAAACAATTGAGCTAACGAGAAGAATAACAAGCAGTTTTTTCAACGCGCCAAGGCGTACCTCCGCCTTACTCTAACGGCGTCAACTTGGCCACGCTCAGAGCCAGCCATTTGGTGCCGTGGCGGGGGAAGCTGATTTGGGCGCGGGCGTCGGCGCCCTCGCCTTCCAGGCTTAGCACTTTGCCTTCGCCAAATTTATTGTGAAACACCTGCAAGCCCACGCGCAGGCCATGGCCGGGGACGGTTTTGCGGGCGACCGGCGGACCGGCGTTATAGGTCTCGGTGCGCGGACTGGAAATCGGTGCCTGCCAGGCTGGTGTGCTGCTACCAGTCCAGGGGCTGCGCGCGGGCGCGCGCTTGGGGGTCAGGAACTTGAGGCTTTCTTCGGGCAACTCGTCAAAAAAACGGCTTTTGAGGTTGTAGCGCGTCTGGCCGTGCAGCATGCGGGTTTGCGAATGGCTGAGGTAGAGCCTATCGCGCGCGCGGGTGATGGCGACGTACATCAGGCGGCGCTCTTCTTCCAGCCCGTCGCGGTCGCTCATGGCGTTTTCATGCGGGAATAAGCCCTCTTCCATACCGGTGATGAACACGCAATCAAACTCCAGGCCTTTGGCTGCGTGCACCGTCATCAGTTGCACCGCGTCCTGCCCGGCCTGGGCCATGTTGTCGCCGGCTTCTAAAGCGGCGTGGGTTAAGAAAGCCGTCAGCGGCGATAGGGTTTCGCCGGTGTCACCAAATTCGGGCTCCTCCGAGGCGGATGGGTCAGCGGCTTGCTGCGCCTGCATGTCGGGCGCGTCCGCAAGCGGCGCGTTGCCAGCGGCCCCGGCACGCGCCGCTTCCTGGCGGCCAAAACCTTCCAAGCGCACAAAGCTTTCGGCGGCGTTGACGAGTTCTTCCAAGTTTTCGATGCGGTCTTCGCCTTCGCGATCCTGGCGGTAATGGGCCAGCAGACCACTTTCCTCCAGCATGGTGGCCACAATATCGCGCAG
>CAMBFN010000067.1 GCA_945865425.1 Comamonas sp. lk | reverse complement strand
ATTTAGCGGGTAACCTTTCATGGCCGTGACTCTTGAGCGGCGGCGTCATCGGTAAACCAATGTTCGCGCGCCTTCATGATCAGGGCAGTGGCTTCGTCAATAGACTGGCCGGTGATTTCTGTAAGTTCGTCAGTAGCCAGATCGGCCAGGTCGTCCAGGGTCTTGATCCCGTGTTGCGCCAACATTCCAATGTGCTCTGCGCTCAAGCCTTCCAAGTCACGCAAGTCTTGCGACACATTGGCGGAGCTCTCTTCTCGCGCGATCTCCATGGGCAGCAGCGCGTCTTTGGCGCGGGTGCGCAGCTCATGCACCGTGTCTTCGTCAAAGCTCTCGATTTCCAGCATCTCTTGCAAGGGGACGTAGGCCACTTCTTCCAGGCTGGTGAAGCCTTCGGCGATCAGGATGTCGGCAATCTCTTCATCCACATCCAGCTTGTCCATAAACAAGCGGCGGCCCGAATCAGTTTCTACTGCCAGCTTTTCAGCGGACTCCGCCGCGTCCATGATGTTGATCTTCCAGCCCGTCAATTCGGCTGCCAGGCGCACGTTTTGTCCGCCACGTCCGATGGCGATCGCCAGATTTTCCTCGTCCACCACCACGTCCATAGCGTGGCGCTCTTCATCTACAACGATGGAGCTGACGTTAGCGGGCGCCAAGGCACCAATCACAAACTGGGCCGGGTCTTCGCTCCACAGCACGATATCTACGCGCTCGCCTGCCAGCTCGGTGGTGACGCCATTGACACGGCTTCCGCGCACGCCCACACAGGTGCCGATGGGGTCAATGCGCTTGTCGTGCGATTGCACTGCAATCTTGGCGCGCGAACCGGGGTCGCGGGCGCAAGATTTGATCTCCAACAGGCCTTGCTCGATCTCAGGCACTTCCTGGCGGAAGAGCTCAATCATGAAATCTGGCGCCGAGCGCGATAACAGAATCGGCGCGCCGCGCAGGGTCAGGTCCACTTCCATAATCATGGCGCGCACGCGGTCGCCCGCGCGCAGGTTTTCTTTGGGAATCATCTCGGCACGACGCAGACGCCCTTCGACGCGGCCGCTTTCGACGATCACGTCACCCTTGTCCATGCGCTTGACGGTGCCAACAAAAATATTGTCACCGCGTGACATAAAGTCATTGAGCAGCATTTCGCGCTCAGCGTCGCGGATTTTTTGCAAAATGACCTGCTTGGCCGCCATGGCGCCGATACGCCCGATGGGCACCGACTCGATCGGCTCCTCAATGTACTCATCAACCTCGATGTCGGCAATTTGGTCTTTGGCTTCAAACAACAAAATTTCCTGGTCTGGCAATTGCAGGCCCGCCTCGTCCGGCACGACGTGCCAGCGGCGGAAGGTTTCGTAATTCCCGCTGTCGCGGTCCAAGGCGACACGGATATCCACGTCTCCTGCATAGAGCTTTTTGGTGGCTTGTGCCAGGGCGGCCTCTACGGCGCCCAAAACCACATCACGCTCCACGTTTTTTTCACGGGAGATCGCCTCAACCAACATCAACAATTCGCGATTCATGCCTTCACTCTCCTGAAAACTCAATTCACAAACAAAAACAAGTGCTATTCAAAACCTTGCCCATCGCAACCCTGCGCCTTTAGCCAGCATCACCAAGGTCATCCGCTCCCGCCTCCAACAGCGCTTCGCCCTGACCCTTGCCACGCCCCTTAAAGCTGACAATGGGCGCTAAACGCGCCTCTTTCAATTCGTCCAGCGCGAAACCCATGGCCTGTAAGGGCTGTGCGGGCCGCTTCTTACTCACTTTTTGGCCCGGTTTTACGGCCGGCGCCTCGCTCCACACAATCTGCCAATGCGCAGCGCCTAGCGCATCACCAAGGCGCTCCAAGGTGCCGCGAAACTTCTTGCGCTTGGCGTTGACAATTCCACCGCCCGCCAGACCAATCGGTTCGCGCAAGGTGATATCAATCACCTGACCGACGAAACGCACAAAATCCGCCTCATGCCGCAACGGACGGTCAATTCCCGGAGAAGACACCTCTAGGCGGCTGTACGCCGTACCCTCGACCTCCAGCGTGAATTGCAATTGGCGCGTTACCTTCTCGCAATCTTCCACCGTCACAAACTGCTCATCTTGCGCAGCACCCGGCGCCGCTTGAACCCAAGGCAGGTCAATCGTGACCCGTAATAGGCCGCCTGCCGAGCGCTCCAGCTCCACCAGGTCGTATCCCAGGCCGACCACAATTTGACGCACGATGTCTTGCCAAGCCACGTTGCTGATGCCCGCTTTCCTGTGTGTCCGGCAGCCGCAAAAAGCCACCTCAAAAAACGATCGACCAAAAAAAACGGGCGGTAATTACCCGCCCGTTTGGTCGTGAAGCTCGCATTGTAATGGAAAAAGCCGGTAAAAACCAAGCACTTAGCGCATCTGACCCTATGTTTTTAGAGTGCCGCCCCCGATTCCCACAAAGGAAGTCTTAGGCGTAGCGCGCTTTGCACGCCGATAAAGGCCTTCACTTGCCTGCCCAGCGATATATGGAGCAATTCGCAGGCCCTTCAAAATATACGTCACGCCAACCCTGTCGTGGCCGCCACAATGGGCTGCGGCACCCGTGCCTCTGCTGCCGCGCAATAAGGCGCCCGGTCAAGCGCATCAGGTTGGAGAAAATCGCTTCTAAATAAGGGAATGTTCAAGGGTTTTCACTAGGGTAAACAGTCATTACCGAGGAACATAATGTTAAGGTTATTCGTTCTAACAACCCCTCCCGGAGACATACGCTATGCAGGTTCAATTGAAGGTTAATAACCGCCAGGTTTCAGTGGACGTCCCGCCCCATACCCTGCTGGTGCAGGTGCTGCGCGAGCACTTGCATATGACAGGCACCCACGTGGGCTGCGACACCGCCCAGTGCGGCGCCTGCACCGTGATCAAAGACGGCCACGCCGTCAAATCCTGCAACATCCTGGCCGCGCAGGCGGACGGTGCCGAGATCACCACCATCGAAGGCCTGGCCGCGCCAGACGGAACCATGCACCCCATGCAAGCGGCTTTCAAAGACTGCCACGGTTTGCAGTGCGGTTTCTGCACCCCGGGCATGGTCTTGAGCGCCATCGACTTGTGCGCCAAGCATCCCAATGCCAGCGCGGCTGAAGTGCGCACGCACCTGGAAGGCAATATGTGCCGGTGCACTGGCTACCAAAACATCGTCAAAGCCGTACAGCAGGGTGCTGCGGCCATGGCTTCTGCCTAAACTATTCAAGGAGCAAACAATATGGGTGCCTCAGACTTTTCGAACCTCCCGCATATCGGTGAATCAGTTCGTCGCAAAGAAGACTACCGTTTCCTTACTGGTGCCGGTCAGTACACCGACGACATCACCATGCAGGCCCAAAGCTACGCTGTCTTCGTGCGCAGCCCGCATGCCCACGCCGTCATCAAGAGCATTGATATCAGTGCCGCGTCCGCCATGCCGGGCGTGGTGCGTATCTTTATCGGCAAAGACCTCGAAGGCAAGATGGGCGGCCTGCCCTGCGGCTGGCTGATTAACAACCCCGACGGCACGCCGATGAACGAGCCGCCGCATCCGGTGCTGGCCCTGGGCAAAGTGCGCCACGTGGGTGACCAATTGGCCATGGTGATCGCTGACACGCTTGAGCAAGCCAAAAACGCGGCCGAAGCCGTGCAAGTCGATTACGACGTGCTGCCCGCAGTGGTTGACGTGCGCGATGCCGCCACCGGGCCGCAATTGCACGACGCTGCACCCAATAACAAGTGCTACAAATGGGTCCTGGGCGACAAAGGCAATGTCGATGCCGCGTTTGCCAACGCAGCCCATATCACCAAACTAGACTTGATCAACAACCGCCTGGTGCCCAACGCCATGGAGCCTCGGGTTGCGATCGGCAACTACAGCCGCGCGACCGAGGAATACGTGCTGTACGTATCGAACCAAAACCCGCACGTCGAGCGCCTGCTGATGACGGCTTTTGTACTGGGCTTGCCCGAGCACAAGGTGCGTGTGATCGCCCCGGACGTCGGTGGCGGTTTTGGCTCCAAGATCTATTTGTACGCCGAAGACGTGGCGCTCACCTGGGCAGCCAAAGAAGTCAACCGCTCTATCAAATGGACGTGCGAGCGCTCCGAGTCCTTCCTGACCGACGCCCATGGCCGTGACCACGTCAGCCACGCTGAAATGGCCATGGACAAAGACGGCAAGTTCCTGGGTATGCGGGTCCACACCCATGCCAACCTGGGCGCTTACTTGTCCACCTTCTCTACCGCCGTGCCGACAATTTTGTATGCCACCTTGCTAGCGGGTCAATACACCTGCCCGCAAATTTATGTGGAAGTCGATTCCTGGTTTACCAACACCGCGCCTGTCGATGCCTACCGTGGCGCCGGACGCCCTGAGGCCACTTACCTACTGGAACGCCTGGTCAGTCGCTGCGGCTGGGAAATGGGTCTATCACAAGACGAAATCCGCAAACGCAACTTCATCAACAGCTGGCCGTACCAAACCCCAGTAGCTTTGCAATACGACACCGGCGACTACTTGGGTTGCATGGTCAAAGCGCAGGATATGGCCGACGTGGCCGGCTTCCCTGGACGCAAAGCGGACAGTGCAGCCAAAGGCCTGCTGCGCGGCATCGGCTACTCCAGCTACATTGAGGCCTGCGGCATTGCGCCCAGCAACATCGCAGGGGCCCTTGGCGCCCGCGCAGGCTTGTTTGAATGCGGCGAAATTCGCGTGCATCCCACGGGCAGCGTCACGGTGTTTACCGGCTCACACAGCCACGGCCAAGGCCATGAAACTACTTTTGCCCAAGTCGTTGCCGCCCGTTTGGGCGTGGCGGTCGACGCTGTTGATGTGGTGCACGGCGATACTGGTCGCGTACCCTTTGGCATGGGCACCTATGGTTCGCGTTCCATCTCGGTGGGCGGTGCGGCCATCATGAAGGCGCTGGACAAGATTGAGACCAAGGCCAAGAAAATTGCGGCCCATTTAATGGAGTCCAGCGATGCCGACGTCGAATTTGCCAATGGCGAATTCACCGTCAAAGGCACCGATAAAAAGGTGACTTTCGGCCAAGTGGCGCTCACCGCCTACGTGCCGCACAACTACCCGCTTGATAAGCTAGAGCCCGGCCTGAACGAAACCGCGTTTTACGACCCGACCAACTTCACCTTCCCCGCAGGCACCTATATCTGCGAAGTGGAAATTGACCCGGCGACGGGTGTGACCCGCGTGGAAAAATTCACTGCTGTGGATGACTTTGGCACCATCATCAACCCGATGATTGTTGAAGGCCAGGTGCATGGTGGATTGGTGCAAGGTATTGGCCAAGCCTTGATGGAAAACTGTGTGTACGACCGCGAAACCGGCCAGTTGCTCACCGGCTCTTTCATGGACTACGCCATGCCCCGCGCCGACGACTTCCCCGATTTCAAAATCGGCAACATCTGCACCCCTTGCACCCACAACCCGCTGGGTACCAAGGGCTGTGGTGAAGCTGGAGCCATCGGTTCGCCACCAGCCGTAATCAATGCCGTGCTCGACGCGCTGCATGGTCTGGGCGTCAAAGAATTTGACATGCCTGCCACGCCCCACCGCGTCTGGGAAGCCATTCAGGCAGCCAAAGCCTAAAGCAGCAAAGGAGTTCACACATGTATGCATTCACACTAGACCGTCCTGCTTCCCTGGTTGATGCGGTTAGCGCCGCGGTCTCTGGCGGCCAGGTTCTGGCCGGCGGCCAAACCCTGCTGCCCTCCATGAAGATGCGCCTGTCCCAACCCGGCCGCTTGGTCGATTTGGGTGGCGTGAAAGAACTCGCCGGCATCGAGCCCAACGGCAATGCCGTCGTCATTGGCGCGATGACACGCCACATGGACGTGGCCAGCAGCAACACCGTGCAGGCCATGATCCCGGCGTTGGCCGATCTGGCATCGCACATCGGAGACCGCCAGGTCCGTGCTATGGGCACCCTAGGTGGTTCGGTCGCCAACAACGACCCCTCGGCCTGCTACCCCAGCGCGGTGTTGGGCTTGGGTGCAACCGTTCACACCAATAAGCGCCGCATCGAAGCCGACGACTTTTTCCATGGTATGTTCACGACCGCCTTAGAGGCAGGCGAGTTGATCACCGCGATCAGCTTTCCCCAACCCAAAGCGGCAGCCTATATGAAGTTCGTGCAAGCGGCTTCGCGCTTTGCGCTGGTGGGCATATTCTTAGCCCAAACCGCGGGCGGTGTGCGTGTTGCCGTCACCGGGGCTGGTCAGGGTGTTTTCCGCCACAAAGGACTCGAAGACGCCCTCAACAAGAGCTTTACCGTGGCCTCTGCCGCCTCGGTGCATGTGGATGCTGATGGTCTGAACGCTGACATCCACGCCACTGCTGCCTACCGGGCTAATCTGATCAGCGTTTTGACGCAGCGTGCTGTGGCACACTGCTTGGCCTGATGCCGTCTCCGGCTTAAACGCCGGCGCAACAAGGCCCCGTGTGCACAACGCGGGGCCATTTTTTTGAGCCCAGCCATGAACCTCTTTCCTTCCATTGACGCCCTGATCGATGCCTTGCGCAAGGCCGGCTATTTTGCAGACCGGCGCTTGGCCACCGCCGTTTTTTTGGCGCTCAAACTAGAGCGCCCCTTACTACTAGAGGGTGAGCCTGGCGTCGGCAAAACTGAACTGGCCAAGGCCCTGGCCCTTGCCTTGCAACGCCAGATGCTGCGCTTGCAATGCTACGACGGCTTGGAACAGCGCGATGCGCTGTATGAATGGAATTACGCCGCGCAATTGCTGCATATGCGGGCCGCGCAAAGTTATTCCGAAAGCGCGCAAGGTGCAGCGCCCGCGGTGGACGCCATGGAGCGCGAGGTTTATCAAGATCGCTACCTGATCCGCCGCCCTTTGCTGCAAGCTTTGCAAGCACCTGCTCCGGGCGCGGTGTTGCTGATCGACGAAGTAGACCGCGCCGACGAACCCTTTGAAGCCTTCTTACTGGAATATCTGGGCGAATACCAGGTCAGCATCCCGGAAATCGGCACGATCCGCGCCGTGGTCAAACCGGTCACCATTCTCACCAGTAACCGCACGCGCGAGCTCAACGACGCGGTCAAGCGACGCTGCCTGTACCACTGGCTGGATTACCCGGACAGAGACCGCGAGTTGGCCATCATCAGCGCGCAGGTACCCGCCGCCTCCGCCCAACTTGCGCAGCAAGTGGCCGACGTGGTGACGCGCTTGCGTAACCAACCGTTTTCCAACGCGTTCCAGCGTGCACCGGGCATTGCCGAGAGCGTGGAATGGGCCAAGGCGCTGGTGGCATTGGACACGCTGGAGCTAGACCCAGAAATCATGAGCGATACCGCAGGCATCATGTTCAAGCAGCGCGAAGACGTCGCCGCCCTCACCCTGGCGCTTGCGCAGGACGTGCTCGCTCCGTCCCCTGACGCCGACGCAGCCGCATGACCCTGGGCGATTCGCGTACCGGCAAGTTGGCAGGCAACTTGGCCGCTTTCGGGCGTACGCTGCGCCGGGCCGGTGTGCAGGTGGACAGCGCGCGCATCGGCCTGTGCGCGCAAGCAGCATTGGAAGTCGGGCTGGCGGACCGGCACGACCTGAGCGCTGCGATGGAATCGGTACTGATTAGCCGCGAACAGGACCGCGCGGTGTTTCGCGAGCTATTTGAGGCCTTTTTTCGCGACCCAAATATGGCGCACAAGCTCTTGTCGCAAATGCTGCCTAGCGCCGAAGGCAAAGCCGAGCCTAGCAAACGGCGGCCCCGAGTGCGCGAAGCCTTGTCGCCCCCGAAACTGCGCGGCCAGCAAGCCAAGCCCAAAACTGAAGACCAGAAAGTGGACTTTGACGCCGCCATGACGTCCAGCGACATCCACCGCCTGCGCCACGCGGACTTCAACGCCTTGTCCGCCAGCGAATACCGCCTGGTCGAGCGCTTGGCCCGCGACATCGCCCTGCCTTTGCCACAGCACGCCAGTCGTCGCATGCGCCCGGGCCCGCATGGGAACCAGTTGCATTGGTCCGGCGTGTTGCGCAGCGCCGTGCGATTAGGCGGAGAAACCCTGCATTTGCCCAAGCGCGAGCGCCGCCAGCAGCCTTTGCCTTTGCTGGTACTGGTCGATGTGTCTGGCTCGATGGAACGCTACGCGCGCTTGTTGCTGGCTTTTTTGCATGCTGCTACGCGCAAGCACCCGCGCCGCGCAGTATTTGCGTTTGGCACGCAGCTCACCGAATTGACCGGCGCCTTCAAAATAGGTGATACCGACGCCATGCTGGACTATGCCAACGCATTGATTGAAGACTTTGCTGGCGGTACGCAGTTGGGTAAGTCGCTTGCAAGCTTGCGGGAGCACCATGCACGCAAGTTGGTGGGGCGGCGCACTATGGTGCTGATCGTGACCGATGGTTTGGACACGGGCGAGCCGCAAGAGTTGGCGCAGGAACTGGCCTGGCTGAAGTTGCACACGCGCCGTATTTTGTGGCTCAACCCCTTGCTGCGCTTTGATGGCTACGCGCCGCTGGCCCAGGGCGCACAAGCACTGAATCAGGTGGCACACGCTATGGTAGCGATCCATAACCTGACCAAACTGGAAGACCTGGCCAGCAGCCTGGCCAAACTGATGAAGCAGTAAGGCCACAGCGGCTACGTTTGAATAGCGACGAAAGGAAACACCATGGAAATGCAAGGAAGCCGCGATCTGGCGATCACGCAACAACAAGCTTGGGACGCACTCAACGACCCCGAAGTCTTAAAGCAATGTATTCCCGGCTGCGACAAAGTCGAGGCCAGCGGCCCTGATACTTTTGCCATCGGCATGGCCCTGAAAATCGGCCCTGTGTCCGCCAAGTTCACCGGCAAGATCACGCTGTCGGACATCAATCCACCCAACAGCTACACCATCAGTTTTGAAGGTCAAGGTGGCCCAGCAGGATTTGGTAAAGGCAATGCCAAAGTACTGCTCACGCCCCATGGCCGTGGCAATACCCTGAGCTACGAAGTTAAGGCTTCAGTCGGTGGAAAAGTAGCGCAAATGGGCCAGCGGCTCATTGACGGCGTGGCCAAGTCACTGGCCGAAGATTTCTTCAAGCGCTTTGACTTGGCGATGCAAGCCCTTTACCCCGAGGCCTATGCCGAGCCCGCGCAAGATGTTAGCGCCGCACCGGCAACGGCCCAACAAGGCAATGAAGGCCCTGGCATGGGGGTACTGGTTTTCGGCGCTATCGTCGTGCTGGCGCTGGCTGCTTACGTGTTTATGCGCTAAAACTGCGTGCGACAATCGCCGCTGGCATCAACTCAGGGCACCGACCAACATGGGCTTTTTAACAGGTAAAAAATTACTCATCACCGGCGTACTGTCCAACCGCTCGATCGCCTATGGCATCGCAAAGGCTTGCCGGGCGCAAGGCGCAGAACTGGCCTTTAGCTACGTGGGCGAGCGCTTCAAAGAGCGCATCACCGAATTCGCTGCTGATTTTGATTCCACCCTGGTGTTTGACTGCGATGTGGGAGACGACGCACAAATCGACCGACTGTTTGCCGATTTGGGCGCGCATTGGCCCGAATTTGACGGCTTTGTGCACGCCATCGGCTTTGCACCGCGCGAGGCGATTGCCGGGAATTTTCTGGAAGGTATCAGCCGCGAGGCTTTCAAGATCGCACACGACATCAGCGCCTACAGCTTCCCGGCCATGGCAAAAGCCGCCCTGCCCCGGCTGCGCCCCGGTTCCGCCCTGCTGACGCTTAGCTACCTGGGCGCGGACCGCATCATCCCCAACTACAACACCATGGGCCTGGCCAAAGCCTCGCTCGAAGCCTCAGTGCGCTACCTGGCTGAAGCCGTCGGCCCCCGCGGCATCCGCGTTAACGGCATCAGCGCCGGCCCCATTAAAACCCTAGCTGCCAGCGGCATCAAAGACTTCGGCAAACTGCTCAAAGTTGTCGCCGACGCATCCCCTATCCGGCGCAATGTTACGCTGGAAGACGTGGGCAATGTGGCCGCGTTTTTGCTGAGCGACTTGGCATCAGGCGTGACTGCGGAAATCACGTTTGTCGATGGCGGGTTTAATAAGACCATGGGTGTGCAAACCGAATAACAATTGGCTTGCATGCGAGATAGGAGCGCCTCGAGGTGCTTTTTTCTTAAGCCCGAACGCAATCCGCGTAGTAGCGCGTTTTGCCGTTGTCGTCAGTTTCTTCGACCAGGCCATGGATGTCAGTCTCAAACCCGGGGCATAAGGCATTGAACTCGCGGGCGAATTTGAGGTAGTCCACAATTTTTTTATTAAACACTTCGCCGGGAATCAACAGCGGAATACCCGGTGGGTAGGGCGTGACCAAGCCCACGGTGACGCGGCCTTCTAGGTGGTCGATCTCCACGCGCTCGGTTTTACGCAAAGCAATGTGCGCATAGGCGTCGCTGGGCTTCATCGCTGGGCTCAGGTCGCTCAGGTACATCTCGGTCGTCAGACGCGCGATGTCGTACTTGGCATACAGCTGGTGCACGTGTTGGCATAAATCGGCCAGACCCATTTTTTCGTAGCGCGGGTATTTCTGCACAAACTCCGGCAGCACACGCCACATGGGTTGGTTTTTGGCGTAATCGTCCTTGAACTGTTGCAAGGCGGTCAACATGCTGTTCCAACGGCCTTTGGTAATGCCGATGGTGAACATGATGAAGAAACTGTACAAGCCAGTTTTCTCCACCACCACGCCGTGCTCGGCTAAAAACTTGGTGACGATGCTCGCTGGTATACCTTGCTTGGCAAATTTACCACTGAGGTCCAGGCCTGGTGTCACGATGGTGGCCTTGATCGGGTCCAGCATATTGAAGTCAGTGGCCATCTTGCCAAAGCCGTGCCAGTTGACGCCTGCCTTGGCTTTGGCAGCTTCGCCCTTTAACTTCCAGTTGTCCGCTCGGCCTACGCCTTCGTCGGCTATTCCGTCCGGCCCCCAGACTTTGAACCACCAGTCCTGGCCGTATTCCTCGTCCACCTTGCGCATGGCACGGCGGAAATCCAGCGCTTCCAAAATACTTTCTTCCACCAAGGCGGTGCCGCCGGGTGGCTCCATCATGGCAGCGGCCACGTCGCAGCTGGCAATGATGCTGTACTGCGGACTGGTGCTGGTGTGCATCAGGTAAGCCTCGTTGAACAAATGCTTGTCCAGCTTGACGGTTTGCGAGTCCTGCACCAATACATGGCTAGCCTGGCTGATACCGGCCAGCAGTTTGTGAATCGACTGCGTGGAATACACCATGGCCTCTTTGGGGCGCTTGCGCTTTTTGCCCATGGCGTGGTAGCTGCCGTAAAACGGATGGAAGGCCGCATGCGGCAACCAGGCTTCGTCAAAGTGGATGTTCTCCACATAGCCGTCCAGCATGTTTTTCACTGTCTCGGTGTTGTAGAGCACGCCGTCGTAGGTCGACTGGGTTAGGGTCAGCACGCGCGGTTTGATCTTGTTAACGTCTACGCCGCCCAAATGCTCTTTTACCAAGGGGTTGGCCTTTATCTTGGCGCGGATGGTGGCGGGCTCGAACTCCTCTTTGGCAATCGGGCCAATGATGCCGAAATGGTTGCGTGTGGGTTTGAGAAATACCGGAATCGCGCCGGTCATGATGATGGCGTGCAATATGGACTTGTGGCAATTGCGGTCCACCACCACGATGTCGTTGGGCGCCAC
>CAMBFN010000066.1 GCA_945865425.1 Comamonas sp. lk | reverse complement strand
CGCAGGGCGTGCAGCGCGGCGACCGGGTAGCCATCGTGATGCCGCAGTGTTTTGATACGGCGGTGGCCTATATTGCCGTGCTGCAAATGGGCGCCGTGGCCATGCCTTTGTCCATGCTGTTCGGCCCCGAGGCCCTGGCCTTCCGCTTGCAGGACAGCGACGCGGTGCTGGCGATTTGCCATGACAGCGTGCACAGCGCGGTGCTGGCCTTGCAGCCGCAATGTCCGGCGCTACGGGCGGTGCGCGGCGCGCAGGCGCCACAGGGCAAAGCCAGCTTCAAGCCGGTGAGCACACTGGCCGAAGAACCGGCAGTGCTGATCTACACCAGCGGCACCACCGGCAACCCCAAAGGCGCCCTGATTCCGCACCGCGCCCTGATTGGCAACTTGACCGGTTTTGTCTGCAGCCAAAACTGGTTTGGCTTTGACCCGGCAGCGCCCGCTGTGGCCAAAGAAGATGCATTACCCGCAGGCTCTGAGGCCGTGTTTTGGAGCCCGGCCGATTGGGCCTGGACCGGCGGACTGATGGACGCGCTCTTGCCCACGCTGTATTTCGGGCGCGAAATCGTGGCTTATGGCGGGCGTTTTGGGCCGGAAGTGGCTTTGCAGCTGATGGCGCGCTGTGGTGTGACACATACTTTTTTGTTCCCCACCGCGCTCAAAGCCATGATGAAAGCAGCGCCCGGCCAGCCGGGCCGCAGCGTGCGCCGGGCCTGGGGTTTGAAATTACAAGCCATCATGAGCGCGGGCGAGGCGGTAGGCGATGCAGTGTTTGCCTATTGCAAAAGGCAGCTGGGCGTGACGGTCAACGAAATGTTCGGCCAGACCGAGATCAATTACATCGTCGGCAATTGCGCGCGCCTGTGGCCGCCTAAGCCCGGCAGCATGGGTATGGGCTATCCGGGGCATCGGGTGGCGGTGATTGACGAGGCGGGCCGCGAATGCCCGGTGGGCGAACCCGGCGACGTGGCGCTGCACCGCCTGGATGTGCACGGCACGCCGGACCCGATTTTCTTTTTAGGCTACTGGAAAAACCCGCAGGCCACCCAAGACAAGTACACCGGCGACTGGTGCCGCACCGGCGACCTGGCGGTGCGTGATGCAGAGGGATATTTGTGGTTCCAGGGGCGCAGCGACGATGTTTTCAAGTCCGCCGGTTACCGCATCGGGCCGGGCGAAATTGAAAACTGCCTGGTCAAGCACGCCGCAGTGGCTAATGCGGCCGTGGTGCCCAAGCCCGATGCAGACCGGGGTGCGCTGGTCAAGGCCTATGTAGTTATTGCGCCTGAGTATCTGGCGGCGCACGCCGCGCAGGCCAAGAAGCGCGCCGCTTTTGAAGCGGATTTAACGCGCCAACTACAAGCCCATGTGCGCGGCCAGTTGGCGCCTTATGAATACCCCAAAGAGATTGAGTTTGTTGAAGCCTTACCGATGACAACCACTGGTAAAGTGCAGCGGCGCGTGCTGCGCTTGCAGGAGGCGCAGCGCGCCGCGCAGGCGACTGGCGGCGCTTGAAGCCTCGTTAAACTGCTTGCTATGAAAACTACCCAACTTGGTCGCAGCGAGCTGCATGTATCGCCCATTTGCCTGGGCACCATGACCTTTGGTGAGCAGGTCGATGAACCCAGCACGCACCGCCTGCTCAGCCACGCCGTCGCGCGAGGTGTGACTTTCTGGGACACGGCAGAAATGTATGCGGTGCCGCCACGGGCAGAAACCTTTCAAGTGACCGAAACCTTTCTGGGTAACTGGATTGCAAAAAATCCAGGCATACGCCAGCAATTGATTTTGGCCACCAAGGTGGCCGGCCCTTCGCGCGGCATGCCCTGGGTGCGCGGCGGAGCGATGGACGTGAGCGCGCAAGACATCATTGAAGCCTGCGAAGGCAGTTTGCGCCGCTTGCAAACGGATGTCATCGACCTGTACCAACTGCATTGGCCGACGCGTAATGTGCCGGTGTTCGGACAGATGGTTTTTGACCCTAGCAAAGACCGCGAAGTCACCTCCATGCATGCCCAGCTGGAGGCCTTGGGCCAACTGATAAAAGCCGGCAAAGTGCGCGCCATCGGCCTGTCCAATGAATCCCCCTATGGGGTGTGCGAATTTGTACGTCTGGCTGAGCAACACGGCCTGCCGCGCGTAGCTACGGTGCAAAACGCCTACCACTTGCTTAACCGCACACATGAGAATGGCATGGACGAGGCTATGCACCATTTGCAGGTAAGTTTGCTGGCCTATTCACCGCTGGCCTATGGATTGCTCAGCGGCAAATACGATGCTTCGGGCATTACCGGGCCGGATGCCCCCAAGGACGGGCGTATCGCCCTGTTTGAATCGGTACGCAAGCAGCGCTGGGGTCGGCCCGAAGCCCTCAACGCCGCCCGGCGCTACAACGCTTTGGCGCGTGAAAACGGCATGCGCCCGGCCCAGATGGCGTTGGCCTTTTGCCATAGCAAGTGGCAGGTGGCCAGCACCATCATCGGCGTCACCACGCAAGCCCAGTTGGACGAGGATATTGATGCGTTTAACACCGTACTAACGCCAGAACTGCAAAAGGCGATTGACGCGATCCGCTACGAGATGCGCGACCCGGCGCAATAAGGCGCTTAGACTAAAGAGGCTTGTGCCGTGGCAAGAAAAGAGCGGGTGAGTGAAACACCGGCCACCCAGCTACTGAAAAGCGCGAAGGTCGATTTCAGTGAACATCCTTACGATTACCTTGAGCACGGTGGCGCGCTGCACAGTGCAATGGTGCTGGGCTGGGACCCTTTTCATGTGGTCAAAACCCTGATCATGCAAGACCAGGACGCTAAGCCGCTGGTGGTGCTCATGCACGGCAACCGTAAGGTATCGACCAAAAGTCTGGCGCGTCAAATTGGCGTCAAGTCGGTGGAGCCTTGCACGCCTGAGACTGCCAACCGGCACAGCGGTTATCTGGTGGGTGGCACCTCGCCTTTTGCCACGCGCAAGGCCATGCCCGTGTATATGGAAGAAAGTATTTTGGGCCTAGCAAAAATATTGATCAACGGCGGGCGGCGCGGCTATCTAGTGGGGCTGGACCCGCAGCTGTGCGTGCGCCTCCTCGGTGCCAAGGCGGTACAGTGCGCTATGCAAGAGTAAAGCGCAGGCCCCGATCCGGCGCCCACCATCAAGGAGAACATGCATGGAATCACTGAGCCTATGGGCCCTGGCAGGCAATACATTGATCGCCGTGCTGACGGCCTACCTGATTGGTTCTTTGTCGTTCGCCGTCATCGTTAGCCGCCTCATGGGCCTGAACGACCCGCGCACTTATGGCAGCAAAAACCCCGGCGCGACCAATGTGCTGCGCTCGGGCAGCAAAGCCGCGGCAGTGGTCACCCTCTTGCTGGACGCAGCCAAAGGCTGGCTAGCGGTGTATGCGGTCCAGCAATGGGGCGCCTCTTACGGCTTAGAAGCTGGCGCAGTAGCGTTGGTGGGCCTGGCCGCATTTTTGGGGCATGTATTCCCGGTGTTTTTTAAGTTTCAAGGCGGCAAAGGCGTAGCCACTGCTGCTGGCGTAGTGTTGGCCACCGACCCTTGGCTGGCGCTGGCTGTCGGGGCCAGCTGGCTCATCATCACCTACTTTTCCCGTTATGTGTCGCTGGCCTCGGTAGTGGCGGCCATTTTTGCGCCTGTGTATTACCTGTTTGGTGACGGCGTGGCTTGGCGTGCCGACAACAGCATTGCCCTGGCACTGGCCATCATGAGTGGCCTGCTGGTCTGGCGCCACGCGCCAAATCTAGTGCGATTGGTAAAGGGTACGGAGTCCCGACTGGGTGCGAAGGCAAAAAACGGGGCTTAGAGCTCACTCGCGCAGATTGTTGAAGCTCAGTGGAATATCGGTAATTTCTTTTTTGAGCAGTGCCATGGCCGCTTGCAGGTCGTCGCGCTTGGCACCGGTGACGCGAACCGCGTCGCCCTGGATGGCGGCCTGCACTTTGAGTTTGCTGTCTTTGATCAGGCGTTGGATTTTTTTCCCCAATTCGCTTTCGATGCCATTGCGCACTTTGATGACGCATTTGACTTTATCGCCCCCCATTTTTTGCACATCGCCTTTGTCCAAAAAGCGGACATCCACATTGCGCTTGGTGAGTTTGTTGCGCAGCACGTCCTCGATCTGGTCGAGTTGAAATTCGGCATCGCCTATCAGGGTGATCTCTTTGTCCTTGATCTCTATGGCGGCGGCAGTGCCTTTGAAATCAAAACGGGTGCCGATTTCTTTGACGGTGTTTTCTACGCCGTTTTTCACATCAACCAGGTTGGCTTCACAAACAGTATCAAACGAGGGCATTTTCAAATTTCTCCAGCATGGGTCTTCAAGGTGTGCACGGCAAGTTCAGTTAAGCGGATGCGACAATCCCGCCATGGTAGTCGAGAACAATGTGGCTTTGCAGGCACTCAACACGTTTCACATTGTGGCGCGGGCACAGCAATTGGTGCGCATCCGTAGCCAAGACGATGCGACCGCCGTGCTGCAAGACACTGCGCTGGCGGCGCTACCGAAGTTTGTGCTGGGCGGTGGCAGCAACCTGGTGCTGACGGGAGACGTCAAGTCCCTGGTGCTCAAGGTCGAGATTGCCGGATGCCGCCTGCTGCGGGAAACGCCCAAGGCCTTTATCGTAGAAGCTGGGGCGGGTGAAAACTGGCATGATTTTGTCGCCTGGACACTGGAGCAAGGCATGCCCGGTATGGAAAACATGGCCTTAATTCCGGGTACGGTAGGTGCTGCGCCAGTGCAAAACATTGGCGCCTACGGGGTGGAGTTGCAAGACGTGTTTGATTCACTGGACGCTATAGATTTGCACACTGGCGAGGTCTTTAGCCTGGACGCGGCCCAATGCGCATTTGGCTACCGTGATTCGATTTTTAAGCACCCTAGCGCTGCGTCGGGTCTGGGCCTCAAGGATAAGGCGCTCATTTTGCGCGTGCGTTTTGCCCTGCCCAAGGCCTGGAAGCCGGTGCTGGGCTATGCGGATATCGAAAAAATGCGTGCCCAGGAGGCCTGTGAGAGGCCAGATGCGCAGCGGATTTTTGACTGGGTCTGCCACATCCGGCGCAGCAAATTGCCCGATCCGGCGCTGCTGGGCAATGCGGGCAGCTTTTTCAAAAATCCCACGGTCAGCACAGAGCAATGCGCCGACATCATTGCGCGGGACCCGCGGGTGGTGCATTACCGCTTGGCCGATGGCTCCTTTAAGCTCGCCGCCGCTTGGTTGATTGACGCCTGTGGCTGGCGCGGTAAATCGGTGGGACAGGCGGGGGTCTATGAAAAACAGGCCTTGGTCTTGGTCAACCGCGGCAGCGGTAGCCTGGGCGCTACCGGCGGCGAGGTGATGACCTTAGCCAAGGCGATTCAAACCAGTGTGTATGAGCGCTTTGGCTTGCTGCTCGAGATGGAGCCTGTGGTCCTGTAAAGGTTTTGATGTGGTGCAAAGAGCGCCGCAGGCGGGTGTTGGACAATGCAGCCCCGGGCTTGGCCCTGGTCTTGAAAGTATGGAGAAGTGTTTGCCATGAAACAGGTTTTGGTTTTGGGAGGCTCCGGTTTTGTCGGCGGCTACGTATGCGAAAAACTGGTTCGCGCCGGCTATCGGGTGAGCGTCATTACGCGCAAATCGGTGCATGCGAGGTGCGTAATGCATTTGCCTGGGCTCACCGTCCTTGAATGCAATATCCATGACGAAGCGGCCTTGGCCCGCGCCATGGCGGGTATGCATGCAGTGATTAACCTCGTTGCTATCTTGCACGGCAGCCCTGCGGCCTTTGTCCATGTGCACCAGGACTTGCCAGCCAAGATCGCGCGCGCCAGCTTGCGCAGTGGGGTGCGCCATGTGGTGCATATCAGCGCGCTGGGCGTGGACAGTGCGCAGCCGCAAGCCGCTCCCTCTAATTACCTGCGCAGCAAAGCACTAGGCGAAAAGCTGTTGGCCGACACCTTGGGATGGGGGCATGGCGCTAAGGCTAGTTGCGGCCTGACGGTGCTGCGGCCCAGCGTGATATTTGGCGCAAACGATAAGTTTTTGAATGTGTTTGCCCGCCTGCAAGCCATTTTTCCGGTAATGCCCTTGGCCGGTGCCGATGCGCGCTTTCAGCCGGTGTGGGTGCAAGATGTTGCCAGTGCGGTGATCAGCAGCCTGCTTCACGGCTTGGACCAGTCACCTGCATTGCAGGTGTATGAACTGGCCGGCCCGCAGGTCTACACCCTGCGCCAGCTGGTGCAGTTTGCAGCGCGCAGCAGCGGCATACGGCAAGGCCTTGGCCGACCGGTCATCGGCCTTCCTTTGTGGATGGGCCGCATCCAGGCTTTTGTGCTGGGTTTGATGCCGGGTGAGCCGGTGATGAGCCAGGACAACCTGGACTCTATGCGTCTGGACAATGTGGCTGCCGGCGTCCTGCCGGGATTAGAGGCTTTGGGCATTGAAGCGAGTAGCCTGGAAGCCATCGGCCCGCAATACCTGTTTCCCGAGCCCGCAAACCAGGGCTTGCTGGGCGTGCGCAACCGCCACCGCTAGGTTGGCGCGGTTTCGCTGTCCGGTTCGAGGTGCTTGCGGATCACGTCCTGCAATCGGCCCATGTGCACCGGCTTGGTGACAAAGTCGTTCACGCCTGCGGCCAGTGCGTCTTCATGTGCATCATTCATCACATCAGCTGTCAGAGCGATGATGGGTAGATTTGCCGCTGGATGTGAAAGCGCCCGTATCGCGCGTGTGGCGTCTATGCCGTTCATGACCGGCATGTGCAAGTCCATGAGCACCAGGTCAAAGCTTTGTTTTTGCAAGCGCTCGATGGCGACACTTCCGTTTTCCGCGAAATACGTCAGGTAGCCCATGCGCTTGAGCAGGATATCAACAAACTTACGGTTGATCTCGTTGTCCTCGACCACCAGTATGCGGTACAAGCGCTCCGCCTTGGTCGGTGGGTCCAGTTGGAATACCTTGGGTCGGCTGGTGGGCAAGGGCGCTTGTGTCCGCTGCGCCCGCATCCGTAAGGTAAAGCAGGAACCCACACCTTTCGCACTAGTGACCTCGATCTGACCCTGCATCAAGCCCGCCAGGGACTGTGAGATTTCCAGGCCCAGACCAGTTCCGCCATAGTCTTTATTGATGCCGTTGTAGACCTGGTTAAAGCGCTGGAACAAATTTTCCAGCGCGTCACTGCTGATCCCGATGCCGCTGTCCTGGACGCTAAACTCCAGCAACACGGAGTCTTGGTCGTCCAAGGACGCAGGCACTCCCAGTTTGACGCTGATCTGGATGCCGCCCTGGTTGGTGAATTTGAGTGCGTTATTGGACAGGTTAAACAATATTTGTTTCAGGCGTTTGACGTCCATCAGCAGCCACTGCGGTACGTCCTGGTGCACCTGTGCGTCAAAATCCAGCCTTCTTTGCTCAGCCTGCGGGCGCATCACATCGCTGATCTCGCCAATGACTTGGCGCAGTTCCAAGGGCGCGTAGTGCAGAGTGATTTTCCCTTCTTCCAGAGCCGATAGGTCCAGGATATCGTTCAAGACGTTAAGCAAATGGTTGGCCGAGGCATTGGCGATCTTGAGGTAGTCGGCCTGCATGGCATTAAGTGGAGTCGTTCCCAGCAGGCTAAGCATGCCGAAAACTCCGTTAAAAGGTGTGCGCAACTCGTGGCTCATATTGGCCAGAAAGCGGCTCTTACCCCGGCTGGCAGTTTCCGCTTGCAATTGGGTCTCGCGGAAATACGCGGTCAATTGAAGCGACTTTTCTTGCGCCAATGCGCGTTGCCGATGCTGCAAAAGCAAGGTCCCTGCCGTAAGCAAGAGCAGCACTATCAGCAACACCAAGGACAATACGGAGACTAAGAAAATGTCGCTGGCCTGGCTGTGCAGACGCGCATACTGGGAAGCAGCTTGCTGCAGGTAAAAAAGCAGGGCCACTGCGATACACAGGCTGGCAAGCACCGTGGCCAAAATGGTATGGCGAATGCGCAGACTGAAGCGGGGCTCGCCTGCTTGCCCGTCGCGAGCCGCTAGGGGGGCGACCGGATGTTTATCAGCCGCCATCGCCACTGTGTGCCCTTGTACTTGCCATTGCTCGCCCCCCGTTATAGACCGTTGCGCTGCTGAAAACTATGTGCCTATATTGGCTCGCTTTTTAATGCTTCAGTCGTCTTTGGTCAAGCCCATCATGCGGGTGCCCGGATCCTGCGCGAGTAAGCCGGCCTGGCTGTAAATGCCCAGTTTTTCGCGGGTGTCGGCAATATCCAGATTGCGCATGGTGAGTTGCCCGATCCGGTCTGCCGGGGAAAACATAGACGCGCCTTTTTCCATGGTCAGGCGCTCGGGGTGGTAGGTCAGGTTGGGCGATTCGGTGTTCAAAATGGAGTAATCATTGCCGCGGCGCAGTTGCAGCGTGACCTCGCCGGTGACGACCCGTGCCACCCAGCGCTGCGCCGCTTCACGCAACATGATGGCTTGCGGATCAAACCAGCGTCCTTGGTACAAAAGGCGGCCGAGTTTGCGCCCGTTTTCGCGGTATTGCTCAATCGTGTCTTCATTGTGGATGCCGGTCACCAAGCGCTCGTAAGCGGTGAATAACAACGCCAATCCAGGGGCTTCGTAAATGCCCCGGCTTTTCGCCTCGATGATGCGGTTCTCAATCTGGTCGCTCATGCCCAGACCGTGCCGCCCGCCGATGCGGTTGGCTTCCAGGATCAGGCTGACCAGGTCCGGGTACTCCACGCCATTGAGCGCGACCGGGCGGCCTTCGTCAAAGCGCACCCGTACGTCTTCGCGCGCAATGCTGACCTCGTCCTTCCAAAATGCCACGCCCATGATGGGGTTGACGATGGTCATGCCGCTGCTCAGGTGCTCCAGGTCTTTGGCCTCGTGGGTGGCCCCCAGCATATTGGAGTCGGTGGAATAGGCTTTTTCCGCGGACATCTTGTAGCCAAAACCGGCTTGGGTCATGAAAGCCGACATTTCCGCACGCCCACCGAGTTCGTCGATGAAGGCCTGGTCCAGCCAGGGTTTGTAGATTTTCAGCGCGGGGTTGGTGAGCAGTCCATAGCGGTAAAAGCGCTCGATGTCATTGCCTTTGTAGGTGCTGCCATCGCCCCAGATATGCACATCGTCTTCCTTCATGGCCGCCACCAGCATGGTGCCAGTTACGGCGCGCCCGATCGGCGTGGTGTTGAAGTACGTCAGGCCACCGGTGGAAATGTGAAAGGCGCCACTTTGCAAAGCAGCAATCCCTTCGGCAGCCAACTGGCTGCGGCAATCAATCAAACGTGCATGCTCAGCTCCATATTCCATGGCTTTGCGCGGAATCTCATCGTAGTCTGCCTCGTCGGGCTGGCCTAGGTTGGCCGTGTAAGCGTAGGGAATCGCGCCTTTGTTGCGCATCCAGTGCAAGGCGGCGCTGGTATCGAGGCCGCCGGAAAACGCGATACCGACTTTCTGGCCTGCGGGGATATTTTGAAGAATGGTGGACATAGGGGCCTAGGCTGAAAGGGTCGGGGCTCGGGGCTTAGCCGTAATGGCAGATGTAATGAAAGGCGTCAGCCACGCGAATTTGAAAACTGCTCTGGCCAGGCACGCTAAAGCTTTGGCCTGCCTGGCAGCTGGCCCAGTCGCTGGCGCCTAAGAGCAAGTATTCACAGGCGCCGGCCACGCATTCCATGATCTCCGGTGCAGCGGTGCCAAAAGTGAGTTCGGCGGCCAGTACCACGCCAACAGATTTTTTGCTGCCATCAGCCATAGTGAGGCTGTGGCTGACGCATTTGCCGTCGAAATAGACACTGGCTTGGGTGGTGATACTGGCGCTTTGGAGGTGGGTGGTGCTCATGGCTATGACTCGTTGGGAGCCGGTGTATGCCCGGCGCGGCTGGGGAATGGGCGGTTCATCAGTGCAAGCGGGCCGCCCGCAAAGCCTTTGATTTTAAGGCAGCAGGTCGGCAAAGCTCTGGGGTGCAAAGCCCACGGTGATCCGGCCATCGGGCCACTGCACTACCGGACGCTTGATAACGCTGGCTTGGACCTGCATCAGCGCACCCGCGCTTGCCGCGTCATCTACGCTGTTTTGCAAGGCCGGGTCTAGCTTGCGCCAGGTCGTACCTTTGCGGTTGAGCAGCACCTCCCAGCCCACCGCCTGGATCCATTGGTCCAGGGCAGCGGGCGGCACGCCATCTTTTTTGAAATCATGAAAGTGATAGGCCAGGCCCTGGTCCTGCAGCCATAGGCGGGCTTTTTTCACGCTGTCGCAGTGGGGGATGCCAAACACGGTCATGGCCGTGGTGGAGGCGGTATTTTTCATGGCTTACTGCGCGGCCTGGTATGCCGCCTGCACGGCGCGCACTAAGGACGGATGCAGCGTGCCTAGCTTGGGAGTTTGTCCATGGGGTGCTGCGGGCGGCACAGAGAACCATTCGGTGGAGAACGGCAATTCCAAAACCTGTTTCAAATCGAACTTCGTGTCAAAGCTCAGGCCTGCCGCCTCGAAGGCTGCCAGATTGCGGCTGCGCTCAATGCTGAACTCACCACGGCGCAAACTGGTCGTGCGTTGGCTGGTCCCATAGGCAACTCGAACAGCGAACTGTGGCGCATCATCATCAAAAACCTCAAGAATCAGCGCTGACCGCGACTTAGGACGCGGATGAATGTCATCTGGGAAATGGCACCACACCACATCACCGGCGACGGGCTCACCCCAGTTCATGCAGGTTCGTGTGCAAAAAGACTATAGCGGACAGAGCGTACTCTGCCCCGCGGCACACGCTTTTTGATTTGGCGAATCTGAGCGGCGGTAATCGGCCCTTCATCAGGCTCGTATTGTGGCAACAACTTAACAGCCAAGCTGCGCAAAGCCAGGTGAATCGCTTGGGTCTCATCGACACCCAGTTGTGCTGCAACACGTTTGGCGGTGTCGCGCGTCACGCCGGTGGCGCTGTCAACAACACGGTAGCGAAAAGCGATTTGCTCTACGGCAGTGGAACGAGCAGTCATTCATAACCCCTTAAAAGATATATTGAAGATATCTTAAAAAGTGGAGTTTGTCAACGAGCGAATCCCGAGTAGAGGCTACCAGCCACTTGCACCAACAAAAAACTAATGTATTCTTTGATGGTCTCTAATTCTTTAGTGATTAACCATGCCCCACCTCATTTTCTCCCCCCACCGTTCGGTCCACCTGAGCCGCCTGCTCCCCCCTGCCCTGCTACTGTGCACCCTGGTCCTAAGCGCCTGCGGTGGCGGAGGCTCCTCCGGTGGAGGCACAACGCCAACCATCTACACCGCTACCTGCGCCGATGGCAGCACCAGGACCAGCAGCTACAGCCTCGCCGATGCGCAAAGCTTTTGCGCGGCGAGCGACTCCACCGGTATCTACAAGTCGATTCTGAGCACGCAGCCGCCCGATCCGGGGTATGTGGATGCGCAAAAGGCGGTCTATGACAAATTCAATAAAGCACGGGGCGATTGCGGCTTTGGCTACGCCACACGTAATGAAAAGATCGACCAGGCGGCTACGGCGCATGCTAATTATTCAGTGGTGAACAATGTGGTTACCCATTACGAAACAGCTGGTGAACCAGGCTTTACTGGCGTAGATCCGTGGGTGCGCATGACGGCGGCCGGTTATGCCACCAACCCGTATGGCAGCAGTGAAGTGACGAGTAGTGTGAGCGTTTACCAGGCGGGCGGTAAGCTTGCAGCCGTCACGCAGGCAGCGACCAGTCTGTTATCTGCGCCCTACCATCAGGCCGCAATTCTTGGGTCGCGAGGCCACTCGGAAATTGGCATTGGCATACCCGAGTCCGATTTAGGGCGCAGTTTTTTTAGTGGAATTTTGGTCGTTAATTTTGGCACGCCGGTGGGCGGACGCCAGCAAAGCCTAGCCTCGGGGGATGTTCGCACCTATCCTTGTGATGGAACTACCGGGACTTCCTACAGGATGTCGGGCGAAGATCCAAATCCAGTCCCCGGACGCGACCTCA
>CAMBFN010000065.1 GCA_945865425.1 Comamonas sp. lk | reverse complement strand
ACCGCCGGTCGCGGTCACAAAGGTCAAAAGTCGCGCGCTGGCGGTTACCACAAAGTCGGTTTTGAAGGCGGCCAGATGCCTATGCATCGCCGTTTGCCCAAGCGTGGCTTCAAGTCCCATTTGCTCAAGTACAACGCAGAGATCACTTTAACCACGTTGGAAGTTCTCGGACTGCCGGAAGTGGACATGCTCACGCTCAAGCAAGCCGGTATGGTTGCACCGATTGCCAAGGTGGTGAAAGTGATCCACACCGGTGCTTTGACCAAGGCCGTGAAGTTAACCGGCATTGGCGCAAGCGCCAGTGCCAAAGCAGCTATTGAAGCGGCTGGCGGCAGCATCGCTTAATTGATTTGAGAATAGCCCGTGGCAAGTAACTCTGCGCAAATAGCCAAGACCGGCAAGTACGGCGACTTAAGTCGCCGCTTGGTGTTCTTGCTGCTTGCGCTGGTGGTGTACCGGGTGGGAGCGCATATTCCTGTGCCGGGTATCGACCCGAATCAATTGCAGCAACTTTTCAATGGCCAGCAAGGCGGCATATTGAGCCTGTTCAATATGTTCTCCGGTGGCGCCTTATCACGGTTTACCGTCTTTGCGCTGGGCATCATGCCCTATATCTCGGCCTCCATCATCATGCAATTGCTGGGCTATGTAGTGCCTACTTTTGAGCAACTGAAGAAAGAAGGCGAAGCCGGGCGTCGCAAGATCACGCAGTACACGCGATATGGGACTTTGGGCCTGGCTTTGTTCCAGTCCATGGGTATTGCCTTGGCGTTGGAGTCGTCAGCGGGTTTGGTGGTTTCCCCCGGCATGGGATTTCGTGTTACTGCCGTGGTGACTTTGACCTCTGGCACTATGTTCCTGATGTGGCTGGGTGAACAAATAACTGAGCGCGGTTTGGGTAACGGTATTTCTATTTTGATTTTCGGCGGCATTGCTGCGGGTCTGCCCAGTGCGGTGGGCGGTTTGTTGGAGTTGGTGCGCACCGGCGCCATGGGTATTCCGATTGCGCTGGTGATTGTCGCCCTGGTAATTCTGGTGACCTATTTCGTGGTCTTCGTCGAGCGTGGACAGCGCAAAATTCTGGTGAACTACGCGCGCCGGCAGGTGGGCAATAAAGTTTATGGCGGGCAATCGTCGCATCTTCCGCTCAAACTCAATATGGCCGGTGTCATCCCTCCGATTTTTGCCTCTTCGATTATTTTGTTGCCGGCCACGGTTGCCAACTGGTTTAGCAGCGGTGAGTCCATGAGTTGGCTCAAAGACATTGCCAGCACGCTCAGCCCCGGCCAACCGGTGTATGTGATGCTGTATGCCAGCGCTATTGTATTTTTCTGTTTCTTTTACACCGCATTGGTGTTTAACAGCCGCGAGACTGCAGATAACCTAAAAAAGAGTGGCGCGTTCATTCCTGGCATCCGTCCAGGTGACCACACTGCAAAATACATCGACAAAATTTTGCTGCGATTGACTCTGGCTGGTGCGGTTTACATCACCTTTGTGTGTTTGTTGCCCGAATTTTTGATTTTGAAATACAACGTGCCGTTTTATTTTGGCGGAACGTCATTGCTGATTATTGTGGTCGTCACCATGGATTTCATGGCTCAGGTACAAAACTACCTGATGTCGCAGCAATATGACTCCTTGTTGAAAAAAGCGAGCTTCAAGTCGTCTTAAATAAGACTTGAAATCCAAAATGGGGTTGGCGGCGATGTTGTCAACTACGAGTTGTGGCAGGTAATAGTGACCAAGACGCAAGTCAGGGCACTTTGGTAGTTTTAGGAGAATAGAAATGAAAGTCTCGGCCTCGGTCAAGAAAATTTGCCGCAATTGCAAGATTATCCGTCGCAAGGGCGTTGTGCGAGTGATCTGTACAGATCCGCGTCACAAGCAGCGCCAGGGTTGATAGCTAGAGTTCTAGAGGAAAAATATGGCACGTATCGCTGGTATCAATATTCCGCCGCATAAGCATGCGGAAATCGGACTGACCTCCATTTTCGGCATTGGACGTCCGCGCGCTCGCAAAATTTGCGAAGCCTGCGGCATTGCATATTCCAAGAAAATCAAAGACCTCACCGACGGTGATCTGGAAAAAATTCGCGATGCGATTGGCCAGTTCACCATCGAAGGTGATTTGCGGCGCGAGACCACGATGAACATCAAGCGTTTGATGGACATCGGCTGCTATCGCGGCTTTCGCCATCGCCGTGGTTTGCCGATGCGCGGACAGCGCACACGCACCAACGCCCGCACCCGCAAAGGTCCGCGTAAAGCTGCTGCATCCCTGAAAAAATAAGACGCACTAAGAGATCACTATGGCAAAAGCTCCCACCAATAGCGCGGCACAACGCGTGCGTAAAAAAGTTCGTAAGAACGTTGCCGATGGCATTGCACACGTGCACGCCTCGTTCAACAACACCATCATTACCATCACCGACCGCCAAGGTAATGCCTTGTCCTGGGCTTCGTCCGGTGGTCAGGGTTTCAAAGGTTCGCGTAAATCGACTCCTTTTGCGGCCCAGGTGGCTTCCGAAGTGGCCGGACGCGCCGCTTTGGAGCAGGGTATCAAAAACCTCGATGTCGAGATCAAGGGCCCTGGCCCCGGTCGCGAGTCGTCGGTGCGCGCCTTGGCAGCGCTGGGCATTCGCATCAACATGATCGCGGATGTGACGCCGGTACCGCACAACGGTTGCCGTCCCCAGAAACGCCGTCGTATCTAATTTTCAACAAAGCCCACCGCTGCCAGCTCCGGCTGACAGCTCCCGTAAGCAATTGCGGCAGATGACATAAAAAGGAAGTTCAAGTGGCACGCTATCTAGGCCCCAAGGCCAAACTCTCACGCCGTGAAGGCACAGACCTGTTTCTCAAGAGCGCTCGCCGCGCGATTGGTGACAAGGCCAAATTCGATTCCAAACCGGGTCAGCACGGTCGCACGTCGGGTGCGCGTACCTCGGATTACGGTTTGCAGCTTCGCGAAAAGCAAAAAGTCAAACGCATGTACGGTGTGCTAGAGCGTCAGTTCCGCCGCTACTTTGAAGAGGCTGATCGCCGCAAAGGTAATACCGGTGCCAACCTCTTGTCCTTGCTCGAATCTCGCTTGGACAATGTGGTCTACCGCATGGGGTTTGGTTCGACCCGTGCCGAAGCGCGCCAGATGGTTTCGCACAAGGCGGTTACGGTCAATGGCCAATCGGTCAACATCCCCTCCTACATGGTTAAGGCCGGTGATTCGCTCGCCGTACGGGAAAAATCCAAAAAGCAAAATCGCGTGGTCGAAGCACTGCAGCTGGCCCAACAGGTGGGTCTTCCCTCCTGGGTGGATGTCAATGCCGAGAAGGCCGAGGGCGTTTTCAAGAGCGTTCCGGACCGTGATATGTTCGGCGCCGACATCAACGAATCACTCATTGTTGAGTTGTATTCGCGTTAATCAGTTTTATTTTTATATACGTCCCTATGTGGCAGTTGCTGCTGCGTAGGTGCTTCACCAGCCTTACTGATGTAACGAGTCAGGGGTATTGAGAGGAAGTGGAAATGCACAATAGTTTGTTGAAACCCAAGTCGATCACCGTTGAACAAGTCAGCCTGAACCGCGCTAAAGTCGCTTTAGAGCCTTTTGAGCGCGGCTACGGCCACACTCTGGGCAACGCTTTGCGCCGTGTGCTGCTTTCTTCTATGCCTGGCTTTGCGGCGACCGAGGTGACGATTGCCGGCGTCTTGCACGAGTACTCGTCTATTGACGGCATCCAGGAAGATGTTGTCAACATCCTCTTGAACCTCAAGGGCGTAGTATTCAAATTGCACAACCGCGATGAAGTCACCTTAAGCCTGCGCAAAGATGCCGAGGGTGTTGTGCTTGCATCGGATATTCAGACGCCGCATGACGTCGAGATCATTAACCCCGATCACGTCATCGCGCATTTGTCCACCGGTGGCAAGTTGGACATGCAGATCAAGGTCGAAAAAGGCCGTGGCTATGTTCCCGGCTCAGTCCGCCGCCACGGCGATGAGCCTACAAAATCCATCGGTCGCATGATCTTGGATGCCTCGTTCTCGCCTGTCAAGCGCGTGAGCTATGTGGTAGAAAGCGCCCGTGTCGAGCAGCGTACCGATTTGGATAAGCTGGTGGTAGATATTGAGACTAATGGCGCGGTCAGCGCAGAAGACGCAGTGCGTTCTTCGGCCCGCATCCTGGTCGAGCAGTTGGCTGTCTTTGCCCAGCTCGAAGGCAATGAATTGCCCGGCTTTGGTACACCCAGCGCAGGACGCGAGGCCAAGTTTGACCCGATCTTGCTGCGTCCGGTAGACGAACTCGAACTCACGGTGCGTTCGGCCAACTGCCTCAAAGCAGAAAACATTTACTACATCGGCGACCTGATTCAGCGTACCGAGAACGAGTTGCTCAAGACGCCTAACCTGGGTCGCAAGTCACTCAATGAGATCAAAGAAGTTCTGGCTTCGCGCGGTTTGACTTTGGGCATGAAGCTCGAAGCCTGGCCACCGGCCACACTGGACAAGCGTTAATTCGCTTGCTTGCAGGCCTACACAGGCCAGCGCTGCGGGCAGTACCTGATACGGCTGCCTTCGAATCAATAAAAAGAGGAAATCTACTATGCGCCACGGACACGGACTACGCAAACTGAACCGGACAAGCTCTCACCGCTTGGCCATGTTGCGCAACATGATGAATTCACTCATCGCGCACGAAGCAATCAAAACCACGGTACCCAAGGCCAAGGAATTGCGCCGCGTAGTCGAACCCATGATTACCCTGGCCAAAGAGTCCACAGTGGCTAACCGCCGCTTGGCCTTTGACCGCCTGCGCGATCGTGACAGCGTGAGCAAATTATTCGACGTACTCGGTCCGCGTTTCAAGGCTCGTCCTGGCGGCTACACCCGCATTTTGAAAATGGGTTTCCGCGTGGGTGACAACGCGCCCATGGCTTTGGTCGAATTGGTTGAGCGCACCGAAATTGCTGTTGCTGACGCCGCTGAAGTCGCATAAGCGCGTATAATCAAACCCTTACCGCGCGATGGAGCAGCCTGGTAGCTCGTTGGGCTCATAACCCAAAGGTCGAAGGTTCAAATCCTTCTCGCGCAACCAATCAAACAGCTAACGCTGTAGTCAAAACGCCAACCTTCGGGTTGGCGTTTTGCTTTGTGCGGAGCACTCCTGCCGCTTAGCCCACTACCTGGTAATACAAATTTTGCGGGTGCTTGGCCTGAGCGAAAAAAACCCAACGCTCGGCTATCAGCGCGGGCGCTTGTACTAAGGCAGCCCAGGCCCAAGGCCAGGTGCTGACGCTGCTCAGGGCGCACAATGCCAAGCCCAAAGGCAGCACGAACAAGCCCAATACAAAGGCCCAGCGTACATTGCGCAGAGCCAACTGGCTGGCCCCGTGAAAGAACTCGCGGGTGTTGAAGGCACCAGCAGACATGCCCATGGATTTTTGTACCAGTCGCTTGGCCTGGATGCCGGTTGCTGATTGCAGCGTGGAGGCGGGGCGCAAACTGCTATTGCGGCGCAGGCTGAACCAACGCACTATGGCCGCCAGCAGCGTAGCTGCAGTGGCCCACGGAGCTAGCGTGGTTAGCAATGCCGCTTGTCCGCTCGAGGCCGCCAGCGCGCAAGCGAGCACACTGCCAGAGGCTAAACCGATGAGTATGAAGTTTGCCACTGTGCTCCAGTGCGCCCACTCCTGAATAAAGCGCAGGCAGGCATAAATCATGGCGGTGCAATACCAAAGTGCCAGGGCGCCAAAGACGATAGCCCAGGGAAGCGCCTGGGTGAGCGCTCCGTCAGCGCCGGTGTAGCGTGCCAGCCACCACAAGGCTGTCAGGCCGATATAGGCAGGCAGCACAATGACTTCGCGCGACATCCAGGAGGTACGCCACATCAGTACCGCACGCCATGCCCGTATCTTGTGGCCCAGGTGCAAGAACGAGGACGCCAAACCGGCCACCAACAGCACCAGGCCCAGCGCAATCGCTTGCAGGACAAAGCCGCCATCCATGGACACGCCGCTGATCTGCGCCAGCGCCAGCGCCACCAGCAGTCCTTGCGCCGCACCTGCCAGCGTGGTGAAAAACAAAATAGAAAAAGCCGGATGCATAGTGCTTACTCCTTACCCGCAGGCGGCGTGGACGCCGCCGTGATGCGCCGGGGCAAATAGTGGTTCGCCGCTTGCGTCTCCCACTCTGGCATCAACTGGTAGCCGCCGCGTTCGCGGATGGCTTTGCTGACGACGCTCTCGGAGTCCTTAATGTCGCCAAACAAGCGCGCATTGGTAGGGCAGGCCTGCACGCACGCAGGTTGGCGATCGGCCTCGGGCAGCAAGGGGTCATACACCCGGTCCACGCACAGCGTGCACTTGGTCATCACCTGACGCTCTTCGTCCAGTTCGCGCGCGCCATAAGGGCAGGCCCAGGCGCAGTACTTACAACCTATACATTTGTCGTAGTCCACCAGTACGATGCCATCTTCTGCGCGCTTATAGCTGGCGCCTGTCGGGCAGACCGGCACGCAAGGCGGGTCTTCGCAATGCAGGCAGCTTTTGGGAAAGTGGATGGTGTCGGTCCCGGGAAATTCACCCGCCTCATAGGTTTGCACGCGGTTGAAAAAAGTCCCGCTAGGGTTTGCGCCATAGGCGTTCAAATCGGCCAAGGGCCCGGCGCTGCCTGAGGTGTTCCATTGCTTGCATGAAGTGACACAGGCTTGGCAGCCCACACACACGTTCAGGTCAATCACCAAAGCCAGTTGCTTAGCTAGTGTCTCACCCTGACGAGCGCGCACTCGCACCGGTGGCGATATGTCTTGTGCTGCGCCGCCTTGGCCTTGGGTCAATGGCGATTGCAGCAGGTCTTTAAGCCACTGGATCATGATTGCTTCCCTCCTGCGAAATAGCGTAGAACCTGCGCCGCTTTGCCCACCACGCCGGGCACGGCGGGCATGCTGTCCATTTGCGGAAAGGTCTCGCTTGCTTCATCGGGCGACGCCGGGCGGATGCGCACCCGCACGTCGTACCAGCCGGCCTGGCCGGTAATTGGGTCGGAGTTGCTCACCGTGCCGCTGGGCGTGCCGACCATGGGTAGCTCTTCCGAAATCAGGTGGTTGAGCAAAAAGCCTTTGCGTGCTTCGTCGGAACCGGGCGCCAACTGCCAGGCGCCGTCGGCTTTGCCAATCGCGTTCCAGGTCCACACCGTGCCCGGCTCTACCGCTTCGCTATGGCGCACCATACAGCGCACCTTGCCCCATTGGCTTTCCACCCAGGCCCAGCCGCCATCGGCAATACCTGCGGCTAGGGCAGTGCGCGGGTTGACGTTGAGGTAGTTGTGGCTGTGGATCTGGCGCAGCCAGGCGTTTTGCGAATCCCAGGAGTGGTACATCGCCATGGGCCGCTGGGTGATGGCGTTGAGCGGGTAGCTGCCCAGATCGGTCGCAGCATCTTCCAAGGGCGCGTACCAAAACGGCAGGGGGTCGAAATAGGTATGGATGCGTTCGCGCAAATGCGCAGGCGGTTGGCGGCCTTCGGTTTTGCCCTGCGCAGCCAGGCGGAAGGCTTGCAAGGTGTCCGAATAAATCGCCAATTGCACCGGGTCGTTCTTTTGACGCCAGCCTTTTTCTTTGGCAAAGTCTAGATATTCACGGTTCCAGTTGCGCATGAAGTGCATGCTTTCGGGCATGTGGTACTGGAACACGCAGTTGTTTTGCTCGTAGGCTTCCCACTGCTTGGGGTTGGGCTCTCCGCGCAAATGTTCGTCGCCATTTTTGCCGCGCCAGCCCATCAAAAAACCAATGCCGGGCTGCGGCTGAAAGTTCACCACAAAGTCAGGATAGCCGGTGAATTTGCGCGTGCCTTCAGGCGTGGTGAAAGCGGGGAATTTCAAACGCCAGGCCAACTCGATCAACACCTCTTGGAAGGGCTTGCATTCGCCCAGCGGTTTGACCACCGGAACGCGCACTGAGTCGACAGGGCCGTCAAACTCCGAGATCGGACGGTCCAGCATGCCCATCACATCGTGGCGCTCCAAATAGGTCGTGTCGGGCAAGACCAAATCGGCAAAGGCCACGGTCTCGCTTTGGAAAGCGTCACATACAACCAAAAAGGGAATCATGAATTCACCCTGGTCGTCTTTTCGGTTCAGCATCTCGCGAATCGCCATGGTGTTCATGGTGCTGTTCCAGGCCATATTGGCCATGAACATCATCAAGGTGTCGATGCGGTAGGGGTCGGCGCGCGTCGCATTGGTGATCACGTTATGCATCAGTCCGTGTGCTGACAGGGGATGCTCCCATGAAAATGCGTGGTCTATGCGTATGGGCGAGCCATCCGGGTTGATGGCCAGTTCGTCGGGGTGCGCCGGGAAACCCAAGGGAGCGGCATTGAGCGGCGTGTTGGGCTGGATCATCTCGGGCGAATTAAAGGCGCGGTAATTGGGCACGATGTGGCGTGGGTAAGGCGCTTTGTGCCTAAACCCACCGGGCGCGTCGATGGTGCCCAATACGCTCATGAGTACCGCCAATGCGCGCACGGTTTGAAAGCCATTGGAGTGCGCTGCCAGGCCGCGCATGGCATGAAAAGCCAAAGGCCGGGCCTGCGTGCTGGGGTGGAGCTTGCCCCAGGCATCGGTCCAGGGGATAGGCAATTCAAACGCCTGCTGCAAGGCCGCGTGCCCCATCTCTTGCGCTAACGCCACGATACGTTCGGCAGCGATGCCGGTAATGGACGCTGCCCACTCGGGTGTGCAGCTGGCTACGCGCTCGCGCAACAACTGAAACGACGGCGCCACCCGCGTGCCATCGGCCAGGGTGTAATGTCCTTGCAGCGCAGGGTCGCACCCGTCGGCAATGCCTTCGGGGTAGGCGTTAAGTATCTGGCCACTGGCTTTGTCAAACACCAGCTTGTTATGCGGATTGCGGCCATCGCCCGGCGGGCCCTTCTGCGGGTTGGGGTCAAAGGCGAACAAGCCTTCGCGCATGCCTTCGTCCAGCACCACCAGTTGCGGCGCGTTGGTAAAGCGCTTGAGGAATGCATGGTCCAGCGTGTCGGTGCGAATGAGCTCATGCAAGAGCGCCATCAAGAGCGCGCCATCGGTGCCGGGTTTGATGGGAATCCACTCATCGGCAATCGCCGAGTAGCCGGTGCGCACCGGGTTGATCGAAATAAAGCGTCCGCCCTCTCGTTTGAATTTAGACAGAGCCATCTTCATCGGATTACTGTGGTGGTCTTCCGCCGTACCCATCATCACAAAAACTTTGGCGCGATCTAAGTCAGGCCCGCCGAATTCCCAGAAGCTGCCGCCCACGCTGTAAATCATGCCGGCAGCCATATTTACCGAGCAAAAACCGCCGTGCGCCGCATAGTTGGGGGTGCCGAACTGGCGGGCAAACAAACCGGTCAGGGCCTGCATCTGGTCGCGGCCGGTGAAGAGCGCAAATTTCTTGGGGTCAGTGGCCCGGATATGCGCCAGGCGCGTGGTCAATAGCGCGTAGGCGCGCTCCCAACTGATCGGCTCGAACTCAGCGGCGCCGCGCGCACTGCCGGCTTTGCGCAGCAGCGGCTGTGTCAGCCGCGCGGGCGATTTTTGCTTCATGATGCCCGAAGCGCCTTTGGCGCAAATGACGCCTTTATTGAGGGGATGGTTCGGGTTGCCATCGATGTAGCGCACCTCGGGCCCGTCCTCCCCCTCACGCAAATGCACGCGTATGCCGCAGCGGCAGGCGCACATATAACAGGTGGTGCACTTGATGGTGGTCTCATTGACCGGCGTGGGCGCATCCAGCGGCTGGTGCAAGGGCTCGGAGGACAAAAATTTAAACATGGGCTTGTCTCTTGGTATTTTTGTTATCGGGTTTACGGCGGCAAAATACTGCTTCGACTGCGTTAGCTTGACGCACTGGCGAGCACCGCCAGCGCTACCGAAGCCATGCGCGATTGCAGCGAATCGGCGCGCGAGGTCAGCACTATTGGAACCTGCGCCCCGAGCACCAGCCCGGCGCAGTCGCCACCGCCAACATAGTTAAAACTTTTGTACAGCATATTGCCGGCATTCAAGTCCGGCATGATAAAAAGGTCTGCGTCACCCGCCACTTGCGACTCCATGTTTTTGATGCGCGCAGCCTCTTTGGAGAACGCATTGTCAAAGCCAAACGGCCCCTCCACGATAGCGCCCGGCCAGGCACCGGCGTGTGCCAAGTCCACCAAAGCCTGGGCATCAAGCGTGGCAGGAATCGACGGGTTGACCACCTCCACCGCAGCCACAATGCCGATCTTAGGCTGTGCGATGCCCAGCGTTTGCAGCAAACCCACTGCATTACCTAGGATGTCTTTTTTGGTTTTCAGGTCCGGCGCGATGTTGACCACGCAATCGGCCAAGGCCAAAAGCTTGTGGTAGCGCGGCAGGTCAAACACAAACGCGTGGCTGATGCGGTTGCTGCCGCGCAGGCCATGTTCTTTGTTGACCACCGCAGCCATCAATTCGTCGGTATGCAGCGAACCTTTCATCAAGGCGCGCAGGTCCCGGTTGCGCGCCATAGTGCAGGCGCACAAAGCCGCATCCGGCGCCATGGTTCCACTGTCTATCAGTTCGAAATCGCGCATATCCACTTGCGCTGCGTCTGCAGCAGCGGCAATTAGCGCGGCCGGGCCGATGAGCACCGGACGCGCCATGCCGCTGTCCTGGATGCGCCTTGCCGCGTCCAGCGCCAACGCGTCGCAGGGATAGACCAGGCCCAGGGCCTGCGGGCTTGCGCCGGCCTGCGCCGTGGCGCGGGCTATCAGCGCTTGCAGTCGCGGATGCGTGGCGCTCATGCTGCGGCCGGTGGGCTGTGCCGCGGGGCTTAAACGTAGTCCTTGTACTTGTCCAAAAAGCGCACCGGTTTGGACAGCGCATCGCGGCGGAAGGGGTCGCCGAGTTCGCGGGTGCACATGATCTCGATCACGCAGGTTTTGCCCTCGTTCATTTGCATGTCAATCGCACGCTTGAAGGCCGGTCCCACGTCTTCGAGTTTGTCGACTACGATGCCCTCAGCACCCATGGCAATCGCGATGCCGGCAAAGCTTTCGCTCTCCAACTCGCCCGCCACAAAACGGCGGTTGTAAAAGTCCACCTGGTTTTTCTTCTCAGCGCCCCACTGGCGGTTGTGAAAGACCACGGCGGTCACCGGAATGTCGTGGCGCACAGCCGTCATCAACTCCGACATGCTCATGCCCCATGCGCCGTCACCGGCGTAGGCCACGGCGGGACGGTCCATGGCGGCGGCTTTGGCGCCGATCATGGTGGGCAGCGAATAGCCGCAGTTGCCAAAGCTCATGGGCGCGAAGAAGCTGCGCGGCTCGTCAAAGCGCAAATAGCTGTTGGCTACGGCATTGATATTGCCGATGTCGGTGGACACCATCACCCGTGGGGGCATGGCCTTTTCCAACTCGCGTAGCACCTGGCGCGGGTGCAGATAAGTACCGCCTGTAGGTGTGCGTTCAGCCTTGGCTTCGTCAATCATGTCCAGGCTGTAGGCATCGCGCTCGTGGGTCCAGGCGTCGAGTTCTTTTTCCCAGGCGTCTTTTTCGGACTTGATCGTGGCGGCACGCGCAGCCTTGGTCGCGTCACTCGCCAGCGTCATGCCGCTCAAGCGGCGCAGCAGTTCTTTGGCCACGGCTTTGGCGTCGCCGTGGATGCCTACGGTGATTTTCTTGACCAAGCCGAGGTTGGTGTGGTCGGCTTCGACCTGGATGATCTTGGCGTCTTTGGGCCAGTAGTCCATGCCGTGCTGGGGCAGCGTGCCAAACGGGCCCATGCGCGAGCCCAAAGCAATCACCACGTCGGCCTGCGCGATCAGCTTCATCGCGGCTTTGGAGCCCTGGTAACCCAGCGGGCCGGCCCACAACGGATGGCTGGCCGGGAACGAGTCGTTGCGCAAATAGCCGTTGGCCACGGGTGCGCCCAGGCGTTCGGCCAGAGCCACGCACTCATCCACCGCATCGCCCATCACCACACCGCCGCCGGACAAAATAACG
This sequence comes from Comamonas sp. lk, assembly GCA_945865425.1. Classification (GTDB taxonomy): domain Bacteria; phylum Pseudomonadota; class Gammaproteobacteria; order Burkholderiales; family Burkholderiaceae_C; genus Allorhodoferax. Next base: position 113 of record CAMBFN010000065.1, on the reverse strand, counting down.
GGAAATTTGGCGTGGGCCAGCATGTCTAATGCGGCTGCTAAGCTGTTTTCACCGCCATGGCCGCGCTCCACGCGCATGGGCTTGGGGATTTCGCACTGAATTTCGCCATAAAA
>CAMBFN010000064.1 GCA_945865425.1 Comamonas sp. lk | reverse complement strand
ACAAAAAGCAGGAGGTGTAGTCGGTTCTACTGCTTTAGCAGCAGGGGACTTGACTATTAATTCCGCACCAATAGGTGCCGCCGCCACGGCTAGCGCTAAAGATGTGGCGGCTGCGATCAACCTACAAACCAGCACAACCGGCGTCACTGCAACAGCCAGAGCGACGGTATCTACTGCGGCAACGTACAGCGCTGATTACATTGTTGATGGCACCAAAGCCTGGACCAAGCTGCTGAGCACGAGCAGCATTGAACTTGCCAATGCCCTCACCACCGGCCTCGATGGCTCGATCTACGTCAGTGGATATACACAGGGCGCACTCGATGGGCAGACCAACAGCGGCGGCAATGACGCCTTTCTGACCAAATACAGCGCCGACGGCACCAAAGTCTGGACTAAGCTGCTTGGGACTATCCACAATGAAGAGGCCCGTGCCCTCACCACTGGCCTCGATGGCTCGATCTACGTCAGTGGGTATACCTTGGGCGCGCTCGATGGGCAGACCAACAGCGGCGTTGCTCCTTACGCCTTCCTGACCAAATACAGCACTGATGGAACCAAAGCCTGGACCAAGCTGTTGGAGTCAAGCAGCAATCACCAAGCATATGCTCTCGCCACCGGCCTCGATGGCGCGATCTACGTCAGTGGAGCTACCTTTGGCGCTGTCGATGGGCAGACCTATAGCGGCAATGGTGACACCTTCCTGACCAAATACAGCGCCGACGGAACCAAAGCCTGGACCAAGCTGCTGGGGTCGAGTGCCCAGGACAAGGCCAATGCCCTCACCACCGGCCTCGATGGCTCGATCTACGTAAGTGGGGTTACCACTGGCGCGCTCGATGGGCAGACCTACAGCAGCGGTATTGGTGACGCATTCCTGTCCAAATACAGCACCGACGGAACCAAAGCCTGGACCAAGCAGCTGGGATCGAACGGCTATGACTGGGCCGGTGCCCTCACCACCGGCCCAGATGGTTCGATCTACGTCAGTGGATTTACCGGTGGCGCACTCGATGGGCAGATCAACAGCGGCAGCACTGACGCATTCCTCACCAAATACAGCGCTGATGGCACCAAAGTCTGGACCAAGCTGCTGGGCACGACCGGCGGTGACTCTGCCAATGCCCTCACCACGGGCCTAGATGGCTCGATATTTGTGGGTGGCAATACCAATGGCGTACTCGATGGGCAGATCAACAGCGGCAGCACTGACGCATTCCTCACCAAATACAGCGCTGATGGCACCAAAGTCTGGACCAAGCTGCTGGGCACGACCGGCGATGACTCTGCCAATGCCCTCACCACCGGCCTCGATGGCTCGATCTACGTCAGTGGATATACACAGGGCGCACTCGATGGGCAGATCAACAGCGGCAGCACTGACGCATTCCTCACCAAGTTTTCTGTACTGCCTAACGCCATCGCAGCGGACGCTATCAGGATCAATGGCACCGATATTGGCGCCATTGGCACTGCCTCTACAGCGGGGCAACGCGGCGCGCAAATAGCAGCGGCCATCAATGCCGTCAGCACCAGCACCGGCGTGAGCGCCTCCGAGAACAGCAGCACCGGGGGTGTGACGCTAAGCGCTGCAGATGGTCGCAACATCGAAATATCTACCCTAAGCAGCGCGGCAATCACCAGCAATCAAACGGGCATTGCGCTGAGTGGCTCGGTCTCGGGTGATCGTACGGTAACTACCTTTCGTACGGGTGTTGATTTAAATTCGAACAGCTCCGCTGGCATAACTGTCACCGCGAACGCTTTGGGTTCAACCGCCACAGGATTAACTAGTGGCACGGTTACACCGACAATCAATACGGTTACGACTACTACGAACGCCACAACTCTTTCAATTGATATAAGTACCGCCGCTGGGGCTAGCAGTGCTATCGGCGCCATCGACAGCACACTTGATTCAGTGAACAGCACCCGCTCGACAATCGGTAGTTATATCAACCGCCTGAACTACGCTGGGGACAACGCCACAAACATCTCCACAAACCTAGCGGCATCACGAAGCACCATCCAAGACACTGATTACGCCGAAGAATCAGCCAATCTTGCTAAGAGTCAAATCACGCAGCAGGCAGCCACTGCCATGCTGGTACAGGCAAATCAACAACCACAAAGTGTGCTGGCGCTGTTGAAAAATTTGTAATAGCGGTAAGGAGATTTAACGTCTGTACTGTCATGTCGTTTAAAACGACACTTCATCACCTGCGAAACCTCAAGCCAGCCTATCAGCCGCCATAGTGGCGGTCAATTTACTGTAGTGCCGCTCAATCATGGCAGCACTATTACCCATCTGCCGAGCCAGCGTATGTATGTCCGTCCTGTGAGCCAGCGGTGCCTGCGTAGCATGGGTGTATCTTAGTGAATAAAGGGTTCGGGTTTCGCCTGCCATCCACCAATAAGCCAGCGACCTTTAGCAGTCGCCTGAAAGTCCCGTTCCCACTCGCAGGCTGCTGACCATTACGGATGCGAAATAGTTTCAGACTTAATCTCTGCTGAAACAATTCTTCAAATTGCATGTGCTGTATGTCTGCTTGCCTTAGGTGCAGCCTTTTCAGCACCGCCACTGCCTCGTGCCGTGCTATCACCCACCTGCCGATAGTCTTTCCATCTACCTATACCCGCAAATACCTAATGCCCTTGGCCGTGTGCCACTCCAATTACCGCCAGCAAATGCCCGTAGCCTCCGTGCCGTTATTCGCCCAATGCGTGGAACGCAAGGGCTTGGCAAGGGACTGGAGGCTGCAATTGAGCGCCAGCTTGGATTGAAATGAAGGAGAGAAAATGTTTGATTACCCTTCAACCCTGACCCCTGACGAAGGCACTGTGATGGTGACATTTGTCGATGTACCGGAGGCTATTACCTTCGGAATGGATGAAGACGAAGCCTTGCTGCAGGCTGTGGATGCGCTAGAGTCCGCCCTGACTTTTTATATCGAAGATCGCAAACTGCTGCCCACACCAAGCAAACCCAAAAAAGGGCAGAAGACTGTGCGCCCTTCGGCTTTGGAGTGTGGCAAGCTATGTGTTTATCAAGCGATGACCGAGCAAGGCATCAAAAAGTCAGAGCTAGCGCGCCGCTTGGGTTGGCACATGCCGCAAATTGACCGGCTCTTTGACTTGCGTCACGCTTCAAAACTTGACCAGATTGAAGCTGCTGCTAGCGTGCTCGGCAAGCACGTTAAATTGCAGATTGCCTGAAGCAAAAACTCAAAATACAACAACGCAATTGGACGGTGTCGAGACCTTTGGGTGAATGCCAATCTTATTTTGATTTCAGTTTCAAAAAATATCCATGCTTTGGCAAAGCAGCACCTAGGCAAGCAAGCCAGCAATCGAGCAAGGCTTTAGCAGCTTAAAACGCCTCTAGTGCCAGCGCCGTTACCGCTTCTGCACCGTCCACAATGCTGTCACGCAAGCCCGGAACTTTGGTCAGGATGTGGTCCGCATAAAACCGTGCGGTGCTGATTTTGGCCTGCATGAAATCCTTATCGACACCGGCCGCTAATTGCGCTTGCGCCACCAGCAGGGAGCGGCCCATTTGCCAACCGGCCATCAGATTGCCAGCCAGCATCAAATAAGGCACGCTACCGGCATACACCGCATTGGGGCTGGCTTTGGAATGTCCAGCCACGAAGTCCACTACCTCCACAAAGGCGGCGCGCGCGGCGTCCAGGCGTTTAGCCATGACCCGCGCATCTAGGCTGCCATCGGCTTGCAAGTCGGCCACCGTCGCAGCCACTTGGGCTGCGATGGCCTTGGCGGCCTGGCCACCGTCACGCGCAGTTTTGCGACCCACCAGGTCATTGGCCTGAATGGCGGTGGTGCCTTCGTAAATTGTCAAAATTTTCGCATCACGGTAGTACTGCGCCACGCCGGTCTCTTCAATAAAGCCCATACCGCCATGCACTTGTATGGCCATGGACGTTACTTCCAAACTCATCTCGGTGCTAAAGCCTTTGATCAGCGGCACCATAAATTCATAAAAAGTCTGGTGCTCTTTGCGCGCCTGTGCATCCGGGTGGTGGTGCGCCACATCAAAGGCAGCCGCCGCTACTGAGGCTAGCGCGCGGCAGCCTTGCACGTAGGCGCGCATGGTCATGAGCATGCGGCGCACATCCGGATGGTGGATGATGGGTGCACTGGTGTTCATCGAACCATCAACCGGGCGACTTTGCACCCGATCACGCGCGAACTGTGCCGCCTTTTGGTAGGCCCGCTCCGCCACGGCAATGCCTTGCACGCCCACACCATAACGGGCAGCGTTCATCATGATGAACATGTATTCCAGGCCGCGGTTTTCCTCGCCCACCAGAAAACCCACCGCACCGGGCCCAGCGCTATCGGCCAGTGAGCCGGCCAAGCCGTCGCCAAACTGCAGCACCGCTGTCGGGCTGGCTTTGATACCCATTTTGTGCTCGATGCTGACGCACTGCACATCATTGCGCGCGGCAGGATGGCCTTGCGCGTCCACCATAAACTTGGGCACCACAAACAGGCTGATACCTTTGACGCCTTCGGGCGCGCCCTGCACCCGGGCCAGCACCAGATGGACGATGTTTTCGGCCATGTCGTGCTCGCCCCAAGTAATGTATATCTTGGTGCCGAAGATGCGGTAGGCGCCGTCGGGCTGCGGCTCAGCGCGGGTGCGCACCAGGGCCAGATCGCTACCGGCCTGTGGCTCGGTCAGGTTCATGGTGCCGGTCCACTGGCCGCTGATAATTTTTTCCAGATAAATCGCTTTGAGCTCTTGTGAGCCTGCGGTCAACAAGGCCTCTATGGCACCATCGCTGAGCAGTGGGCACAGCGCAAAACTCATATTGGCCGAGTTCTGCATTTCGCCGCAGACCGCGCCAATCGTCTTGGGCAGGCCTTGGCCGCCAAACTCCACCGGATGCTGCAAACCCTGCCAGCCGGCCTGTGCAAACTGCCGGTACGCCTCTTTGAAGCCGGGCGTGGCGGTGACCACGCCGTTGTTCCAGGCGCTGGGGTTTTTATCGCCCTCCCAGTTCAGCGGTGCCAGCACGTCTTCATTAAACTTTGCCGCCTCTTCCAGCACCGCTTGCGCCGTACCCAGATCCGCGTCCTCAAAACCGGGCAATTGGGCGATCTGGTCGATGCGCGCCAGGTGCTCGATATTGAACAGCATGTCTTTGACGGGGGCGGAATAAGTCATGGCATATCTCACAAAACAAACGCAAAAAAAAGGCAGCCCTTGGCTGCCTTGGGACACGCTGTTTTTAGAGCGCTGCGACTAACTCGGGCACGGCCACGAAGAGGTCTGCTTCCAAGCCGTAATCGGCCACGCTGAAGATAGGTGCTTCGGCGTCTTTGTTGATCGCCACAATCACCTTGCTGTCTTTCATACCCGCCAGGTGCTGTATCGCGCCGCTAATGCCGCAGGCGATGTAGAGCTGGGGCGCGACGATCTTGCCTGTCTGGCCCACTTGCCAGTCGTTGGGGGCATAACCCGCATCAACGGCAGCGCGGCTTGCGCCCATCGCAGCACCCAGTTTGTCGGCCAGCGGAGTCATTATTTCCATGAATTTTTCATTCGAGCCCAAGGCGCGGCCACCAGAGACGATGATCTTGGCTGCTGTCAATTCGGGGCGGTCATTGCGGGCGATTTCCGAACGTACAAAGCTCACATCAGCGCTGGCGGACTGGGCCGCAGGCGTTTCAACGGCTGCGCTGCCGCCGTCGCTGGCTGCTGCATCAAAGCCGGTGGTGCGCACAGTGATGACCTTGATAGCGTCGCCGCTTTGCACCGTGGCAATGGCGTTGCCCGCATAAATCGGACGCTCGAAGGTATCGGGACTTTCGACTTTGGTGATGTCGGAAATTTGCGCTACATCGAGTTTCGCGGCCACGCGCGGGGCGATGTTTTTGCCCACTGCCGTGGCGGGGAAAAGAATGTGGCTGTAGGCGCCGGCCATCGACACCACCTGGGCCGTCACGTTTTCGGCCAGGCCGTTGGCAAAAGCCGCACTGTCGGCGTGTATTACTTTCGCTACGCCAGCCACAGTCGCTGCAGCGGCAGCCGCAGCGCCGGCCTTATGTCCGGCAATCAGCACATGCACATCGCCACCGCATTGGATGGCAGCCGTGATGGTATTGAGGGTTGAGGGCTTGATGCCCGCGTTATCGTGTTCAGCAACGACAAGAGAAGTCATGGTGTGTCCTAGTGACGAAAAAATTAAATCAGGTAGGCAGCGACGGTCTTAGATGACCTTGGCGTCATTGCGAAGCTTCTCAACCAAGGTGGCCACATCGGCCACTTTGATGCCGGCGCTGCGGGCTGCGGGCTCGACGACTTTGAGGGTCTTGATCCGCGGCGTCACATCCACGCCCAGGTCGGCCGGGCTGTAGGTATCGAGCTGCTTTTTCTTGGCCTTCATGATGTTGGGCAGCGTCACATAGCGCGGCTCGTTCAGACGCAAATCGGTGGTGATGATGGCCGGTAGCGAAAGGCTCAGGGTTTCGGAGCCGCCATCGACTTCGCGGGTGACGGTGGCTTTGCCGTCGGCCACTTCCACTTTGCTGGCAAAAGTGGCTTGCGGACGGTCGCACAGGGCGGCGAGCATTTGGCCGGTTTGGTTGCAATCGTCGTCAATCGCTTGCTTACCCAGAATGACCAGGCCCGGCTGTTCTTTGTCCATCAAGGCTTTGAGGATTTTGGCAACGGCAAGGGGTTGTAGCTCTTCGGCAGTTTCCACAAGAATAGCGCGATCGGCGCCAATGGCCATGGCGGTGCGCAGGGTTTCGGTGCATTGGCTGACGCCGCAAGAGACCGCGATCACCTCGGTGGCCACGCCTTTTTCCTTGAGCCGGACCGCCTCTTCGATGGCGATTTCGTCAAATGGATTCATGCTCATTTTGACGTTGGCGATGTCCACACCGCTGCCGTCAGATTTAACGCGGACTTTGACGTTGTAGTCCACCACGCGTTTGACCGGAACCAACACTTTCATACACACCACTCCCGAGGTAAATAGATGAACAACTCACTATGGTTTGCGCCCCAACTGCTGGGGAGCCTAAGATTCTATGCGCCGCCCTGATTCGCATTGCTTACAAGAGGGCAACTCCAGCTTGATTTGCAAAAAAGAACGATCGTGCTTTTTTAATTATAGTAGCCGCTTCCGGCACACCTGCGGCGCTTACCCAAAGTGCGCCGACTATTGGGCTGAAGGCGGCGCTTTGCCAAACTGCAAGACCCCGTCCTCCAATGCGCTCCAGCGCAAGGTCAGCAGATCGCGCACATAGTTTTGGTAGAGGCGCCAGGGCTTTTTGCTGCCCTGCTTGGGAAAACGGTCCATGGCTCGCTGGAAGTAGCCGGAGCTGAAGTCCACCCAGGACTCGGGCTGCACGGTGGAATCATTGAGCTGCGGCACCGCGCTATCAAGCCCATGGCTACGCATATGACGCAAAAGGCGCAACACATACTGCCCGGTCAAGTCGCTTTTGAGGGTCCAGGAGGCATTGGTGTAGCCAAACACGTAGGCGAAATTGGGTACGCCATTGAGCATCATGCCTTTGTAGCTCAGGCACTCGGCCACCTTGAGCGCTATGCCATCGACAGCGATGTGCATGCCGCCAAAACCCAGCAAATCAAGCCCGGTGGCGGTGACGATGACATCGGCGGGCAGCAACTCGCCGCTGTGCAGACGTAGGCCCTGGGGTTCAATCATTTCAATCGTATCGGTCACCATGCGCGCGCGGCCCTGGCTGATGGCGCCAAACAGGTCCCCATCGGGCAACAAGCAAATGCGCTGGTCCCAGGGTTTGTAACTGGGCGTGAAATGCGGATCTACCGGATAGCCTGCGGGCAAGGCCTGGGCAGCACCTTGCAGGATGCGGGCCTTGGCCAGATCAGGTTTGCGCCGCGCCAGCGTGAAATAAAACAAACCCGTTAGGACATTTTTCCAGCGCGTGAGCGCAAAGGCTATTTTTGCAGGCAGGAGGCGGCGCAGCCCATCGGCAATCGCGTCGCGGCTAGGGCGGGCCACCACATAGGTGGGCGAGCGCTGCAATAAGGTCACATGGGCAGCCAATTTGGCCATCTCAGGCACCAAGGTCATAGCGGTGGCGCCACTGCCGATGACCACCACCTGCTGGCCACGGTAGTCCAGGTCTTGCGGCCAGTGCTGCGGGTGCACCACCTTGCCCTTGAAGCTGTCCATGCCAGGCAAGGCCGGCGTGTAGCCATGGGCATAGTTGTAGTAGCCACTGCACATCAGCAAAAAGCGGCATTGCACTTGCAACACGGCGTCGTCCGCCAAGCGCTTGACCGCTACACGCCAACGCGCAGCAGCGCTATCCCAATCGGCAGATAGCACTTTATGCCCGAAGCGGATCAGCGGCAGCACGCCAAACTCTTGCGCTGTCTCTTGCACGTACTGCAAGATGGACGGGCCGTCGGCAATGGCTTTGGCACCGGTCCAGGGTTTGAAGGAATAGCCCAGCGTGTGCATATCCGAATCAGAGCGGATGCCGGGGTAGCGGAATAAGTCCCAGGTGCCGCCCAGTCGCTCGCGTGCTTCCAAAATTAACACCGATTGCTGCGGCAGCCCTTGGCGCAGATGCACTGCACTGCCGATGCCGGAAAGGCCCGCACCCACGATAAGCGTATCGACCTGTTCGATACTCATGGCGCAAACACCCGCGAGAAACGGCCCATGGAACACCAGTACACATCTTGGTTCCAGCCGATACTGGGAAAGACAACACCTTGGGTCATTCCGCCCACGCGCACCCTGCCTTGTTCCATCCCAGTTGCTATGTCCAGCACTACCACTTCCTCCCCAAAACGCCGGTAGTCATTGAGCACCACCCGCCCCAGCTCTGGCAATAACACCATGTGGCTAGCCACACCGAAGTCCGGCTTGTGCCACAGCGGCTGTACATCCTGCATCGCATCACCAAAGCGCCAAGCGCGCAAAAAACGGTTCGCCGAGTCATAGCCCAGCACAATGCGCCGCTGCACGTCCACCAAGGGCGGGTTGGTAATGCTGCCTCCAAGCAAATTACTAACCTCCCAGGCCGCGTGCCGGCTGCAGTCTTGCAAGGACACGCGCAACAAACGGTTGGCCGTGCGGCTGACACCGGCGCCATGCATATTGATGCGGTAGCGGTGCTGGCCGTTGTCCATAAACCACGCACTGTGCCCGTCGATCACGACATCCCAGCCATAGCTTTGCGCGCTTTGACCGATGTAATCCCAGCGCCAGTGAGGGTCTAAGCGCAAACTCTGCGCGGCTTGGTCCCAGTGCAGCCGGAAAATTGAACGCACACCCACGACATAAACCGTATTGCCTACGGCACTTAAGCGCGCAATCGACGGCTCAGGGCAGCGCACATCGGCGCACACCGATTGCAATCCCTCGGGGTCTAGCACCGTCAGCTGCGCTGCCTGCCGGTCCGACAAATTTTTGGTGACGATCAGCCCGTTGTCCAAAATCACAAAGGAGTTGTAAGGCTGATCGACCGGCAACATGCGGCTTTGCTTGAGGGCGCAATGTCGGTCCAAGCGGTGCGCGTAGCGGCCATAGACCACATACAAGTCGGCATTGCGGTGCAATGCCATGCCCCCGGGCCACATCGGCCCACCGGCCAAGCGGCCCGAGCTTTCCAGCGTCTTGAGCGTGATAGGGTCTATGCGCTCCACGCAGGACGTGGTGGGCAAACCGAAGTTGGAACGCAAAGCCGAGTGTGTCAGCAAGTACACCTGTCCGGGGTCGCCCAGCACCGTCATGGTCGATAGCGTGGTGTTGCGGTGGGTGCTTTGCAAACGCTGGCCCGGCTGCAGATGGAGCCCGCTGGCTGGGCTAGCAGTTTGCAAGCGGGCCGGGCCCGCATCCTCCGCGGGCCAAGGGCTGGCGTAATAGCCAGCGCTCATAGGCGGCGCTTGCGTTTGCGCAGGAGCAGCCACACAGGCAGCAGCACCAACACGGCCAGAATCAAAGCCATAGTCTTGCCATGTACCGGCAGCCAGTAGCGCCAAAAGCCATTGATCATGACTTGCTTTTGCGGGCTGTAGTCCGCCGGCATGTCCAGCACCTGGTTAGCCTTCGCCCAGGCGACAAAGTCTTCTTGCATAGTGGCGAATTCTTGGGGCAGTTGCGCGCTCAGGTCTTGGGTTTCGCCAGGGTCTTTGCTCAGGTCGTACAAACGCCACAGACCGTCACCGAGCGGCGGCATATTGCGCATCAATTTCAAATTGCCCTTGAACAAGGCCGAATTGCCCGACAGCTCGTAGCCCAGGGTTTGCTCCGGCTTACGAACCGCCGTCGCTGTACCTTGCAAAAGTGGCAGCAAACTCATGCCGGTCAGAGCTTCTACTTGTGCGCCTTGGTACTGACCGGCATGCCGTGGCACTTGGGCAATGTCCAGCAGTGTGGGCGTGATGTCGGTCACATGGGTTAAGGCGTTTTCAATTTGGTTGGCGCGGCGCACCGGCGGCCCGGCCATCAGCATGGGGGTACGGATACCACCCTCACCGGCCCAGAATTTATAGGTGTAAAGCGGGCTGGCCGAGGCGCTGGCCCAGCCGGGGCCGGGTATGCCATAGGTGCCTTTAGCGCCCAGGGTATCGGTATCTTGCTTGTAGTTGAAAACCAACCAGGGCTGCGCCTCATGGTAGTCCGAACCTTCCGGGCCGTTGTCCGACAAAAACAAAAACACGGTGTTGTCGTATTGGCCGGTTTTCTTCAAATGGTCTACCAAACGCCCAATATGCATATCCATGGACTCGGCCATAGCAGCATAGACTTCCATCTGGCGCTCCATGTGCAAACGCTCTTTTTCGGACAAAGCTTTCCAGTCGCCCGTGGTGGACATGGTGGTCATGCGCGTACCGGGTGGCACCAGGCCTAGTTCAATTTGTTTAGCCAATCGCCGCTCGCGCAAAGCCGTCCAGCCCTCGCGGTAGCGGCCCTTGTATTTGGCTATCAGTTCTTGGGGGGCTTGCACCGGCACATGGTTGGCCTGGAAACCGATATAGGCCAAGAAAGGCTGGTCTTTGCGCGTATCCGCATCCAGATACTCAATGGTGCGATCGACAAAATACTGCGAGGAATAAAACTCGGCAGGCATCTTGGCCCGTTGTCCGTTTTCAAACCAATAGACCTCGGGCAGATGGGGCAGGTATTGCTTGTTGGGCTCCCAGTTGTCCGAACCGGTATCGCCCTGAACAATAGATTTGTCAAAGCCACGTTGGTTGGGCAAGTTATAGGGCTCAGAGCCCACATTCCATTTACCCGCGACATACGTGCGATAGCCGCTGTCCTGCAATAGCGAAGCCACCGTCACCACATTGCGCGTCAGCGAGCCCTGGTAACCGGGTTTGCCCAAATGTTCGGTCGGCATGGCTTCGCGTAGATTACCAACGCCGTTGCGGTGGTTGTCCACGCCGGTCAGCAACATCGAGCGCGTGGGCGAGCAAGAGGCCGCCACATGGAAATTGGTAAAACGCAAACCGGCTTTGGCCAGCGCATTGAGATGCGGCGTATCGATTTCTCCGCCAAAAGCGCCCAGATCGGAAAAGCCCCAGTCGTCGGCCACCAGTACCACGAAATTAGGTCGCGTTGCGCCCGAGCTAGGTTTCCCGGGCGTTGGCGTCACGGACCCTGATGCCGCATTGAGCGCCACTGGAAAGACCAGAACACCGAGCAAGGCTAGCAAGCCGGGACGCAAGCCCGGCCATTGATTTAGCGACATTCCAAAAGTCTCCTCATTACATTGCATGGGCGCTCAGGGCCCGGCGACCCTGTAAGCGAAAATCCGTCGGGCAATGTAGCACGGGCCTGTATCCAGAGGGCACCTTCACTGTCAAGCAAAGCACACCCTGGCGCCATTACGCTGTGCCACCAAAGCCTCCTGCATCCTTCATGACTGGCCGATTACGCTTGGGTCACAATACGCGTCCTTTCAATGAGTTTGGAAATACATGGCCAGCCGCGCCACTCTTCGCAAAAACGCGGACTCCGCACCTGTCGACAAAGCCCTGGTCTCGCGCCTGGGCCGTGACGACTGGCTGGACGCAGCATTTCGCGCCGCCGTAGAACACGGCTTTGACGGCGTACGGGTGCTGACGTTGGCTGACACGCTGCAAGTAACGCGGGGCAGTTTTTACTGGCATTTCAAAGACCATGCGACT
>CAMBFN010000063.1 GCA_945865425.1 Comamonas sp. lk | reverse complement strand
CTAACCTGCGCTGCCCCCGCAACGGTAAGTGGACAAATCCGCAAGGATTTCGCTCCCATCACAGCCACTGAGTGCCTTGAACAAGCGCTTGGGAAGGCGATGGGAGTTGCGCCACCAGCCCGGATACCGGCCAACAAGGTGGTGGTGCGCTTGCGCATCACCGTAACGCCCATGCGCTGTCGGGGAAGACGGCGAGGGTTTTGTTGATGGTCTTAATATTTATGAAAAATGGTATTTACGCCTTGCGTGCTGCTGCGCTGCGCGCGGCTTTGGCATGTTCTTTCTTTTCTACAACGGGGCTTGCGCTTGCCGATGATGGGGCACTGGCCTTGCCGCAAGTCATGGTCACCGCGACGCGGGTAGAGCAGCCGCTGGCCGATGTTTTGTCATCCGTCTCCGTGATCACGCGCGCAGACATTCAGCGCTCGCAAGCACAGTCACTGGCGGATTTGTTACAGGGCGAAGCGGGCTTCGAGTTCGCCCGCAATGGCGGACCGGGCGCCGTGACCTCGTTTTTTCTGCGCGGCCAAAACAGCATTAACAGCGTAATCGTGGTCGACGGTGTACGTTCATCGGTGGATCAAATCGGCTCTTTGTTGGTAATTGACATTCCCCTGCAACAGATCGAGCGCATTGAAATACTGCGCGGTAATGCCAGTGCTTTGTATGGCGATGCAGCGGTGGGTGGCGTCATCAGCATCACCACGGTAAGCGGCAAGGGTAAACCGCAGGCCTATGGTTCTGTAGGTATAGGTTCTGCCAACACGCGCCAACTGCAAGCCGCTTATGCAGGGGAATTTCAGGGGGTTCGCTTAAATCTCAATCTTGGCCAATCTGCGTCGGATGGCTTTTCGGCGATCGATAGCAGCAAAAAGAAAAATGCTAATCCGGACAAAGACGGCTACACCAGTCAGTTTTTCGCTCTGAATATGGACAGGAATATGGACGCCGAGACCGCAGTGGGTTTGCGTTTCAAATTTAGCAGCAGCTCGGATGATTATGATGATGCCTTCGGTACCAGCACGGAGAAAAACCTGCTAAAGCGGGAAACCCAAAACCTAAGCGCTTTTGTCAAGCGCGCATGGACGCAGAGTTGGTCTAGTGTTTTGGATTTTTCGGTCGCGCAAATGCGCTATGAAGACTCCCGCAACGGGATGCTTTACACGGCGGGCGACGGATCCTATAAAAATGGACTTTCCACGGGCACGCAGCGTGAACTGCGCTGGTCAAACACCTACCAGATACTGCCTGCGACACTGATCAATTTTGGTTTAGATTACGCGCAATCGTCCTTTGAGGGCGAGGGAGACAGCGCTTACGAGATGCGCAAATCCGCACTTGGGTCTTACCTAGGCGCCACCCAGTCCTTAGACGCGCTCACTTTGCAGGCCAATGTGCGTAACGACCAACTGACTACCGAAGAGCCCAGTGCCGGCAATAGCGCAAAAAATGATCAAAAGATCAATTCAAGCTTGCTGGGTATGGGCTATAAATTGGGCGGTGGCTGGAAAATCAACGCAACGATGTCAACCGGTTTCCGCGCGCCTACTGCCTATGAAGTGGCGGCAACCCCCGGTCTAAAGTCCGAGACTTACCAGAGCCGGGAAGTGGGCCTTGTCTACGCGCAAGGCACTACCTATGCGCGCGCTGCGTATTTTGAAGCGCGCACTGATGATGCGATCGACACCGAAGACTACGTCACCTATACCAACGTAGGCCGTACTGAAAACAAAGGGCTGGAGGCGGCTTTGCGAACGCAGCTTTGGGGAAATTCGCTAGCCCTGACTGTGGTCTCGCAGGACCCGAAAAACGTCGCTACCGGTAAGCGTTTGGCGCGCCGCGCTCAGATGTATGGAAACCTGAGCGTTTCGCGTGTCATGGCCGGCATCGAATGGGGTGCCAAGGTCTATGCGGCGGACGGTCGCGAGGACAGCGATTACAGCACCATCGTGTTGCCGGGCTATGCCATCGGGTCCTTCTATGCCAGCAAAGAAGTTGAACCTGGTTGGACGCTGCGCGGCCGTATCGAAAACGCATTTGACCGTAAATACGAATTGGCAAGTGGCTACAACACACCGGGTGCTGGTGCGTTTGTGACTTTGCAATACCAGCCCAAGTAAGACCATGATGGACCTGTACCCGCAACGCATCGTCTGCCTCACCGAGGAAACCACCGAGTGGTTGTACCTGCTCGGTGAGGAGGCGCGCATTGTGGGTATCTCGGGCTATACCGTGCGCCCGCCCCGTGCGCGCCAGGAAAAGCCCAAAGTCAGCGCTTTTTTGAGCGCGAAAATTGACAAGATATTGGCCTTGCAGCCCGATTGCGTTTTTGGCTTTTCGGATTTGCAGGCTGACATCGCAGCGCAGTTGATTCGCCATGGCGTGCAGGTCACGGTGTTCAATCAGCGCAGCGTGGCCGAGATTTTCGCGATGCTCTACCAAGTGGCGGCCATGGTCGGTCAGGCGGCGCAGGGATTGCAACGCATTGCGGCGATGCAGGCGCATCTCGATCAAATACGCGCAAAGGTCAATGCGCTGCAAGCCGCCGGCGCGCGTCGCCCACGCGTGTATTTCGAAGAATGGGATGAGCCGCACATCAGCGCCATCCGCTGGGTATCCGAGCTTGTAGGTATCGCCGGTGGTGATGATGTGTTTCCCGAACTGGCGCAGCAGGGCCTGGGCAAGGACCGCATCATTGCGGACAGCTCCGAAGTTGTGCGGCGTCAGCCGGACATCATCTTCGGTTCCTGGTGTGGCAAAAAATTCCGCCCTAATTTAGTTGCGCAGCGTGCGGGGTGGGGTGCTATTGCTGCGGTGCGTAGCGGGCAATTGCATGAAATCAAGTCGCCTTTGATTTTGCAACCTGGACCGGCGGCATTGACCGAGGGGCTGGATGCATTGCATGCGGTCTGCGCCGGCTGGATGCGGGCGTCTATCGGTGTGGGTGCCGTAGCATGAAAAAGTGGGCGCTCTTGCTGGGTCTTTGCCTGGCCTGCACCGCAGGGTGGGCAGGTGTCAGCATCACCGACGACAAGGGCCGCAAAGTCACCATCGCACAGGCACCCAAACGCATTGTCAGCCTCTTACCTTCTTTAACTGAAACCGTGTGTGCCTTGGGGCGCTGCCAGGACTTGGTCGGTGTGGACCGTTATTCCAATTACCCGCAAGCGGTGCGCAAACTGCCCCAGTTAGGCGGCGGACTGGATCCGCAGATTGAAGCCATATTCGCGCTCAAGCCTGACCTGGTGCTGGCGGCTTCCTCCTCGCCGGGGACCGAACGCTTAGCCGCCTTGGGCTTGACGGTCCTGCAACTCGAACCCAAGGACCAGGCTGACGCGGTGCGCGTCATACGCGCGCTGGCGCTGGCGCTGTACGTCGCGGACCCTGAGCCTGTGATTCGTCAAATCGACCAAGAATTTGCGCAGGCGCAAGCCTTGATGCCCGCAGGTGCGCGGGGGAAAAAAATGTATTTCGAAGTGGGCACAGGACCCTACGCCGCTGGTGCAGCCTCTTTTATTGGGCAAACCATTAGCCAGCTGGGTTTGGTCAATATCGTGGGGCCGGAACTAGGCCCTTTCCCCAAAATCAATCCGGAGCTGGTGGTGCGTGCGCAGCCGGACGTGGTAGTGGTTGCCGATAGCAGTTTTAGTGTGCTGGCACAGCGCCCGGGTTGGGGCATGGTGCGCGCTTTAAAAGAACACAAGGTGTGCACTTTTTCGCCGGCCGATGGCGATCTGCTGGTTCGCCCAGGCCCGCGCATGGGAGAGGGCGCACTGCTCTTGGCCCGCTGCCTTGCCAGGCTCTACCCTAAGGGGCAGACGCCGTGAGGGACTATGTGTACCAGCGTCCCTTGGTGCTAGGCTTGCTGCTGTGCGCTTGCACGGCTGCCTTGCTTTTGGCGGGAATGTTGGCAGGCAGCAATGGTCTGGATGATTGGCAAGCGCTGGGGGTTTTGTTAGGGCTGGCGCCGCCTGATTCGGACGGCGCCATGTTGGCCCAAATCGTTTGGCAGATCCGCATGCCGCGCAGCATCGGCGCCTGGCTTGCCGGTGCTTTGCTCGGTTTGGCCGGTGCGCTTTCGCAAGCGGTTTTTCGCAATCCCTTGGCAGACCCTTATTTGCTGGGCAGTGCCTCGGGTGCATCACTGGGCGTTTGTTTGGCCTTGGTCGGGCTCGATGGTTCGCTGATCGACATGCATTGGCTCGCAAGGTTAGGTCTCACAGGCGCAGCGTTTGTTGGCGCGATGCTGGCTGTGGCCATGACCGCGGCGCTTGCCAGCGGCGTGGCGCAGACATTGCGCCTCTTGCTGGCCGGGGTGGTGGTCGCGGTGGTGTTGGGCGCTGCCACCTCTCTGGTCTTGCAGATGTACCCGCACCTTTTGCAAAGCATGCAGGGTTTTATGTTGGGGAGCACGGCTTTTGTGGGCTGGGACAGTTGCGCGTTGATGCTGGCTGCGCTTTTGCCCGGTTTGGGGTTGGCCATGGTTTTGGGGCGTTGGCTCGATGGGCTGGCACTGGGCGAGCAGACCGCAGCCAGCCTGGGCTTGCCCGTGCGGCCTATGCGTTGGGCCTTGATCATTACGCTTGCGCTGGCTACCGGCGCAGCCGTGGCGCACACGGGCCTCATTGCGTTTGTAGGCCTGGCAGCGCCACACATTACCCGGCGCATGGTGCGCTGGGGTTCGCGCCACGGTGTCTTGTTGGCTTCTCTCATGGGGGGGCTGTTATTGGTCGCAGCGGATTTGCTAGCGCGTATCGTCATTGCACCGCGCGAGTTGCCGGTGGGCGTGTTAACCGCCTTGATAGGGGGCGCTTATTTGCTGTGGTTGATGCGCAAGCACCAGCAAGGCGGAGGTATGTCGTGAAGCCCGTCGGCCCTATTGCATTGCAAGTCACCGGCTTGCACGTGGCCTTGTCCGGTACCATGGTGTTGCACGATGTGAACGCATCGATCACCCGTGGCCACTGGGTCAGCATAGTGGGCCCCAATGGCGCAGGCAAATCGACTCTACTGGCCGCTATGGCTGGCTTATTGCCCGTGCAAGGGCGGGTTGAATTAAGGGGTGAAGATCTGCGGGCCATGCCCGCGGCCCGCCGCGCCCAGCAGCTGGCGTGGATGGGGCAAGGCGAGTCGGTGGGCGATGACCTCAGTGCAATGGATGTCACCTTGCTGGGTCGCTTGCCGCACCAAAGCTGGTTGTCAGGCTTGGATAAAGCCGATCGTGCGCATGCAGAGCAAGCCTTGCGCAGCATGCACGCCTGGCAATGGCGCGACCGCTACCTGGGCACACTTTCCGGCGGCGAGCGCCAGCGCGTGCTGCTTGCACGCGCCTTGGCGGTGCAAGCCCCGGTGCTATTGCTAGACGAACCGCTGGCCAACCTAGACCCACCGCACCAGGCCGATTGGTTGGACTTGATGCGAACCCTGGTGGACGCAGGCGCTACGGTGGTTAGCGTGTTGCACGAAATTTCCATGGCGCTGCAGGCCGATGAACTGCTCGTTATGCAGCAAGGGCGCGTGGTACACCAGGGAGCGTGTGCGGATGCACTAAGCCACCGCGCACTGGAGTCAGTGTTTGATGATCGAATTCAAGTCCGCATGGTTGACGGGCAGTTAGTGGCCTTGCCGCGTTCGACGCGGCGATAGAAGACATGGACATTATTCACCTAAGACCGAAGATCGCCCAAGCTTACGTAAAGGAGTTGCGCAAATGAAAAAACGATTGTTTGACGGCATTGAGGTGCATCGTGGTTCTGGTAATGTGTTTGCTGACCTTGGCCTTGCGAACGCTGAAAAGCGCAAGATAAAAACCGGACTTGTGATTGAGATCAGAAAAGCCATGAAAAATCATGGCCTGACCCAACAAGAAGCCGCAAAAAGAATGGGCATTACCCAGCCCAAAGTTTCTGACATGATGCCTGGCGACTTTAGTAATCTGTCCGAGCGCAAACTCATGGATTGCCTGACGCGCTTGGGTTATGACATTGAAATCAAGGTGCGTCCGGCCAAGGCTGGGACCGGCCATTTGATGTTTGCTGTGGCGTGATGTGCCATGCCACGCTGGGATCTGGCGCCTTTGGTCCGGAGCAAATCGATCGCTTGGGTTGTAGCCTAGCTCATACCGCCCAGTTCTCCAACTTGAGTCCCTGCACCCGTTCAAACTTTTTCAGGTTATTGGTCACTAATGTGCAATCGTCGCCTAGGGCGTGGCAGGCAATCCACAAATCGTTGGCGCCTATCGGTGTGCCGGCTGCGCGTAGCTGGGTGAATTGGACAGCGTAGTGCTCGCACCCCGCTTCACTGATGCGATAGCGTACAGGCACAGCCCGTGTGAGGTCTGTCAGCCGTTTCAGCACTTCGGGCTTGCGCGCGCTGCGCTCCGCGCCCTTTAGCAACTCGGCATAAGTAACAAAGGACATGCATAGCTCGTCACCGGGGCCTAGTGCGTTAATGCGTTCAGCAATGGCGGGCGGCTTGTTCTTGATGAGGTAGATCAGGATATTGGTGTCCAGCATGTACCTCACAGCGGCTCCCGGTCTTGCATAGGGAGCGTATCTTCCCGGTCTGCCATCAGCAGGTTGGCAAAGTTCGGGTCAAAGGCTTGCAGTGCTTGTAGCAGCGTTGCGCCACGGTCTGTTGCAACCGGGCGTAACACAAGATCGCCCTCTTTATTGCGGGAGATCTCCACCCGGCTGGCGTCCAGTCTGAATTCATGCGGAATACGCACGGCCTGACTGTTACCGTTCATGAATACGCGACTGATCATTGAGGTCATGACAAATCCTTTGTACACACTTTTATGTGTGTATTATCGGATTGTAGAACAGGTTTGCACAGTTCTACCTGCTTTGCATCAAATGCCACGACTGTGCAATACCACCAGTCCCTTCGGTGTTTGCAAATGGACGGAAATATTCGCCTCGCCGTCGCTTATTGCAATATCTTTTAAATCAACCGCTTCGTAAGCGGTTTTCAAGGCGTCTGCGGAAGGATGCGTGACCGTAATGTTTTGCAAGCTGACCCCCGAGCGGGGTAGGCTGTTGCGCGGGTGCAGTCGCAAGGGTTCGGCATCATCGGGCTTGCCCCATTGAATCAAGGTCGGCAGCGTGCCGCCGAGCAGCCGTTGGCCGTCGTCGCGCACCGTGATTTGCCACTGCAGCAGCCCTTTAGCGGTTTGGCGCTGGGCCTGTACCACCGGCCCGGTATCCAGACCCTGCGCTTTCCAGGTGTCGCTGGCGAGCTGTATATCGGTGGTGTTCACCACAAAATGTATCAATGCGGGTTCTTGCGCAATCGATGCTTGTAAACCAGGATCGTCTAGGTCGAACCAGCGGTTGTTGGCATTGCGTTTGTGCACTGAGGCGAC
Source organism: Comamonas sp. lk (assembly GCA_945865425.1). Classification (GTDB taxonomy): domain Bacteria; phylum Pseudomonadota; class Gammaproteobacteria; order Burkholderiales; family Burkholderiaceae_C; genus Allorhodoferax. The sequence continues at coordinate 5,077 of CAMBFN010000063.1, read as the reverse complement.
GGGATGGATGGCGATGATTTCAAAATAAGCCATGGGATAACGCGGCGTGGCAATTTTGAACAAACGATTGTGCGTGCCGAATTGTTCATGCTCACCGCCTGCATCCGGGGTAATGCCCAAAGTGGCTTTGCACCAGGCAACTCCTTCGTTCAGGCTGCGCGCTGCCACGACCAGGTGATCAATCTGTGTTTGAAGTCGGTGTTTTTTCATGGCTTCTGTTCGCATGAGATTTACGGCATAGCAAGCAGCAGGCTGTTTTTTTATACCTAAGGAAGGTCTGCATAAGTCCGTCATCGCGAGGAGCGCAGCGACGCGGCGATCCACAAGTGCTTGATAGGCAAGAAAAAATGGATTGCTTCGCTGCGCTCGCAATGACGGATTTGGACTTATGCAGAGATTCCCTAATGCAATACATGCAGCGATTTGTTGTTTGAAGCGTGGTGCAACTGGGGCCCGGCTCACTTTGCAGCCGCAACACGCAATTTATCCTTAAACCCACACACCGCAAACACCGCACACTGTCCGCACTGCGGTTTGCGGGCCTGGCACACATAGCGGCCATGCAGTATCAGCCAATGATGGGCATCGACCAGAAACTCTGCGGGAATCCGTTTAAGTAATTTTTTCTCGACCGCCAGCGGCGTTTTGCCCGGTGCCAGGCCGGTGCGGTTGCCCAGGCGAAAGAGGTGCGTGTCCACCGCCATGGTCGCTTCGCCAAAGGCGACATTAAGCACCACATTGGCGGTCTTGCGGCCTACGCCGGGCAGGGCCTCCAGCGCCTCGCGGCTGCGCGGCACCTGGCCGCCATGCTGGTCCATCAATATCTGGCAGGTTTGCATCAAGTGGCGCGCTTTGCTGCGGTACAGGCCGATGGTTTTGATGTGTTGCTCCAGACTATCTAACCCCATGTCCAGTATTTTTTGCGGCGTATTGGCGGCCACGAACAAGCGTGCCGTGGCCTTGTTGACGCCCACGTCGGTGGCCTGGGCTGAGAGCAACACAGCGGCGAGCAGTTCAAACACGCTGGCGTAATGCAACTCGGTTTGCGGATGCGGGTTGGCGTCGCGCAAGATGCTGAAGAACTGTTGGATGGCGTCGGGTTTCATGGGTGGAGGGTGCTTAGGCGGTGGGACGGAGCGTGGCAAACCTAGGCCGGGGGCGCATTTGGCGACAATAGGGTTTTGACCAGCCTTGAAGATACCGCAAATGTCCACTCCCCCCGCCTTGTCTTTTGCCGACCGTCTCAATAACGTCGAGACCTCGGCGATCCGTGAACTGTTCAAGCTCTTGGGCAAGCCCGGCATCATCAGCTTTGCCGGCGGATTTCCCGATAGCGCGCTGTTTGACGTCGACGGCATCCGTCAGGCCTCGCTCGCCGCGCTGGAGCAAGACCCGGGGGCGGCCTTGCAATACGGTGCGACCGAGGGTTACGGCCCTTTGCGTGAACAACTGGTGGCATTTATGGCGCACAAAGGTTTGGCCGATTTGCGCGCCGAGCAACTCATCGTCACCACCGGCAGCCAGCAGGCCCTGGATTTGCTGGGCAAGGTCTTGATCAACCCTGGCGACAAAGTCATTGTCGAAGGGCCTACGTTCTTGGCGACGATCAATTGCTTTCGTTTGTATGGCGCCGACCTGATCAGCGCGCCCATCGACGATAGGGGTGTGGACACCGATGCCCTAGAGCGTCTGATTGCCGAGCACCGGCCCAAGTTTGTGTACATCATTCCCACTTTTGGCAACCCCAGTGGCGCCTTACTTAGCCTGGCACGGCGTAAAGCGGTGCTGGAGATGGCGGTGAAATACCAGACGCTGATCGTGGAGGACGACCCCTATGGCGATCTCTACTTTGGCGAGGCACCGCCGCCCAGCCTGTTGGCGCTCAGCAGCCAGGTGCCGGGCAGTCGGGATTTACTGGTGCATTGCGGGTCGCTTTCCAAAGTGCTATCGCCCGGCTTGCGCGTGGGCTGGATGGTCGGCCCGGCCGAATTGCTAGCGCGCGCCACCATGTGCAAGCAATTTAGCGATGCACACACGAGCACATTTGCCCAAGCCACCGCGGCACAATACCTGCAATCGGGCCGCATGCCCGCCACGCTAGACCGCGTGCGCCAGGTCTATGCGCAAAGAGCGCAGACCATGGGCGATGCCCTGCGCCGCGAACTGGGCGATGCGATTGCGTTTGTGCAACCCCAAGGCGGTCTGTTTGTCTGGGCACGCTTGACGGGCGCAGACGGCAAGAGCATTGACGCCGCCGCATTTGCCAAACGTGCCATAGAGCGCGGCGTGGCCTTTGTACCCGGTATGCCGTTTTACTGCGCCAACGGAGATCCGGCCACTTTTCGCTTAAGTTTTGCCACTGCCCCAGAGGACAAAATCCTCGACGGCGTAGCGCGCCTTGCGCAGGCTTTGTAAGAGCCGGGTGAAAAACGAAACACCAGGGCCCGCGTGGAGCTCTGGTGTCACAAGCACTTGCTGCTAAGAACCTAATTTATCCAAGATAGGTGCGTGTCTCAGCCGCAGCCGGTGTTTGTACCGAGTAAGTGGCATTGGTCACCGAGTCCACAAAAATGAACTCACCCTTGGCTTGCGCTGCTGTGAAGGTCATTTTCAAGTAACCGCGTCGGGAGGCGTCCATCCACTGCACATTGCTTTTGGAGGTGGTGTCTTGAAACAAGCTCTTGATGGTAGGAATCATGCTGGGGAAATAGGCTTCCCATCCGGGCGAGGATACCGAGGAGGTCGCGAATTCTTCGCCTACTTTAGTGCCATTAGCCAGCGTCAAATTGGTATGCCAGGCGTTATGAGAATCGCCAGATAAAACTACAAGCTTCTTGCCAATGGTGGGCTGGCTTGCAGCGACACCCGCGAAGGTTTGCAATACGGTTTCGCGTGCTGCAGGATAGCCGTCCCAGGCATCAAAGCTGTAGGGAACGACAGGATTCGCAGCAGTCAAATAAGTTGCGGGGTTGGCACTTTTTAGGGCTGTTTTGTAAGTCTCTACCTCGGCAATAATGGATCCTACCGTGCTTGCATTGGGGCTGGCAAAATAAGCTTGAAATTTTGTTTGCACACTAATCGGTAACCAAGTGGCTGCCATCACCACTTGCTGACCCAGCACTTGCCACTTGGCTGTTGAAGTGCCCATCGCATTTTGCAGCCATTGCGTTTGCGTAGTTCCCAGTAATTGACGGCTGGGCGACATCCACGCTTGTTGCCCTGCCAAGGTGCTAAGCGCTTCTGTTTGGTCGAGTTGCTTTTCGCGCCCGATGAGGCGCGTATCGAGCATATGCAGCGAGAGCAAGTTACCGAAGTCAAAACTTCGGTAGATCACCGCTTTGTCAGCTCCGGTGCGAATCGGCATCCACTCATGGTAGGCCTGCAGCGCAGCGGCTTTGCGGGCGGCAAAAGTGCCCTCGGCGCCCTCCGTGTGATTTTCCGCGCCAGTCATATAGGTGTCATTGTTAAATTCATGGTCGTCCCACACGGCAATCATCGGCATGCGCGCATGCAGGAGCTTGAGGTTCACATCCGATTTGTACAGCGCGTGGCGTATCCGATAATCGGACAAGGTGACGATTTCATTGGCCGGGAGGACGTTGCGTCCAAAGACGACCGAGGTGGCGGAGGGATATTCCCCATCCTTGTACTCATAAATATAGTCGCCTAAATGCAAGGCGTACTGGGCGTCCGATTTGCTTGCCTCGCCATAGACATGAAAATGTCCATGTGCATAGCTAGAGCAAGAGAAAACTGCCAACTTCACTTCGCTGACGGTGCCTGTAGGCAGTGTTCTGGTTCTTCCAATGGGAGAAATCCAGACATCAGAGGTGAAGCGATAGTAATAGTCGGTGGCGGGTGCTAAGCCACTCGCATCTACCTTAGAAGTGAACGAGGCTGCTTCAATAGCCGGCGGCGCTACACCCGAGCTCACGACATTGGCAAATGCCACATCGGTAGCCACTTCGTATCGAAGGGCGACCGGGTCGTTGGAGTTTTGGTACTTTGCGTGCGTCCAAAGAATGACTTTGTTTGAAAGCGGATCGCCACTGGCTACGCCGTAATTGAACTGCACCATATTCGATGATTCGTCACCGCCACCACACGCTGAAAGAATGGATCCGGTTGCCAAAGTGCCGGAAACCGAGGCCAATTTAATAATAAAACTGCGACGACTTGTATCTTGAGATGCCATACGGACTCCAGTGAATTGAAGTAATCACTGTAGAACCCAGAAATGACGAATATGTGAACTAAATGTTAAATTAAAAAAATCAACAGTCCTGTCTTAATCAAGGTCTTGCACTTTATGGACTAAGTATTTTTTAAACTCCTCGCCTGTCTCTGCATGCCGCATCGCAAACTCCACAGTAGCTTTCAAATAGCCAAGCTTGGAGCCGCAGTCGTAGCGCACGCCTTCGTAGGCATAGGCGTACACCGCTTCGTGCGCCAGCAGGCTTTGGATGGCATCGGTCAGTTGGTATTCACCGCCAGCGCCGGGCTGAAGCGCTTGGATGTGTTTGAAGATAGAGGGCGTAAAAATATAACGGCCTACGACGCCCATGTCCGAAGGCGCGTCGGCCGGTGCCGGCTTCTCTACGATTTTGGACAACTTGGTAATACGGTTTTCAATCACGTGCCCGGCGATCACGCCATAGGAACGGCTTTGCTCGGGCGCAATTTTTTCTACCGCCAAGATAGAGCTGCGGTAGTGGCGATAGCGTTCTACCATTTGCTTGAGCACGCCAGGCTGGTGGTCGAGCAAGTCGTCGGCTAGGATCACGGCAAAAGGCTCATCGCCCACCAAATTGGCTGCGCAATTGACCGCATGGCCCAGGCCTAGGGCTTCGGCCTGCCGAACATAAATGCAGTTCACATGCGCTGGCTTGATGTTTTGCACCAAGGCCAACAAGTCAGTTTTGTTTTTTGACTGGAGTTCATACTCCAGCTCAAACGAGCGGTCAAAGTGGTCTTCGATGCTGCGCTTGCTGCGCCCGGTCACAAATATGAGTTCGGTAAATCCGGCCTCTATGGCTTCTTCCACGGCGTACTGAATCAGCGGCTTATCCACCACGCA
>CAMBFN010000062.1 GCA_945865425.1 Comamonas sp. lk | reverse complement strand
GCATGGCAAAGCAAGGGCAGGTGAGCCCGATCGGGTCCGTCGAGCAACACGGGCTCGTCCAGGCCCATTTGCGCGGCTATTTTTTTCAGTTGGGGCAAAGGCGCTGAGGCATTGCCCAAGCCAGTCAAACTGGCGCGCAGCGACAAGACCTCGAGGCTGGTACCTTGCATTTGCGCCAAGCGCGCCATGGCCCATTCAAATTGTTGGTGATTGATCATGGCTGTGCCATCGCTAAAGTATTCGGGGCCATATTGATTTCGAGTCGTAAACGCGAGCCCACTAAGCTGGCTTGTGCATCGACCAGCGCGTATTCGTTTTGGGCCACTTCACGCACTTGGTTGAGCAAGTCCAACCAGGTTTTGCGGTTGGCCTGAAACTGCCGCTCAAACGAGACCAGCACCATTTCAGAGCCACCTACCGACTTTTCTAAGGCGGAAATTTGTGCGTAGGCGTTCAAAAATTCTTCGCGTTCGTTTTGCATGGTTTCTTGAATGTCCTTCATGGCTACCTCTACGCCTTGCTCAGACTTCGCGACGCGCGTGCTCAGCGCCTGCGCTTCTACCACATTGGCAAATCCGGCCCCTGGCGTATAGCTCAAGCCGGCAAAAACTACGGTTGAATTATTGACATTGAAGTAATTGTTGCCTATCGGCACGTCCAAGCGCACATACAACTGGGGCCATTTTTCAGCCTCTTTGGTACGCAAGCGGTTGTACGCAGAAACTACATCACTGCGGGCAATCTGCACCGCCGGCGCGCGCACGGCCAAGTCCACCCAGTCGGTTTGCTGCAATTGTTGAAGAAACGGTGCCGCCGATGCCAATGCAGAAAAAGGGGCCAGGGCTTGTAAACGCTGGCGCAAGTTCGCCTCGCCCGACAACTGCTCTAGTTTAAGTAGCGCCACTTTCAGGTTTCTTTGGGCAGCATCCAACTCCACTTGGGTCTGCAATTGTCGTGAGTCGGCAAACACCAAATCAATGCGCGATGAAGCCTCTGCATCCACACGCCGCTGCATCTGCACCCTAAAACCATTGAGCCGGTCCATAGTTTTTTGTGCGACTCGGACTCGGGCGTGGGCCGCCCACATAGACTGCCATGCATTAGAAATTTGCAAGAAAATTTGCCTTTGCTGCAATTGCACGCGAAGTTTGCTGATGGTTACTTGGTTTTCGGCCTCGGTGACTCGGGAAGACACTAGCCCCCCGTCCCACATAATTTGCTGCATCCGCAGACTATGCGACGGCAGGGAATTGGTGCTACCCGTATTCGACTCCACCACGGCAGACAGTGTGGGCCAGCGTTGGCGCTCGATTGCCGCGACATCGATGCTGCCGGCCTGCGCTTCCAATCGCGCCCCTTGCAACAAGGGGTGGCTTAGGTTGGCCGCGGCATAGAGTGCCTCGACGGTGAAAGACGGCAAATTTTGATTCGCAGCCTCGGTTTGCCCCCAGGCTGGAAGACCCAGAAACGCCAAGGCCAGATACCTCAAAAGCCCACCGGCGCGCTGAATATTTCTGCTCGATTTCTCAGGGATTGGTGTGTGATGTCGCAAGTAGATACCTTAGCCGGTCGTCAAACATGTCCAATTCATCCTATGGACATCCAAGTCAAATTGAAAAAAGAGCATTTCTGAAGATGTAAATACTGCTCACTTGCGCTCGAAACCAAGTAACGTAAGTTAATGATTTATATGACTGAGCTGCCGCACAAAATGTGCCCGGTATCTGATGACTCAAAATGAGCCAGGAAAGAGAGGGGAGGACATCGTTCTGAATGCGACATGGTTGCCATAATAACAAAATTACAAAATTTATTCAAATTAATTAAATTAGCGATAACATGCAGCTGTCCCAAGCCCTCAACCCAGCGCGCAAGACCTCGGGGTATTGGACAGGCGGGATGTTCATAAAGGCTCAGATTCAAAAACAGAAGGGCGCCATACGGCCATTGACCTAAAAATGCGCTATTGAAGCCTATCGGCTCGCTTTGATGCAAATACGGATCCGAAAATAGCATAAAGATAAGTACCAAAAAAAATCCCGCAGAACTCGCATCCTGCGGGAAATTTTTTTTCTGGCGGTGCGGCCCTTGCGGGCCGCGCCAAACCGGCTTGGGCTTACATACCCATGCCACCCATTCCACCCATGCCACCCATATCGCCGCCGCCCATGCCGCCCATTGGAGCGTCGTCTTTCGGAGATTCAGCAATCATGGCTTCTGTGGTCAGCATCAGGCCGGCTACCGAAGCTGCGTTTTGCAAAGCAGTGCGGGTCACTTTGGTGGGATCCAGGATACCCATTTCGATCATGTCGCCATAAGTGTCATTGGCTGCATTGAAGCCGTAGTTGCCTTTGCCTGCCAACACTGCATTGACCACCACTGAAGGCTCGCCACCGGCGTTGTACACAATTTCGCGCAAAGGAGACTCCACCGCCTTGAGCACCAGCTTGATACCGGCTTCTTGGTCGGCGTTGTCGCCCTTGATAGCACCAGCAGCTTGGCGCGCGCGCAGCAATGCCACACCACCACCAGCCACGATACCTTCTTCCACGGCAGCGCGGGTCGCGTGCAGGGCGTCTTCTACGCGGGCTTTTTTCTCTTTCATTTCGACTTCGGTGGCAGCGCCGACCTTGATCACTGCCACACCGCCGGCCAACTTGGCCACGCGCTCTTGCAGTTTTTCGCGGTCGTAGTCGCTGGTGGCTTCTTCGATTTGCACGCGGATTTGCTTCACACGCGCTTCGATGTCAGCAGCAGCGCCAGCGCCGTCAATGATGATGGTGTTTTCTTTGCCCACTTCGATGCGCTTGGCAGAACCCAGATCAGCCAAAGTGACTTTTTCCAGGGTCAGGCCGATTTCTTCGGCGATAACTTTGCCACCGGTCAGGATGGCGATATCTTCGAGCATGGCTTTGCGACGGTCACCAAAACCAGGGGCTTTGACGGCGACCACTTTCAAGATGCCACGAATGGTGTTGACCACCAAAGTTGCCAGGGCTTCGCCTTCTACGTCTTCGGCAATGATCAAGAGCGGACGGCCGGCTTTGGCCACTTGCTCCAGTGTCGGCAGCAGGTCGCGGATGTTGCTGATTTTCTTGTCGTACAAAAGCACGAAAGGGTTGTCGAGCAAAGCCGCTTGCTTTTCGGGGTTATTGATGAAGTAGGGCGAAAGGTAGCCACGGTCAAACTGCATGCCTTCGACGATGTCGAGTTCGTTATCCAGCGATTTGCCGTCTTCCACGGTGATCACGCCTTCTTTGCCCACTTTGTCCATGGCCTTGGCGATGATGTCGCCAATGCTCGAATCGCTGTTAGCGGAGATGGAGCCGACTTGGGCGATTTCCTTGGTGGTGGTGGTGGCTTTCGAGGATTTTTGCAACTCAACGATCAGGGCAGTGACTGCCTTGTCGATACCGCGCTTCAAGTCCATCGGGTTCATGCCGGCGGCCACATACTTCATGCCTTCGCGCACAATGGCTTGGGCCAACACGGTAGCGGTGGTGGTGCCGTCGCCAGCGTTGTCAGAGGTTTTGGAAGCAACTTCCTTGACCATCTGCGCACCCATGTTTTGCAGTTTGTCTTTGAGTTCGATCTCCTTGGCCACGGACACACCGTCCTTGGTCACGGTAGGGGCGCCGAAAGAGCGCTCCAACACCACGTTACGGCCTTTAGGGCCCAGGGTTACTTTGACCGCGTTGGCCAAAATGTTCACGCCTTCAACCATGCGCGCGCGGGCTTCGCCGCCGAAAATTACGTCTTTTGCTGCCATTTTTAACTCCTAAATTAATTAATCAGATGAGGACAGAGCGACCGTACGCTGCGCGCTTCGGTCGGTCTGCCCCGCAAAATCACTTGGTTTCGACCACTGCGAACAAATCGTCTTCTTTCATGACCAACAGCTCATCGCCATCGACCTTGACGGTCTGGCCGCTGTACTTGCCAAAGAGCACGCGGTCGCCGACCTTGACGGTCAGGGCGGCCAACTCGCCTTTGTCATTGCGCTTGCCGGGGCCTACGGCCAGGCCTTCGCCCTGATCGGGCTTTTCGGCGGCGTTGTCAGGAATGACGATGCCGGAGGCGGTTTTGGTTTCGCTTTCGACGCGCTTAACAATCACGCGGTCTGCCAATGGGCGCAGTTTCATAAAGAATCTCCTAGGTTTAGAAACGACTATTGAAAAAATCAGGCGGCCCGCCTGAGCTGACAAAGGGGACCGCAACAGATAGGTGGGGCGGTTTTGTTAGCACTCAACCCCAACGAGTGCTAATGATAGCGGCTTTTCCGAAGTTTTCAAGCGGGCAGGCGCCGGCGAGCCGCATGAAAAACCCGGTTCAGTACGAAAAACCAAGCCAAGCGCCGTCAAATCCCCGCCCCAGCCTGCCGCTCTTTGGTGGTCTAAGCCTGATACAAAACCGCCACCACCAGGCCCGGCAGGCCAAGTAAAGCGAGAAACAAAACATGCCCCAAGCCAGCAAGGCGGTGAACGCCAGGCTGTAGGTGGGTGCCGTCGCAAAGTCAGCGCGTACAGGCGGAGCGGCCGCGGCAGTCAATTATTGCGTCCTGCATCAAACTTCCCTGCGCTGCTGGCGGGTAAAGCGCAGCAAGACCAGCGCCAAAACCAGCGCCAGCCCATATTGCGGCTGGCGGCTGTCATCGTAGTCCAGCGGCGCATCCAGTATTTGGTACAGCGTGAGCGCCAACACTGAGGCCAAAGCACGCATCTGCCAGCCCCGAGGTGCAAAAACCCCAGGCCCTAGCCGGTGCAAAAGCAGGTGTCCGATGGCCGCAGCCCAGACCCCCAGGCAGGCACCCACCACCACATCCCCAAGCCAATGCGCGCCCAGCGCCATGCGCGATAAGCCCACCAAGGCTGCCAGTAACCATAGCCACACAAAGCGCTGGCGGCGCTCGGCTTCGATCGCGAAATAAATACTGCCAGCCACGGCAAATGCCGTCAGCGTGTGGCCCGAGGGCATAGAGGCAAACTCCATCGGTTCGCCGACGATGCGGATTTGCGCATGCTCAATCAGCCCGGCCGGGCGCGGGCTGAAAAGCCATTCTTTGCCGATGCGCGCCAAGATCGCCCCCACCGGTGCGGCGCACAACCAAGCCCACATAAGTCGCGGCGCAAATACCAGCAAAGGCGAGGTCAATGCCAGCACCCCCCAGACATTGCCACCCAAAGACACTGCTGCCCAAACCACTGCCGGCACGCTGGCGCAGGCCTGGTTAACCGCCAGAAACAAGCCAGGCTCCCACCAATGCAGCCACAGAGGCGCAGCGGCTAGCAGCACCACCAGCGGCAGCCACCAACGCGCGTTCATGGACCGGGCTCCCGGTTGTGCGGCTGCGGATCGCCAGCCCAGCCCTGGCAAGCGTAAAACCTAAAGCGTGCCACCGGTGCGCCACCTTGGCGGACATCCAGGGTATCGAGCAACTGGCAATCGGCAAAGCCATGCGGCCCCAACGGTATTTCAAAAGCCAATAAGGAGTTGTCCACCAGCAAGGTGCTTGCACCCATGGGCAAATCGCCAGCCCAGATCGAAAACTGGCTAAAGCCTGCAGCCAGCACATGCACCGGCAAGGGCCGGACATGCCAAGCCAAGCGACTGGCCAGCGTCCAGTTTTGTACCGACACGCTGGACATGCCCTGCATCTGCGCCAGGCTGGCCGCACGCGCACCGGCCTGGTCCCAACCATAGAGTTCAGCAAACGGGTTGGCGCCTACCGCGGTGTTGTCCCAGGTACGGGCAAAAAACGGCGCACCGGCGGACAACATCAACCACAGCAATGCGGTACAAGCCAGCCCTTGCAGCAGCACGAGCATGGCCAGCAGCCGCGCGCGCAGGCGCTGACGGCCTCGGTCTCCATAGCCATAGCGGTAGCGTGCCAAAGCTACACCCGCAAAAGGCGCCAGCGCCACCCAAGCCGGTGCAGTCCAATGCGGCAGGCTGCTGCCCCCGCCTGCCAAATAGGCCAGCACCAGCCAAGGCAAGCCAAAAAATAGGCGTAGCACCGCCTGCTTGCTATGTCCCCACAAACCCCACAGCAGCAAAGGTCCAAAGGCCAGCAACTGTAAAAGTGCGAAGCGCGCCACTTCTGCCAAGTGCCAACCACTGCCTGCGCCATGCTGACCTTGGTAGCGGAAAGATACCCAGTCATGTTGCGCATTCCACACCAGCACCGGCGAGACCAAAAGCAGCGCCAGCAACACCGCCAACCAGGGCCAAGGACTGCGCAATATGCGCAAGCCGTGGGCAGACAAAAGGCACAAGCCCGACGCCAAGGCCATAAAAATGGCGGTGTATTTGCTCAGGCCCGCCAGCCCTAGCAGGCAGCCCCATAGCAACCAGTCGCTTCGGTAGGCCAGCCCGTCAGACTGCATCAGGCGCAGGGTTTGCCCCATCAGCAAGACGGTGAAAAACATCAGCAAGGTATCAGGTACCAAGCCGATGCCCAGCACATGCAGCAAGGGCGCCAGTGCAAGCGCAGCCAGTGACCACAAACCGGCATCACCTGCGTGACCGAAATTGCTATGGCCTTGCAGATACTCGGCGAGCCGATACACGCCCAGCACGGTTCCCAGCCAGAAGAGTCCGGGCACTAAGCGCAAGAAGACTATGGGCGCATCCACTACGACCAAAGGCCATTGCACCCAGCCGACCAAGGGCGGATGGTCAAAATAACTCAGCGCCGGGTGGTAGGCATACAAAAGGTAATGCGCCTCGTCTACCGACAAGCCAATGAAGCCACCCAGCACCGCATGCAGCAAGACCAAAGCTGCCAACAAGGCGCTGTGGCGCGGGTGCTGGCCCAGCGCGCGCAAGCCTTGGCCAATCAATGCCGGCAGCACAAATTTTTCCTAGGAGAAAGCATGCCGCAGTCTAAACTGCCGCCCCAAGGCCGGGGCCAAAGCCCCCATGCCTCAACACCAGCCCCATGCAAAGGAAACCTATGCCCACCTACCATATAGAAATGATTGAAGGCCGCACTCTGGAACAAAAGAAAAAACTGGTGCAGGAAATTACCCGCATCAGCGTGGAAGTGCTCGGCGGTTCGCCCGGCTCGGTGGACGTGATCATCACCGACATCAAGGCCGACAACTGGGCCACCGGCGGCATACTCTGGAGCGAACCGCGCGACTAGCGATCGCCGCAATACTTCAGGCGGCCGCAGCAGCCTCCAGCGCATCGACAAACATGGCCGGTACATCAAAGCCGGTCTGGTCGCTGATCTCCTGAAAACAGGTCGGGCTGGTGACATTGATCTCGGTCAGGTGGGTGCCGATGATGTCCAAGCCCACCAGCAAGAGGCCGCGTGCCGCCAAGGTCGGGCCCATGGCTTGGGCCATCGCCCGGTCGGCATCGTTCAAGGGCTGGGCCACGCCCAGGCCACCGGCAGCCAGGTTGCCGCGCACCTCGCCGCCCTGCGGAATACGCGCCAGGCAAAAAGGCACCGGCACCCCACCAATGACCAGCACGCGCTTATCGCCTAGCGCGATCGCCGGCAAAAACTTTTGCACCATCAGGCTTTGCGCGCCCTCGCAGTTCAAAGTTTCGATGATGCTGCCCAGGTTCAGCCCGTCGGCCTTGACGCGAAAAATGCCCATGCCACCCATGCCGTCCAGCGGTTTCAAAATGATGTCCTGGTGCTCGGCGTGAAAGGCGCGCACCGCTTGCGGATCGCGAGTCACCAGCGTGGGGCCGATGTGCTGCGGGAACTCCATAATCGCCAGCTTCTCGGGGTGGTCGCGTAGCGCGCGCGGCTTGTTGAACACCTTGGCACCTTCGCGCTCGGCTTGTTCCAGCAGGTGCGTAGCGTAAAAATATTCGCTGTCAAAAGGCGGGTCTTTGCGCATGACGACAGCGTCAAAACTATGCAGGGCCAGCACCGCAGCGGCTTGCGCATCAAACCAGCGCTCGGCCTGCCCGGTCAAGGTGATACGCCGCGTTTGCGCCTGCACCACGCCGCCTTGTTGCCATAGCAGGTGCCGTGGCTCGCACGCAGCGATCTGGTGACCGCGCCGCTGCGCCTCGCGCATCATGGAAAACGTGGTGTCCTTGTAAGTCTGAAAAGACTCCAGCGGGTCAGCGACAAACAAAATTTGCATCAAAAAAATCCTCCGGGATTACATCCTCGCCCTGGGTTCAGACACCAGGCTGGGAAAGCGGCCAAGGGCCAGGCGAAATCGCCTGCGCTTTAGGCCCTGCGTGGCCGGTAGTGTTGCACAGCCAGTGCCAGACTGCCGGCCAGCAAGCCCCAAAACGCCGAGCCTACGCCGCCGATAACCACGCCGCTCAAGGTAATCAAAAACGTCACCATGGCCGCTTCGCGGTCTGATTCTTTATGCAAAGCGCTGGCCAGTCCATTGCCGATGGTGGCCATCAAGGCCAGGCCGGCGATGGCCACGACCAGGGCTTGCGGAAAAGCGCTGAGCATGGCCATGATGGTGGCGCCGAACAAGCCCAGGGCAATGTAAATCAGGCCGCAACAGACCGCAGCGGTATAACGGCGCGCCTTGTCGGGGTGCGATTGTGGGCCCATGCACATAGCGGCGGTGATGGCGCTTAAGTTCAGTGAAAACGCGCCAAATGGCGCAAACGCCAGTGTGGCGACGCCCGTCATGGTGAGGATGCGCGAGATCGGCAAACCGGCATCTCCTCCGTTGGCCCGCTCGTCGCCAAAACCACAGGCCTTAATCGCCGCTACGCCAGGCATGTTTTGCGAGGCCATGGTCACCACAAACAAAGGCAGCGCCAGACTGACCATGGCAGACCACGTAAATTCAGGCGCGACATACACCGGCCAAGTCAGACCCGTGGGAATCACCACATTGGCAAACCCCCCCTGCCCTGCCACAAACAAAATAGCAAATAAAAGCGTAAGCGGCACCGCATACAAAGGCATAAAACGCCGGCCCAGCAAATACGTGAACAGCATTAGCAAGACCAAAGGCAAAGCAGTTTGCGCGGCGGCAAAACCTGCAATGCCAAAGCGCGCCAACACCCCAGCTAACAAGGCGCTGGCGATGCTCAAAGGAATGCGCTTGGTCAAGGCCTCGAACCAGCCGCTGGCGCCGATCAGCACGATCAAGGCCGCACTCGCCATAAACGCGCCTACCGCTTGGCCCATGGTGAAACCGCCAGCCAGGCCGGCGCTGGCCAATACCGCAGCACCCGGCGTGCTCCAAGCCACCATTACCGGTTTGCGAATCATCAATGATGGTATGGCCGTAGTCAGGCCCATGCCGATGCTGATCGCCCAAACCCAGGACGCCAGCATTTCCTGGGTTGCGCCAAAGGCTTGCGCCGCCTGAAACACGATGGCGATGGAACTGGTAAAGCCCACCAACACCGCCACAAAACCGGCAGTGAAAGTGGACCAACTCAGATCTTTGAAAAATTGCACGGTGGGCTAAATTTCTATCTTGGAGCCCATCTCGACCACCGAGTTATTGGGCAGATTCAAAAAGTCAGCGGCGCTGCTGGCGTTATGGTGCATTTGGGCAAATAGCTTTTCGCGCCAAGGGGCCATGCCCTTGCCCAAGACCGGAACCACCGTATCACGGGACAAAAAGAAACTCGTGGACATCGGCTCCAGAGCCACACCCCTGCCTTTGAGTTGCTGCAAGGCTTTGGGAACGTCCGGGTCGTTTTTAAAGCCGTAGTGAATCAGCACCTGCCAGCAGTCATGACCCAGGCGCTCGATCTCGATGCGCTTGTCCAGGCCGATCCAGGGCACCTGGTGGTTGCGCACCGTTACAAACAAATTGGTCTGGTGCAACACCTTGTTGTGTTTCAAGTTATGCAAGAGCGCATTAGGCACCGTACCCACTGCGGCAGTCAGAAACACCGCCGTGCCATCCACACGCGCGGGCGGGCTGATAAACACAGAGTCCAAAAACCCGCGCAAATCCAGCGCGTCGGCCTTGATTTTGGAGTTGAGCAAGGCGCGTCCGTCCTTCCACGTCCCCATGAGCACAAAGATCACCGCGCCAATGACCAAGGGGAACCAGCCACCTTCAAAGAGCTTGAGCAAGTTGGAGGCCCAAAACAAAAAGTCCACCGCAAAGAAAAAGCCAGTGGCCAGCAGGCATAAAGCCAGCGGGTATTTCCAGCGGTAACGGATGACGAAAAAGGTCAGTATCGTAGTAATGAGCATGTCGGTACACACCGCAATGCCGTAAGCTGCCGCCAGATTGCTAGAGGACTTGAACATTCCCACCGCCAGCACAATCACCACAAACAAGCCCCAGTTCACGGACGGGATGTAAATCTGCCCGGCCTCACGCGCGCTGGTGTGGATTAAGTTCAAGCGCGGCAGGTAACCCAGCTGAATCACCTGCTTGGTCACGCTAAAGGCGCCGGTGATCAAAGCCTGCGAAGCAATGACTGCAGCCGCTGTGGCCAGCACCACCAAGGGTATCAGTGCCCAGTCCGGCGCCATCATGTAAAAAGGGTTTTTCACAGCCGCCGGATTGGCCAGTAGCAAAGCGCCCTGGCCGAAATAGTTCAGGGTCAGCGATGGCATAACCACCGCAAACCAGGCAATACGGATCGGCTTTTTGCCAAAATGGCCTAGGTCGGCGTAGAGGGCTTCAGCACCCGTGACGCACAAGACCACTGCACCTAACAAGATGAAGCTAACGCCAGGGTTTTCCCAAATAAAAATCGCTGCGTAATGGGGGCTGATCGCCAACAAAATAGCCGGGTTGGCGGCGATATGAAAAACACCCAAAGCGCCGATAACCGTAAACCAGACCAAGGTGATGGGGCCAAAAAATTTACCGATGCCGGCCGTACCGCGCTTTTGCACCCAAAACAGGCAAAACAAAATTACCAAGGTCAAAGGCACCACGTACTTTACAAAGCGCGGCGAAATCACCTCCAGACCTTCGACCGCACCAAGCACCGAAATCGCCGGGGTAATCACCCCGTCACCGTAAAACAAACAGGTACCAAAAATACCAACGTTGAGCAGCACGCCGCGTAAGACCGGCTTGTCCTTGACCGCTTGCGAGGCCAGCGCCAACATGGCGATCAGGCCACCCTCGCCCGCGTTATCGGCGCGCAACACCAACACCACGTATTTGAGCGAGACGATAATCGTCAGCGTCCAAAAAATCATGGACAAAATGCCATACACATTGTCCGAGGTAAAGGGCACATGCCCGGAACCGAACACTTCTTTAAGCGCGTAAAGCACGCTGGTGCCGATGTCGCCATAGACCACGCCAATGGCGCTAACGGTCATGACCGTGAGTGATGATTTTTGTGGGGACACAATTTGCACCGGCCACCAAAAGAGGCGCGGATCCGGTTGTCGCGAGGAGCGCCATTGTGCTACGGCAAACCTCGTTTTCGGCCTGCTCGGCCCGCCAAACCAAAAAATATGTTGCAATGCAGCAAGAAAAGTCGCCACTGCGACAAATCCGGCGTGCTACCCGCTTCGCTATTCGCCTTCGTCGGCCAAAGGGTCGGTGGCTTCGAGCTCATAGCTGGCCGCCAGCATCGCCAAGCGGCCCACCACGCCGTACATATAAAAGCGATTGGGCTCGCTGGCACCGGGGCGCACGCCCAGCTGTGGTAGCTGGGTGCTGGGCCCAAAGGCCAGCGGCACATACAAAGAGCCCGGGGCGCTGAGGTTTTCGTCCTCGCCGCGGTCGGCGTGGATACGGTAAAAGCCTCCCACCACATAGCGGTCCATCATGTACACCACGGGCTCGGCTACGGCATCGTTCATCCGCTCGTGGGTGAGCACGCCTTCTTGCACGATCAACTGGCGCAAACCGCCGTCCTGCGGCTGCGCCGCCTTGGTGCGCGCCACCAGTTCGGGCAACTGCTTGGTTTCGCGCACCGTCATAAGTCCCATGCCGCTGCTGCTGTTGTCAGCCTTGACGATCACGAAGGGCTTTTCCTTGATGCCGTATTCCTTGTACTTGCGGCGTACTTTGCTCAAGGTGGAGTCCACCCGGGCGCTCAGGGCTGCCAGGCCCTTGGCATCGGCCAGATCGACATCGCCGCAGCTTTCGTACAGCGGATTGATCAGCCAGGGGTCGATGCCCGTGAGCTTGCCAAAGCGCTTGGCGATTTCTTCATAGCAGGCGAAATGCATGCTTTTGCGGCGCACCGCCCAGCTGGCGTGCAAGGGCGGCAGCAGGTATTGCTGGTGCAAATCTTCCAAAATACCCGGGATGCCCGCCGCCAGATCGTTGTTCAACAAGATGGTGCAGGGGTCAAAGTCCTTCACGCCAATGCGCCCTTTGATGCGCAACACCGGCTCTAAAGTGATGCTCTCGCCACCGGGTAATTCAATGACCGTGCTTTTCTTGATCTCGGGGCTGATCGACCCAATGCGGACATGGAGCCCCGCCATATGAAATATACGCTGCAGCTGCGCCAGATTGCTCAGGTAAAAAGTGCTGCGGATGTTGTGCTCGGGAATGATGAGCAGGTTGCG
>CAMBFN010000061.1 GCA_945865425.1 Comamonas sp. lk | reverse complement strand
CTGGTTGCACGTTACGTGCGGCGTGATGTGGATTGGCCTCTTGTGGTATTTCAACTTCGTCCAAATTCCCAGCATGCCCAAAATCCCCGATGAGCAAAAGCCTGCCATCAGCAAGGTGATTGCACCGACCGCACTGTTTTGGTTCCGTTATGCGGCCTTGGCTACGGTGGTCACCGGCCTGATAGTGGCCGGCCTGCAAGGCTATTTGCACGCTGCCTTGCGCTTGCAAGTCGGCTTTGCCGCCATTGGCATCGGCATGTGGTTGGCCCTGATCATGGCCTTTAACGTATGGTTCATCATCTGGCCGAACCAGAAGAAAGCCCTGGGCATTGTGCAAGTGGAGCCGGCCGAAAAAGCGGCTGCTGCCCGCCTGGCCATGCTGGTGTCGCGCACCAATACGATGCTCTCTATTCCTATGCTGTACATGATGTCGGCCCAGTCTCACGGCGGGCTGTAAGTACTTACCCGCAGCGCGAACCCGACCTTGCTCTCGAATTTACAAGGTTCGGCGTCTTGTAATTGAAATATAGGCGTCCCTTTGGGCAAGCAAGCGGTAGAATTTGCGTCCGCGTCTAGCCCTTAGGGTTTAGGCAAAAGTTTTAAATATTGAGTGGAGTTTGACTAACATGAAATTGAAAACCCTTGCAGCCGCCGTACTGGCACTGTCCACCGGACTGGCAATGGCACAAAGCGTTGTGACCATCGCCCACGTTGGTCCTACCAGTGGTGCTATTGCCCACCTGGGCAAAGACAATGAAAACGGCGCCATCATGGCCGTGGAAGAGCTCAATGCAGCCGGCGTCACCATCGGCGGCAAAAAAGTCACCCTCAAGCTGATGATGGAAGATGACGGCGCTGATCCCAAGCAAGGTACCGCAGTAGCCCAAAAGCTGGCCGATGCCAAAGTCGTTGGTGTGGTCGGACATTTGAACTCTGGCACGTCCATCCCCGCTTCCAAAATCTACAGTGATGCGGGTATCCCCCAAATCTCTCCCTCCGCAACCAACCCCAAGTACACACGCCAAGGGTTCAAAACCACGTTCCGCGTGGTGGCTGATGACACCCAATTGGGTGGCACTTTGGGCAAGTACGCCGTCAACACGCTCAAAGGCAAAGCCATTGCAGTGATCGACGACCGCACCGCTTACGGCCAAGGTGTGGCTGAAGAGTTCAGCAAAGCGGTTGTGGCCGCGGGCGGCAGCGTTGTTGCCAAAGAGTTCACTACCGACAAAGCCACCGACTTCAACGCCATCTTGACCACCATCAAAGGCAAAAAGCCTGATGTGGTGTTCTTTGGCGGTATGGACGCTGTTGCAGGTCCGATGTTGCGCCAGATGAAATCCTTAGGCATCAATGCCAAGTTCATGGGTGGCGACGGCATCTGCTCGGCAGAGTTGGTCAAGCTCGGCGGTGACGCTATTGCGGATAACCAGGTTTATTGCGCAGAAGCTGGTGGCGTAGAGAAAGGCAGCAAATACGAAAAATCCAAAAACGAATTTGAGGCTAAGTTCAAGGCAAAGTTCAATGCTGATGTTCAGGTCTATGCACCCTACGTGTATGACAGCGTGAAGCTGATGGTTGCTGCGATGGTGAAGGCTGGTTCTTCCGATCCGGTGAAGTACCTGCCGGTTTTGGCCGCAACCAAGAACTTCGAGGGTGTTACTGGCGCGATTTCCTTTGACGCCAAAGGTGACATTTTGAATGGCGCACTAACCATGAAGACGGTGCGCGGTGGCAAGCTAGACACCATCGCGGTCATCCGTTAATCACGGACAGCCACAACAAAAAACCGGCCTTCGGGCCGGTTTTTTTACGCCTGTTGGTTTTCTTATTTGCGCTCTAAAAAGCGATAGGGCGGCAGGCCTTGCAGCATGCGCCGGCCATAGGCCTGTTCGCTCAGGCGCTTGTCGTAGCAAATCACTTGCGCGCGGTCTTCCTCGGTGCGGATGGCGCGGCCCGTCCATTGCAGCAGCTTGATGCCGGTGGCGGGGATGACCAGTTCATTGAATGGGTCGCGCCCCATGCGGCGCAGCCACTCGGCGCGCGCCTCGTCCACCGGCTCGGACGGTGGCGCAAAGGGCAGCTTGGTGATGAACACGGTTTCACACAAACGGCCCGGCAAATCCAGGCCCTCGCCAAAGGACTGTAAGCCAAAAATAATAGACGGCAAACCGGCTTCCACCCGCGCCGTATGCGCGGCTAGCAAGCGTGTGCGTGAGGTGCTTCCCTGCACCACAACGCTTTCCAGTAGCCGCGCTGGAATCGCATCGGTGGCGGCGCGCATTTGCGCCCGCGAGGTGAATAAAACCAAGGCGCCGTGCTCCACTTGCGCCAAGTCTTGCATCAGGTATTCCACCACTTCGCCGGTATAGGCCTGCACGTTTTTCGCGTCGGCCATGGTGTGCACCACGGTCAGCGTGCCTTGCGTGGCGTAGTCAAAAGGGCTGGAGACTTCTAGCGCCTGTACCCCCGGCTTGCCCGAGAGTCCGCATTCCTGCAAAAAATAGTCAAAGCTGCCGCAACTGGTGAGCGATGCCGAGGTCAGTATGGCCGCGCGGGCCTGGCTCCAGACAAACTGGCGCAGCAAGTCGCCCGGCACCATGGGGCAGGCATGGGCGCTGATCAGCAAAAAGCTGCCCTCACTTTTGCATTGCAGCCATTTGGCCAGCGGCTGCTCGCCGTGCTCCAGCAAGAGGCTGGCAGTCGATGTGAGGGCGCCTAATCGCGGTGCCAGCGGCCCCAGCTTGGCGTATTGTTGGCTGCATTGCAGCGCTTGCATCGGGTCGTCTTTGGCGATTTGTTTGATTTGGGTACCCAAGGCGTCCAGCGCCTGCGCCAAACCGGTGGCCTGCGCGAGCACGTGCGCCACCGGCTCTACCAGGGCCTGGGGCAGCTGGCCATGGGCAAAGCGCAGCGTGCCATCCTGCCCTTGAGTGCTGGCGTGTACCAGGTCCAGCACCATGCGCGCCAATTGGTTCAGCGTGGTTTTAAGCTGGCTGCTGACGGTACTCACATCCGGGTCCAGGTCCAGTTGCAGCGCATTGCTGACCTCTAGCAAGACTTTAGGCAAGCGGTCCAGCCAGCGCAGGCTGGCCAGCTCCATGGCGCTGCTGAATTGGTCTAGGGCGACTGCGGGCAGGTGGTGGGCTTCGTCAAACACCAGCAGGCAGTTGTCCAACTCGGGCAGGGTTTTCATGCCCAAGGAGGCCAGCACCAGATCGTGGTTAGCGACGATCACTTGCGCTTCGGCCAGGCGGTTGCGCGCCTGGTAGTAGCTGCAATCGCGAAAGCGTGGGCAGTGCCGTACGGTGCAACTATGCCGCTCGGCGGCCACGGTAGCCCAGTCCTGCGGGTCGGGCGCCTCGTTCAGGCTGTCGCGGTCGCCGTCCCAGCGGCCTGTCGCCAGCGTGGCGGCCATGTGTTCATACAGCCGAAAGCGCCGCTCTTCTAAGGCTTCTTGCGAGGCCGTGCCCAGCGCCACCGCCGGGAAATCTTCTTCAAAAAAATCATCCTCCGCGCCGCCGCTGCCCGCCAGGCGCTCCAGCTTGAGCTTGCACACATAGCGACCGCGCCCCTTGGCGAGCGCAAAAGCAAAGGGCTGCTCCATGGTGGCCGCCAGAGCTGGCAGGTCTTTTTGCATCAATTGCTCTTGCAGCGCTACCGTGGCAGTAGAAATCAGCACCCGGGTTTTGCGCTGCAAGGCCATGGCAATCGCTGTGCTGGCATAGGCCGCCGATTTACCCACGCCGGTTCCCGCCTGGATGACGGCGATGGCCCTTTGTGGGTCCTCGCAGTCGCCCAGGTCGGCGCGGCTCAGCGTCTCGGCTACGCATTGCGCCATGGCGATCTGGCCTTCGCGCTGGCGAAAGCCCGGCGTGGCTTGCAGCACATGGCTAAATGCCGCAAAAGCATCTTTCGCCCAGTTGTGCGGGTTGCTGGGGGCGGCCTCGGGGGCTTGGATTTCAGGGGACAAGGAGGTGGGTCTCAGTGAGGTCGGGCATACATGGCCGGCGCGTGGTGCGCCACACGAGGCGTTGCACTGGCAAGGCAGGCCCGAAATATACCTTTTGCAGCAGTGATAATCCGCCCGCCGCCGACCCGCTGCAAGCGATTGCAGACGGGTTGATGGTTTTCGCGCTATTCGGGGTATTTTTTGCTACGCCGTACGCGCTTTTTATCACTATCCGGAGTTCTTGTTATGACCACCGTTTTCAATGGCGAGGCGCAGCCTGCGCGCCGCCAATTTCTTCGCACGGCTGCTGCCTCGGCAGTTGCTAGCTTTCCCCCGTACAGCTTGGCGCAAAGCGCCGATGTGCCCGAGCGCCAGTTTGCGCCCCAGCCCGGCGCTTGGCGTACGTTTGAAGTAAGCACTCGCGTAGAAATTGCCGCCCCGCGCGGCCAGACCCGGGTCTGGGTGCCGGTGCCCAGTGTGGACACCGCTTGGCAAAAATCCCTGGAATCGGCCATGAGCAGCAATGGCAAGGTCCGCATGCTGGCCGATGGCAGAGAAGGCGCGCGCATGGCCTATGCCGAGTTTGACGCCGCCCAGATGCAGCCATTTGTGGAGGTGACCAGCCGCATCCAAACGCAAAACCGTTTGCAGGACTGGAAGCAAAAGTCCGTGCCCGCTGAAACGGCCGCTTCTTTGGCGCAATGGACACGCGCAACAAAGCTGATTCCAGTCGATGGCATCGTGCTCAGCACTGCCAGCGAGGCGACCAAGGGTGCGCGCAACGATGTCGAAAAAGCGCAAAAAATATTCGACTGGATTGTGAGCAACACCTACCGCGAGCCCAAGGTGCGCGGTTGCGGCGAAGGCGATATCCAAACCATGCTGGAAACCGGCAACCTGGGTGGCAAGTGCGCCGACCTGAACGCCTTGTTCGTAGGCCTGTGCCGCTCGGTGGGCCTGCCTGCGCGCGATGTCTATGGTTTGCGTGTGGCGCCCAGCGCCTTTGGCTACAAAGAATTGGGCGGTATTTCTGCCAAGCTACAAGGCGCGCAGCATTGCCGCGCCGAGGTCTATTTGCAAGGCTACGGCTGGGTGGCTATGGATCCGGCGGACGTGGCCAAGGTGATGCGCCAGGAAACTGCGCAATGGATAAAAGACCCGCGTAACCCGGTGGTCGCGCCGGTCAATCGCGCCTTGTTTGGCGGCTGGGAAGGCAATTGGATGGCCTACAACACTGCGCATGATGTGGTACTACCCAACGCCAACGGCCCGCGCCTAGGGTTTTTGATGTACCCGCATGCCGAAACTGGTGGCCAGCGCCTGGACGCTTATGCGCCAGACGATTTCCGCTACCGCATCAGCGCCAAGGAAATTACCGCTTAAACCAGTGGCAAAGGCAGTAGGTGCTGCGCACTTTCAAACGCCATGCGTCGCCCGCTAAGCGGGTCTTCAAAGACCAGGCTTTTAGCCAGCAATTGCAGTGGTTTGGAAGTGTCGCTGGCGCCTTCTGGCGTGAGCTGCGGATACATGCCATCGTTCAGGATGGGTAGGCCCAGCGCCAGCATGTGCACACGCAACTGGTGGCGCTGACCGCTTAAAGGTCGCAAGCGGTAGCGCGCCCAGGGCCCACAGACTTCCAGCACATCGATGTCGGTAATCGCATTAACCGGCCCCGGTACTTCGGCCTGCTGCATAAAGTGCGCGCCTACCCGAATACGGCTTTCGCGCCGCTGCGGCATGGCCAGCGCGGCATCGAAAGGCGCAATGGCTTCATAGGTTTTCTCTACCCGCCGTTCTCTGAACAATGCGCTATAGGCGTCGCGACTGGCCGCTTGCAGTGAAAACAGCACCAACCCAGCCGTGTCACGGTCGATACGGTGGATGGGCACCAAGTCTGGTACGTCTAAGCTTTGTTTTAAGCGCAACAACAAGGTGTGCTGCAAATACTTGCCTGAGGGGATAACCGGTAAAAAATGTGGTTTGTCCACCACCAACAAGTGCGCATCGCGGTACAGCACCTGGTGCCTAAAAGGGATCGCCGTTTCGCTTTCGACAGCCCGGTAGTAATACAGCCAGCCGCCCTCTATGGCCGGCGTGTCGACTTGCAATGGTTGCCCATCGGTGCCGAGCACCAGACCGTGGGCCAAGCGTTGTTGCCAATCCTCTGCGCTGATATGCGGGAAGCGGGCCACCAAAAAGTGCATCACGCTCGCCCACTGACCGGGTGGGATGACAACCCGGCTGGCCCCTACGCCATCACGTGCGGGCAAGTCGCGCAGCGCACTGGCCAATCGCATACCTTAGCGCCGCAGGCAGACCACATCCCACACCCCATGGCCGAGCTTGAGTCCCCGGTTTTCAAACTTGGTCAATGGCCGGTAGTCCGGCTTGGGCGCGTAGCCCTGCAAAGCGGGGTGCGCGTTGCGCGCCGGGTTGTTTAGCAGTGGCTCAGCTTCCAGCACTTCCAAAATTTGTTCGGCGTAGGGTTGCCAGTCAGTGGCGCAATGTAAATAGCCGCCTGGTTTGAGTCCTTGCGCTAATTTCTCGACCAGCGGCGTTTGTATCAAACGGCGTTTGTTGTGCTTGGTTTTGTGCCAGGGGTCCGGAAAAAATATGTGGATGCCGTCCAGGCTGGCCAGGGGCAGCATGTGGTCAATCACTTGCACCGCGTCATGCGCGCAAATACGGATATTGACCAAGCCGTTTTCCCCTATGCGCTTGAGCAAGGCGCCCACGCCGGCTTGGTGTACCTCGCAGCACAAAAAGTCGGTGCCAGGCAAGGTGGCGGCAATCTGGGCCGTAGCCTCGCCCATGCCAAAGCCGATTTCCAGCACCACAGGCCTTGTACTGCCCGGTGCCTGGCTGCTGCCAAATGCCTCGGGCCAGGTGATAAGTGCCGGGCGGTAAGGCAGCAAAAATTGCGGCCCCAGCGTCTCAACCGCTTTGGCCTGGCCATGGGTTACCCGGCCAGCGCGCAAAACATAGCTTTTGACGGTGCGCATAAACACCGGTGAGGCGTCGGGTTCGGGGGAATGATGGTTGTGCATGTAGGGTTGATGCGCGGGGCGCACAGTGGGCCGCTTGCTGGCCTGAAGCGTGCAATTTTAGGTGGCGCGCAATTGCTGCTCGGGCCGCCTCCAAGCATCCGCCCAAGCCTGCGTCCAAACGGGTAGCGCTTGCTCCACGCCGCCCGACTGCGCGGGCAGGCCCAGGGCGGCGGCGGCTTGGTTCAAAGCCTGTAGCGGCTCGCTGGTGTCGATGGCTTGCGCACCGTTTTGTTTAGACAGTTTTTCGCCATTGGCGCCCAGCACCACAGGCGTATGCAGGTGCTGCGGTGTAGGCAGTTGCAGGCAGTTTTGCAGCCAGATTTGGCGCGCGGTATTGTCCAAAAGGTCTGCCCCGCGCACCACATGGCTGATGCCTTGGTCCGCATCATCGACCACTACCGCAAGTTGGTAAGCAAAACAGCCATCGGCACGCAAGAGCACAAAGTCGCCGACTACAGCCTCGACATCTTGCTCTTGCGGGCCACTTGCGCGGTCGTGCCAGCGCATGGCCGCGCCTGCGGTGCGCAAGCGCCATGCCCGAGCGGCTTTGCCATGCAGGCCGGTGCGGCAGGTGCCGGGGTAGCGCAGCTCGGCGTGGCGCGGGCGCGGCACATCTGCGGTGGTGGCGTTTTCTATGTCTTTGCGCGAACAGCCGCAGGGGTAGGCTAAAGCGCCTGCCACCAAGCGGTCTAATGCAGCCTGGTACAGCGGCGTACGCGCGCTTTGCCATACGTGTGGTGCGTCCGCATGCAGGCCGCAGGCGGCTAGTTGGGAAAGTATTAGTCGGTCAGCGCCGGGCACGCTGCGCGGGGCGTCGACGTCTTCTATGCGCACCAGCCATTGGCCACGGTGCGCGCGGGCATCGAGCCAACTGGCCAGGGCGGCGACCAAGGAGCCTGCATGCAGCGGGCCGGTAGGCGAGGGCGCAAAGCGGCCCCGGTAGTGCGAAAAATAATTAGCCGACTGCAAGCGCCAGTTCCAAGCCCGATACGAATGCGTTCTCCACCCGGTGGCCCAGGCACCAGTCGCCGCACAAGCCGATGCCGGACTTGGCGTCCCACATATGGCTCTGACCCAAGGCCTGGTCGGTTTTGGCGTACAGCCATCGGTGCGCTTGTACATAGGCTGGTTGGGCGCGTATGCCGGTGACCTCGGCAAAGGCTTTGAGCAGTTTGCCTTCCACGCGCGGCACATCGTCGTGGATATGTTCCTGCGACCAGGCAGCACTGGCCTGTACCGTCCAGCGTTCCACGATACCGCGCCCCGGTTTGCTCGATTCGCGGCTGAGCCAGGCGATGCGATGGTGCGTGCTGCGCGCGGCGTTCCATTGCGGGCCCAGCGTAGTCAGGCCAGGTTGTACCGCCTGCGGGAAAGCCAGCATCAGGGTCCAGCAAGGCTGAACGCTGACGCCCTCCAGCGCTTGCGACATTGCCGCGCCGCCGCTGGTCTTGGCTGGCAGGGTGCGCAGCAGGGCCGCTGCCTGCGGATGCGGAATCGCCAGCAGCACATGGTCAAAGCCGCCATGCACACCACTGCTGTCGTCGCTGCCACGGGTGCGCAATTGCCACTGGCCCTTGTGCAGTGCATCGGTCTCAATTGCTATTACGCAGGTCTCTAGCTGAATGTGCTCGGCTATGGGCGCTGCCCAAGCTACAGCCAGATCGCGCATGCCCGGCCCTGGCACCCAGTGGGGCTCGCGGGCGGGCAGGCCGGCTGCAGCGACGCGACCGTGCTGGTCTAGCACCTGCACCATGGTCACGCTCCAGGGACGGCAGACGCCGGCGGCAGTCTCCAAGGCCAGTGCAAAACGGGGGTCGCGCACCGTAAAGTACTGTGCGCCATGGTCAAAAGTGCCAAAGGGGCTGCGCCGCGTTGACATGCGTCCGCCCACGCCTTTGCTCTTTTCAAAAAGGGTGACGCGGTGTCCGGCTTGCACCAGCGTACGTGCGCAGCTGATGGCGGCCAGTCCGGCGCCGACGATGGCAATATTTTTAGGCCTGTGCATGCGTGGTTCTCCTTGGCGTTTTTCTCTGTTTCGCCGCAGTTCGGCATGCTGCCTACTGTACACCCGCTGCCGTGTCAGGGTGCCAGCAGTGCTTGGCGCGTGGCGTCGTTCTCTAATTGGTCCAACCACCATTGCAAGGCCCGCCCTGGTGGCGCTGATTTGGTTCCACGCCAGGCGTAGTGGATATGCGCCTGGCGCACCGGCTGCTCGGTGCGTTTGGCGACCAGTCGCCCGCTGGCAATGTGCGGTGCGGCCATGGGCAGGGGCAGGTTGCCGCTGCCCAGGCCGCGCAACTGGGCATCGAGCTTGGCGCGCATGCTGCCGACGGTAAACACATCTTGTCCTTGGAAAAGACCAAAACTCATACCGCTGCCCCGCTGCACCGAATCAGCAACGGCTACCGCGCGGTGCCGCTGCATCAGCGCATTGCTGAGGGGCTCTGGCGCAGCAGCCAGGGGATGGCCTGGCGCAACCGCAAATACAAGAGGAATCGTACCCAGTGCTTTGATATGAATGCCGGTTTGCCCAAGATCATCCGGCCCGACGCCGATGGCCAGATCGGCCCGACCGGCAATCAAGCTGCCCATGGTGCCCGACAAGGCTTCATCGCGCAGGCGCAAGCGGGTGGGGGGCGACAGGCTGAAGAAGTGTTCGCACAATTCCATGATGGTGGCGCGTACGACGATGGTGTCCAGCGCAATCGTCAGTTGTGACTCCCAGCCCGTGGCCACGCGCTTGACGCGGTTGGCTACCGCGTCGATATCCTCGAGCAAGCGCGCGCCTTCGCGTAGCAATTCGGCCCCCGCCGGGGTGAGCTTGGCCTGGCGTGAATTGCGGTCATACAAAAGCACGTCCAGCGCTTCTTCGATCTGGCGCACTCGGTAGCTGAGCGTACTGGGCACCAAATTCAAAGCCCGCGCCGCAGCGGCAAAGCTGCCTTGCTCGGCGATTGTTTGCAGCATAGACAGGGTGTCTGGAGTGAGGTAATCGCGTGCCGATTGCATATGAGATGCCTTTAAGTTCGAAATATTTGAATGATGCCATCAATTTCCTTGGCTTCAAAGACCCATGGTTTCCCTTAGCATCCAACCATGATGTATTTACGCAAATCCTCCGACCGGGGCTATGCCGACCATGGTTGGCTCAAGTCCTTCCATAGTTTTTCCTTCGCTGCTTATTACGACCCGGCCTTCATGGGCTGGGGCAATTTGCGGGTGGTCAACGAAGACCGGATCGCGCCGGGTACTGGTTTTGGCACCCACGGACACCGCGATATGGAAATCATCAGCTACGTGCTGTCGGGCAATCTGGCGCACAAAGACAATATGGGCAACGTCCAGGGCATTCCGCCTGGCGACGTGCAGCGCATGAGCGCAGGCACTGGCGTGCAGCACAGCGAGTTCAACCACGCGCCCAACGAAACTACCCATTTCTTGCAAATCTGGATCGAACCCGATGTGCGTGGTATCGCACCGTCTTACGAGCAAAAAACTTTTTCTTCCCCCGAAAAAGATGGTGTGCTGCGCTTGGTGGCTGCCCCCGGCGGTGCGCAGGGTGCGGTGCAAATTCACGCCGACGCGCGCATCTATGCTGCTTGCTTTGACGGCAGTCAAAGTGCCACTTTGGCATTAGACCCGGCGCGCAAAGCCTATGTGCAGGCGTTGCGCGGTGCTTTGTCGGCTAATGGTCAGGCGTTAGGCCAGGGCGATGCGCTGCTCCTGCAGGGCGAAAGCCGTTTGGTTTTTGACCAGGCGCAAGCGGCTGAAGTGCTGGTGTTTGACCTCGCGCCTTAAGATTTTTTACTAGGAGTTTTTATAAATGATAGATCGTTTCCAAAATGTATTTGCCCTGCTGGCCCGTGTGCTCTTGGCTGCCTTGTTTCTGCCAGCGGGCATCAGCAAGATTGCAGGATTTGCGGGTACCGCAGCCTATATTGCCTCGGTCGGATTACCGTTGCCTGAGCTGGGTGCCGGCATTGCTATCTTGGTCGAAGTCGGTGGCGCATTGGCTTTGCTGGCGGGTTATCAAACGCGTTTGGTCGCTTTACTCATGGCTATCTTTACGGTGGTGGCCGGCGTGTTTTTTCACGCCTTCTGGCATGCTGCACCCGAGCAATTAATGGTGGAACAAATCATGTTCATGAAAAATATTGCTATCGCCGGTGGCTTCCTAGCCTTGACGGCTTTTGGTGCCGGCGCACTCAGCCTGGATGCACGCCGCCAAGAGTGAGTGCTGCGCGAGCCGCGCTTGGCATTGTCTGAATTTTGTTAGTGCAGCGCGCCATGCTTAGGCACTGGCGGTTTATCTTTGTATCCTTGGCTTTTTTTTAGAAACTTTTGCTATGACATCGACAGTTGTGATTTACCACTCCGGCTACGGCCACACCCAACGCCTGGCCCAGCAAGTGGCCGAGGGAGCAGACGCCCAACTCATTGCCATCGACGCCGAAGGCAATATCACCGAAGACCAATGGGCTGCACTCGACGCGGCAGACGCCATTATCATGGGCTCGCCCACTTACATGGGATCGGTATCCTGGCAGTTCAAAAAATTTGCCGACGCGTCTTCCAAGCGCTGGTACGCCGGTACTTGGAAAGACAAAGTCGCCGGTGGCTTTACCTGCTCGGGCTACCCCAGCGGCGACAAACTCTCCACCTTGCAGATCATGCTGACCCTGGCGATGCAGCACGGCATGGTGTGGGCAGGCGTTGGCATCATGGGAAATGAAACCGTGAATCGGCTGGGTGCGAGCATTGGCATGATGGCCCAT
Source organism: Comamonas sp. lk (assembly GCA_945865425.1). Taxonomy (GTDB): domain Bacteria; phylum Pseudomonadota; class Gammaproteobacteria; order Burkholderiales; family Burkholderiaceae_C; genus Allorhodoferax. Next base: position 795 of record CAMBFN010000061.1, on the reverse strand, counting down.
GCCGGCAACACCACACCCGCCGATGCCATGCACCAGGGTGATTTGGATACCGCCCTGGCCTACGGGTCGCGGATGGCGCAGGTGGCTGCGAAGCTGCGGGGGTGAAAGGGCTTCAACGGGCTTGAGCTTGGTGCGCGCCTTGTCGCTTATACAGGCGCATTCAAAGCCACGCGCACCAAGCCGGCCAGCTTCGCCAATCCGACCTGCGTTTGATCCCTGTCGGCATGGCTGAAATTCAGGCGGATTTGGCCAGTCCCTTGCGTGGGCTCTGGCATAAATGCTTCACCTGGCATGAATGCGACTTGCTGCTCCAAGGCCAGTGGCAACATCTGGCGGGTGTCCAGGGGCTGCTTGAGCGTAAGCCAAAAAAACAAACCGCCTTGCGGAATCTGCCAGTTAGCCAAGTCCTTAAATGGTAGTGCACACAGTTTGTAAACGTCGCGCTCGCCCAAAGGCGCGTTGCTTTAAGGGTTAGTCAAGGAGGTCATGCCATTGACCCGCAAACCATCGACCGGCGCTTTCATGCGGGTTTGCATAACCTGGAGGCTAGCTATAAAGGGCTGGTTAACCGTTGGGCGGTGTACGACAATAGCGACTTCAATCCCCAGCTTTTGGCGCAAGGACTCAACCCATGAACGCTCCGATGAACTCCGACACGGCTGTGGCCGCTGCGACGCAGCCCTCGGCCGGCGCGCCTGCTGGTGTCTTGGCCGCCTTGGCGCGCGCGGCGCGGGAGGCGCGGGAGATTGCCCTGCGAAATGGCCAGCAGCCCGTGGTGCGCCAACAAGTGGCCGA
>CAMBFN010000060.1 GCA_945865425.1 Comamonas sp. lk | reverse complement strand
TGGCGGAAGCTGTGAGATTCGAACTCACGGAGGACTCACATCCTCGCCGGTTTTCAAGACCGGTGCCTTAAACCGCTCGGCCAAGCTTCCATGGGCTGGGATTCTAACGGTGGGATTTATCCCATCGCCACGGCGGCGGCGGCGGCGCGGGTCTCGACACCGAGCTTTTGGTAAATATGTTCCAAATGTTTGTTCACCGTGCGGTGGCTCAGCGAAAGTATCTCGGCTATATCGCGATTGGTCTTGCCTTTGGCAATCCAGGAAAGCACCTCGGTTTCGCGCGCTGTCAGTGCCGCGTGCTTTAGGCGCGACTCTACAGCCGACACTGCGCGTTCGGTTTCCAGCAGCACGAGCGTCTCGCCAGTGGAGGTCTGGCCCATATTGCGCAGTGACATGCGCGGCGTGGTGTCTTTGCAGTCCACGTTGGCGCCGGTACCTTGCAGCACCGCTTGCAAAGCTTGCTGCAGCTTGCTGGTCGCATAATCGGCTCCACCCTCGTGCAGACTTAAAAGCGCCCGCGATGCCCTCGGGGAGCGCCAGGCAATGCGGCCCAGGCCATCTACGAGCACCACGCCCAAACCGGCCACATCCAGAGCGTCGCGCACCATGCGGCTGACCTGCGCATTGCGCGCATGCGTGTGCAAGCGTGCCAACACCTCGGCGGCGCGCAGGGGCTTGACTACATAGTCCACACCGCCGCAGGCAAAGCCTTCCACCACATGTTGTGTATCGGATAGACCCGTCATGAATATCACCGGGATTTGGGCCCAGTCAGCATTGTTTTTTATCCGCCTGCAGGTATCAAAGCCGGAAAGACCGGGCATCACGCAGTCCAGCAATATGGCATCGGGTGAAATCATCTCCAGCCGCTGCAATGCAGTCTCCCCGTCGCTGGCTACCAGCACGGTATAGCCTGCGCTTTCCAGGGTCTCGCACAACACACCCAGACTACTGGGGGCGTCATCGACGACCAACACAACCGGGTTTTCAGTGGATGAATTAGGCGTCATGTTCTGGCTCCATCAATTGCGATTGCAGGCTCTCAAGGTCAAAGCGTGTGACCAACTCGCTGAGCTGTGCGCAGACCGGCCCAAAACTCGGGTCGGCGCGGGCAATGCCCTCGAGTGCGGTTTGCAGGCCGCGCACATGGCCTAAGCGCGCCAGGCGCAGCAAATCCTGACGCACGGCATAGGGCAGGTTTTTGTTGCTGGTAGCGGCGGGCTGCAGGTCCTGCATCTCGCTGGTTTGCGCAAAACACCATTCCAAATTCAAGTGTTCTTGCAAGGTGTTGATTAGCTCGGACTCCAAAATCGGCTTGGCTACAAAGGCCTGACAGCGCATCGCACGCAAGCGCTCGGGTTGGTTTTCAAAGGCATTGGCCGAGACCATGATGATAGGCAAGTCTTCAAAGCCCGCCTGACGTATGCGCCCTGCCGCCTGCCAGCCGTCCATATCGTCCATGCTGATGTCCAGTAGCACCGCATCGGGCTTCATCTCCTGAATGCTGGCAATGCACTCGGTGCCGCTAGCCGCCTCGCGCAATGCAAAGCCCAAGGGCGCCAGCATGCCCACCAGCATCTGGCGCTGCGTGGTCTGGTCATCGACCACCAGCAAGGTGCGCTGCGCACCCACATAGCCCAAAATCTCGCGCACGGTGTCGGTGTAATGACCGGGCTGGCTTGCCAGCTCCAAAGGCAGGCGCACGCTAAAGGTACTGCCTTGGTTGGAAGATGAAAGCAATTGCAACTCGCCGCCCATCAACGTGGTCAATTGCTCGCTAATCGCCAACCCCAGGCCGGTACCGGGCTCGCCGCCTTGGCGCCGGCCCGCCGTGCCGCGCTCAAAGGGCAAAAAGATGCGCTGGTGGTCTTGTGGCAAAACGCCCACCCCCGTATCGATCACCTCAAAACGAAACACATCCGGACCATAGGTGGCGCGCAAGGTGACGGTGCCATCGTCGGTAAAGCGGATGGCATTGGAGATGAGGTTAATCATTACCTGTCGCAGTCGCTTGGCATCGGCATTGATCCACTCGGGGGGATTGCCGCCTTCGTCGAACACAAATTGCAAGCCCTTGGCTTGCACCTGCGGCCGCACCATATGCACCAGATCATCCAGAAAGTCGGGCAGGTGCAGGGGCAACGGGTCCAGCTGCATGCGCCCGGCTTCAATGCGCGACAAGTCCAGCAAGCCGTCAATCAAGCCCAGCAAATGCTCGCCGCTGCGGTGGATGGTGCGCACCGATTCGCGTGGCGAAGTAGGTAGCAAATCGTTCTTCAGCAAAATTTGCGAATAACCCAAAATGCTGTTCAGTGGGGTACGCAATTCATGCGTCATGCCCGCCACGTAGCGCGTTTTGGCCTGGTTGGCCGAATCGGCCACATCGCGCGCTGCCTTCAGGGCCGAATAGGTACGCGAGTGCGCCTCAATCTCTTGCTCCAACAACTGGTTATGCCGATTGGACTCATCCTGCGCAATACGACGGCTCTCGCTGCCCAGCACAATCCACCAACTGCACGCTGCCACCACCAAAAGCAAAATGGCAAACACTTTTAGGAAGGCCGAATGCAGCAACTCCAGCGGGTCAGAACCCAGCGCAATCGCCGACTCTTGGGTATAGACAATGCCCATCAAAGTAGCGAGTAGAGTTACCAAAGAAAACGCCACCACCATGTAATGCCCCACGCGAAAGTTCACCCGGCGCGACAACTTCTCCGGCAAAAATGTATTGAGCCAACGCACCGCCTGCTCGGCCGCACGCGAATCGGTTTTGCAACGGTCGTGGCAGCGCGACTCCAAAGTACAGCACAAAGAACAAATCGCGCCAGCATAGGCTGGGCAATGCGCCATGTCCTCGGCTTCAAACTGGTTTTCGCAAATAATGCAGTCCAGCATCTGCCCCGGTAGGCCAAGGCGGTGCGGCTTGCGCGCAATGTAATAGCGTCCGCGCGTCCACCAGGCAAATAATGGCGAGAGCACCAGCGCCGTTCCCAGGGCAATGAAAGGCGCAAAAGCTTGAGGCGCTGCACCCAGTAAGCCCACATAAGCCATGATGGACAAAGTGGCCGCCAACATCATGGAGACCAGGCCTACCGGGTTCACATCGTACAAATGCGCCCGCTTGAACTCAATGCCGCGCGGACTAAGACCCAGAGGCTTGTTGATCACTAAGTCGGCCACCAGCGCGCCCACCCAGGCAATAGCCACATTGCCATACAAGCCCAACACCATTTCCAGCGCCTGAAACACGCCCAGTGTCATCAGCAAAACGGCAATAAGTACGTTAAAAACCAGCCATACTACGCGCCCTGGATGGCTGTGCGTCAAGCGCGCGAAAAAGTTGGACCAAGCCAGCGAACCGGCATAGGCGTTGGTCAGGTTGATCTTTATCTGCGACACCAGCACAAACAGCACCGTGGCGGCCAGCACCCACTGCGGGTCGTCAAACACGTAGGCATAGCCGGCCAAATACATTTGCGTAGGATCTACGGCTTTATGTACCGGTAGCTCGCTTTGCAAGACCAAAAACGCCAAAAAAGCGCCACCTAACATTTTGAACATGCCCGGAATAATCCAGCCGGGCCCGGCCATCAACACCGCGGCCCACCAACGCTTGCGGTTTTCCGCTGTGCGCTCGGGCAGAAAGCGCAAAAAGTCCACCTGCTCGCCCACCTGCACCACCAAGGAAAAAGCTACCGTGGCCGCTGCTCCAAACATCAGTGGGTCAAAACCACTGCTACCGGATATGCGTCCAGTCAGACCTGTAAAGTCGCTGAACGCGTGCGGATTTTTCCAGGCAATTGCCAAATAAGGCAGTAAGAGCAACACACCCCATACCGGTTGCGTCCACATTTGTAACTTGGACATCAGCGTAATGCCGCGCACCACCATCGGAATAATCACCAAGGCGCTGAGCACATAACACCAGCCAATGGGAATATCCAAATACATCTGTAGGGCCACGGCCATGATGGCCGCTTCCAGCGCAAAAAAGATAAAGCTAAAGCTGGCATAAATCAGCGAGGTAATGGTCGAACCCAGGTAGCCAAAACCCGCCCCACGAGTCAGCAACTCCATGTCTACGCCATAGCGTGCGGCGTAATAGCTAATCGGCAAAGCAGTTAGAAAAGTGATCAGGCTGACTACCAAAATAGCCCAGATTGCATTCGAAAATCCATAGCTCAGCGCGATAGACCCGCCGATGGCCTCCAAGGCCAAAAACGACACCGCGCCCAAGGCGGTATTAGCTACTCGCCACTCGGACCATTTACGAAAACTGCGCGGCGTATAGCGCAGGGCGTAGTCCTCCATGGACTCGTCAGCCACCCAGGCGTTGTAGTCGCGTCGGATACGAAAAATCTTCTGCGTGGAAGTGCGCATATTGGCCCCAAATGACTTGTTCCCAAGCGTCGAACCGGTGAGTCCCTAGCGTAAACCCGAAGCACTTTGGACTCAATGCGTACAAGCGAATACGCATACGTTAAATGACGTATTCGGTGTGGGGAGCATCTTGATTACGCTTCGTTGCGGTCAAACACTCTTTTGTCCATTTACCGCCACCACTGAAACCGAAACCATGTTCTAGCACCAAGCCTTTTATTAACCATCCGAGTAAACCCTAGGAGACCTTATGCCCCATAATTTTGACGAATCCGCTTTCGACGCCACGCGCCGCAAGCTTCTGAAAGTACTCTCAGCATCGCCGCTGGTGGGCATGTCCTCCGTGGCGCTGGCCCAGCAGTTCCCCACTGCCAAGGTCAACACCACCGGCCTGGCCGTCACCGATACCGAAGTCACTGTCGGCCAGCTTCACTCCGCTACCGGCACTATGGCCATCTCTGAGACTGGGTCTATCCAGGCCGAGCAGCTTGCCATTGACCAGATCAACGCCATGGGCGGCATCCTGGGTCGCAAGATCAAAGTGATCAAGGAAGACGGCGCTTCCGACTGGCCCACGTTTGCAGAGAAAGCTAAAAAGCTGCTGGTCAACGACCGCGTGGCCTCCGTCTATGGCTGCTGGACATCGGCCTCGCGCAAAGCCGTGCTGCCTATTTTTGAAAAAGAAAACGGCCTGCTCTACTACCCCACTATGTATGAGGGTCTTGAGCAAAGTATGAACGTCATCTACACCGGCCAAGAAGCAGTACAGCAAATTTTGTGGAGTCTGGATTGGGCCAACAAGGAGAAAAAAGCCAAGACCTACTACCTCGTCGGTTCAGACTACATCTGGCCGCGCACCTCGCACAAAATCGCACGTAAGCATATCGAGAAGAAGCTCGGCGGCAAAGTAGTAGGTGAAGAGTATTACCCCCTGGGCCATACCAACTTCAACTCGATGATCAACAAGATCAAGGCCGCAAAGCCCGATTGCATTTACGCGATTGTGGTGGGCGGCTCCAATGTGGCCTTCTACAAACAGCTCAAAGCTGCCGGCGTAACCGGTGACAAGCAGTTCCTGCTGACCATCTCAGTGACCGAGGACGAAGTCCTGGGCATCGGCGGCGAGAACTTCAACGGCTTTTACTCCGCCTGCCATTACTTCCAATCGATCGACAACCCGAACAACAAAAAGTTCGTGGCTGCTTTCAAAGCCAAATACGGCGCGGATGCTGTCGTCGGCGATGTAACGCAAAACGCATATCTCGGCCCGTGGCTGTGGAAGTTTGCGGTGGAAAAAGCCGGCAGCTTTGACGTGACCAAAGTCTCTGCGGCCTGCGGTGGCATCGAATTCAAAGATGCGCCCATGGGCTACACCCGCATCCACAACACCAATCGCCACCTGTGGAGCAAAGCCATTATTGGACAGGGCCAGACCGACGGCCAATTCAAGATCGCCGCCATTTCGCCTGAGCTGGTCGAGCCCGATCCTTTCCCTAAGGGTTACCAGTAATCCCTTAAGTCCGGACGCTCGGACGCTGCCCGCGAGGGCTGCGTCCGGGGCCTGCTTGCCTAGTTATTGCGCCAGATGGACACCCTCCCATGACCTTTTCCGAAATGCTCAACATCGGCCTCATGCAAGGCTTCTCAGGCCTGAGCCTGTTTGCCGTGCTTTTATTGATGGGCCTAGGCCTGGCCATCATCTTCGGACAAATGGGCGTGATCAACATGGCCCATGGCGAGTTCATGACGATTGGTGCCTACACGATTTACGTGTCCTCCCGCTTGGTTGAAGTACACATGCCTGCGCTGCTGCCCTTTTACTTCCCCATCGCCATTCTGATTTCCTTCGTCCTAGCCTTCGTGGCCGGTTGGGCGCTCGAATGGACGGTCATTCGCCACTTGTACAAACGCCCCCTCGATACCTTGCTGGCTACCTGGGGCGTCTCCCTAGGCATGCAGCAAGTGTTTCGCTCTACCTTTGGCGGCAAAGAAGTCAGCGGCACTTTGCCCGACTGGATCATGGGTTCACTCACCCCGGTCGAGGGCCTGGACATTCCGATTAACGGCTTGTTTGTGATGGGCTTGACGATTGCCGTCACGGGCTGCGTCATCTACGCCTTGCACCATTCCCGTTGGGGTCTGCGGGTACGGGCCACCGTGGCCAACCGGGCCATGGCCAATGCCACCGGCATCAACACCCGCAAGACCGACCGCCTCACCTTTGCCATTGGCAGTGGTATTGCCGGTATCGCCGGCGCAGCGTTCACCACCATCGGCTCCACTGGCCCGACCAGTGGCTCGCTGTACATCGTGGACTCTTTTTTAGTGGTCACCTTCGGTGGCACTGCCAACCTGTTCGGCACGGTGATCTCGGCCTTCCTGATCGCGCAAACCCAGGCGATTAGTGAATTCTTTATGGACGGCTCCAACGGCCGCGTGCTTACCTACTCATCCATTGTGCTAATCCTCATGTTCCGCCCGCAAGGCCTGTTTGCCTCCAAGGTACGCCGCTGATGGCTCGCCGCGAAATCCCGCTGAATCCACACCCCGCACAGGCACACCCATGACCGCAATCTTTGACTGGTTCCAACGCAAATCTCTGGGCGGGCTGCTGCTGCTCGCCATCATCTTGCTCGTGGTGTTTCCGCTCACCCTGGACATGTTCCGCCTCAACCTACTGGGCAAATACCTGAGCTACGCTTTTGTCGCGCTGGGCCTGGTCATGCTCTGGGGCTACGGCGGCGTACTCAGTCTGGGGCAGGGCGTTTTCTTCGGCCTGGGCGGCTATTGCATGGCTATGTTTCTGAAGCTCGAAGCTTCCGATCCGGTTACCACCAGCATTCAGTCCACCCCGGGCATCCCCGACTTCATGGACTGGAACTCACTGACCGCCTTACCTAGCTGGTGGCTGCCCTTCCAATCGCTGCCCTTCACCATCATCGCCATCTTGCTGGTGCCAACCCTCTTTGCATTTTTGATGGGCTATGCTTTATTTCGCAGGCGCATCGGTGGGGTGTATTTCGCCATCATCACGCAGGCCGTGGCGCTGATCATGACAGTACTCATCATTGGCCAGCAAGGCTATACCGGTGGCCTCAACGGCATGACCGACCTCAAGACCGTGCTCGGTTGGGACACGCGTACCGACAGCGCCAAAGTCATCCTGTATTACTTCACCGTGGTGCTGCTCCTGATCACCATCGTAGGCTGCACCTGGATACAGCGCAGCAAGCTCGGCACCCTGCTGCTGGCCATGCGCGACAAAGAAGACCGGGTGCGCTTTTCGGGCTATGACGTCGCCTCCTTTCGCGTATTCGCCTTTTGTCTGGCGGCCATGCTCTCAGGCATAGGCGGCGCCTTGTTCACGCTGCAAGTGGGCTTTATGTCGCCCACGCTGCTGGGCATCGTGCCCAGTATCGAACTGGTCATCTTTGCCGCAGTGGGCGGGCGTATGTCTTTGATTGGCGCGGTCTGGGGCACGCTACTGGTTAACTTTGGCAAAACCTATTTCTCCGAGCGCTTCCCGGACCTGTGGTTGTTTGCCATGGCCGCCATGTTTATCGCTGTGGTGCTGGCGTTCCCCGATGGTCTGGCCGGCGTCTACAACACCCGCATCAGGCCGTGGTTGCGCAAGCGCATGGGCTTGCCCGACGGCGCCAGTGCCCAGTCCTAAGCCGGAGAAGAACGTGAGCACTACCCATAACGTACTGACCATCGAGAAGCTGACGGTCGCCTTTGACGGCTTTAACGCCATCGAGTCCTTGGACCTGCAAGTGGAAAAAGACGAACTGCGTGTCATTATCGGCCCTAACGGCGCTGGTAAAACCACTTTGCTCGATTTGATTTGTGGCCGCACCCGCGCCACCAGCGGCAGCATCCGCTTCAAAAACATAGAGATCAGCAAGGAAGCCGAGCACAAGATCGTGCGCGCCGGTATCGGACGCAAATTCCAAACGCCCTCTATCTACGAAAACCTCAGCGTCTTTCAAAATTTGGAAGTGTCTTACCCCAGCGGGCGCGGAGTGTTTGGTGCGCTGGCCTTTACCTGCACGCCCCAGGTACGCGAACGCATGCAAGCCGTGGCCGAAGAAATCGGCCTGCAAGATGTGCTCGGCATCGAAGCAGGCCTGCTCTCACACGGGCAAAAGCAGTGGTTGGAAATCGGGATGCTGCTGATGCAAGACCCGGAGCTGCTGATGCTGGACGAACCTATTGCCGGCATGAGCGTGCGCGAGCGTGAACTCACCGCCGAACTGCTCAACCGCATCTGCAAAGGCCGCTCCATGATCGTGATCGAGCACGACATGAACTTCGTCAGACAAATCGCGGACAAAGTCACCGTTATGCACCAAGGAAAGATTTTGGCCGAGGGCGCAATGGAAGACGTCCAGGCCGACCCCCGCGTGATCGACGTTTACCTGGGCCATTGAGGACACACCATGCTTAAAGTCACCGACCTGCATGTCAGCTACGGCCAAAGTGAGGCCTTGCATGGCGTCAGCTTCACCGCCCAGCCCAACGAAACTATTGCCATCATGGGCCGCAACGGCATGGGCAAGACCACACTGTTCAAAGCCTTGATCGGCATATTGCCGGTCAAGGCCGGCACCATCACCATCGATGGCCAGGAAATATCGCAAGAAGAAAGCTACCAGCGCGTAGCGCGCGGCGTGGCCTATGTGCCCCAGGGCCGCATGATCTTCCCCAACCTCACGGTGCTGGAAAACATAGAGACCGGTATGGAGCAATCGCTGCTCAAAGCCGTTCCGGAAGAAATTTACGAACTCTTCCCGGTGCTACACGATATGCGCAGCCGCAAAGGCGGCAACCTATCGGGCGGGCAGCAACAACAACTGGCGATTGCCCGCGCCCTGGTGAGCAACCCAAAAGTGCTGCTGCTCGACGAGCCCACCGAAGGCATACAGCCCTCCATCATCAAAGACATTGCCCGCGCTCTCAACCGCATCCGCGAGACGCGCAAAATTTCCATCGTCGTGTCCGAGCAAGTGCTTAGCTTTGCGCTAGACGTGGCCGATCGCCTATTCGTTATCGAAGGCGGCCGCCTAGTGCATGAGAGCCCACGCGCCTCTACCGACACCGCGCACATCCGAAAAATGCTTTCGGTCTGATTTCCCTTCCCCCACCCACCCTCACCCACCACCTAAGGAGCCTGAACATGCCGGAAACCCTCATCAAGGTTGACCTCAACCAATCGCCCTACGAAAACGAAAATATCCACAACCGTTGGCACCCGGATATCCCGATGGCCACCTGGGTCAACCCCGGTGATGACTTCGTGCTGGAAACTTACGACTGGACCGGCGGCTTCATCAAAAACAACAACAGCGCTGATGACGTGCGCGACATCGACCTGTCAATCGTGCACTTTTTAAGCGGCCCGGTCGGCGTCAAAGGTGCCAAGCCCGGCGACCTGTTGGTGGTCGAGCTGCTGGACATCGGCGCAAAGCAAGAATCGATGTGGGGCTTTAACGGATTTTTCTCCAAGAAAAACGGCGGCGGTTTCCTCACAGACCATTTCCCGCAAGCGCAAAAGTCTATCTGGGACATCCAGGGCATGTTTACCCACTCGCGCCATGTGCCCGGCGTGCGCTATGCCGGCCTGATCCACCCCGGCCTGATCGGCTGTCTGCCCGACCCCTCGCTGCTGGGCAAATGGAACGAACGCGAAGTCGGCCTCATCGCCACCGAGCCAGACCGCGTGCCACCTTTGGCCAACGCGCCCTTCCCCAGCACTGCGCACATGGGCCGCTTGAAGGGGGACGCCAAAGCCAAAGCCGCTGCTGAAGGCGCACGTACCGTGCCCCCGCGCGAGCATGGCGGCAACTGCGACATCAAAGACTTGTCACGCGGGTCCAAAATCTACTTTCCGGTCTATGTCGATGGCGCTGGTCTGAGCGTAGGCGACCTGCACTTTAGCCAGGGCGATGGCGAGATCACCTTCTGCGGCGCGATCGAAATGGCCGGCTGGGTGCACATGCGCGTATCCATTCTCAAAGGCGGCATGGCGACCTACGGCATCAAGAATCCCATCTTCAAGCCCAGCCCGATGACGCCGCAGTACAACGACTACATCATCTTCGAAGGCATCTCGGTCGATGAGCACGGCAAGCAGCACTACCTGGACGTCAACGTGGCCTACCGCCAAGCCTGCCTGAATGCTATTGAATACATGACCAAGTTCGGCTACAGCCGCGCGCAGGCCTTGTCGATTTTGGGCACGGCGCCGGTGCAAGGCCATATCAGCGGCGTGGTGGACATACCCAACTCCTGCGCCACGCTATGGCTACCTACGCAGATATTTGACTTTGACATCAATCCCAGCGCCGCCGGGCCGGCGGTGCAAAACTTCCACGGTATCGACATGCCCTTGTCGCCAGACCTCAAGTAAACGAAAGGCCCACCCCTATGCCGCTGTACGACTACGAATGCCTGGCCTGCGGCCCGTTCGAGGCCATACGCAGCATTTCCCGGCGCGAAGAGTCCGCCGCCTGCCCCGCCTGCGCCCAGGACGCTGACCGCGTCCTGATCAGCGCACCAAGGCTGGCGGATATGGACCCCTTCACGCGGATCGCGGAAGCGACCAACGAGCGCGCGCGGCACGAGCCGCAGCACTCCTCGCGCTTTCGCCATCCGCGCGGCTGCGGATGCTGCTCGGGAAAACAAGACGGTGCATTAGCACAGGCGCGCTCCAAAATGGATACGGGCCAACCCAAAGCGCCCAAGTCCTTTGCCAACAAACGCCCGTGGATGATCAGCCACTAAGACGATTGCGAAGAAGGTAGACCAAAGACGCAAGTTAGCGGTCGAATGAAGGAAGACGGAAGAAGGAAAGGCAAGGGCAGGCTGCGCGCAAGTGCAGCCTGCTTTTTCCTTGGCTGGGGTGGGGAAACTAGCTCGCCGCTCCGGGCGTATGCACCTGCGGCGCATCCCCGTCATAAATCTCGCCACCAAAGCGCAGCGCGCTGTGTTCGCGCTTGGATTGGAACAGCGGATAAAACATCTGGTGGTACCAGCGCTCCTGCCCAAAGAGTTGGTCATCGGCCAAGCCTACTTCTTCGGGGTATTGGCGGGTGATGTGGGCGCTGCCAAAAATCAAGTCCCAGATAAACAGCAAATTACCAAAATTGCCTTTGTAATGGCCCACGCCATCGGCATTGGTGATGGCGTGGTGCGCCCAGTGCGTGGCAGGTGTCGAGATAGTGCGCTCCAGCACCCACATGAGCGGGCGCAGCGCCGGTATTTTGTACAGTGCCTGGTCCCAGCGCCAGGCGCAGTGCGCGCCCAAAATCACCGCTAGCTTGACCACCACATACAGCGCGTACACATAGCCGCCCACACCCAAATACAAAAGCGCGCCCGCAAACCATAGGCCAGGCATCATCAGGTAATAAAAGAAGTTATTGCGAAAGGTGATGCGAATACTCATGTACTGCGCCGAATGGTGGGCGCGGTGCAGCGGCCATAAAAACGTGGTGTGCGACAAACGGTGCCACCAATATTGGCTCAGGTCATCCAACACAATCAGCAAACCCACCATCGCCCACCACGGCCAATCCGCAATCGCGCCTTTGGCTTCCGGGAAAAACAAATTACCCAATTTGGAAGTCACCAATATCGCCAGCGGCTGGGTAATGGCCAGCAAACTAATAAACATCAATAACTCGAGCTTGGTATCGTCGCCGGTGGCGTTGACCTTGCGGTGGTACAAGCGGCTAACGATCTCCATAACCGCATAACCCAGGATGAGGCACAAGACCAGCGCATTTTGAATTTGGGTGGGATTCATTTTTTATCCTTCTAAATAACACCGCTCGCAAAACACTCAATGGTGCTTCTTATGGGCCGGTGGGGTGCTCTTAAGCAAAAAAGCGATGCTGTGCGTCGCCATGTCCGGTACCGGGGCAGACCCGTTTAATTGCGCGCGCCGCTGGCGTATCCAGGTCATCGGCGTGGTGGCCATGTGCTTGTTAAAGCTCGCCATGATTAATTTATGGTCCATGCCGCTTTGCCGGATCAAATCGCTCCAGCCAATATCCTGGTGAATATGGGCGTCAATCCAATGGCATAGCTGCGCTACCTGCTCGCGCGGGGAAGTCATTTCGCCAGAATATTGAAATTCAGTTGACATAATTGAACAGAGTAACCCGGTTCAGTGCACAATGGTCGAACTGCACAGTCTATTGGAAATCAATATGATGAATGTTCGGGTTTTAAAAGCCAAAGACGGGGATAAGGCAAATTCCGACTCGCGCCCCCGCAAAATACCCGTTCAAAGCCGTTCGCAATTTACCCTGGGCGCACTGCAGGAAGCCTTTGTTCGGGTTTTGATCGAGCGC
>CAMBFN010000059.1 GCA_945865425.1 Comamonas sp. lk | reverse complement strand
CATAGCGGCCAAGCTGTCCACGTTGACCTGCACTTTAGGTGTCGTTCCCATGTGTCGCCCTTTCTACATCGGCCAGAAAATCAGCCACCAATTTCTCCACATTGACAAACCGATAGGGCATTTGTGTGGCACCCAGGTGTTTGTGGTCGCCCTTGCCCCGTTCGTTGTCATATCCCACGATGTGTTCCCCATCGCGCCCATAAAACAAACTGTATTTCAGTCCATGCGGCCTTTCTGCAGACCGTGCCGGTAGCTGCCAGATCGTCATTTCAACCACCCCGCCGTCCGGCAAAACCGCTTTGTCGTAGAAAAGTCGCTTGGCCTTCATATGGTCAATCTAACCATAATTTTAGTTTACGTCAATAGCTATGGCCATGGTTTGAGCGGGCTGGAATAGACAAATTCAAAATTGGTGGCTATCGTTGGTAGCCACCAAATAAGGAGCGCACCAAGGAAGCATTCCCCTTGCAAGGTCCCAAGCTTTGCGATCCGCATCCCTACTGAAACGCCACCTCCGCAAAGCTGCGCAGCTTACGGCTGTGCAGTTGGTCTCGCCCCCGTTCGCGCATGAGTTCGATGGCGCGTATGCCAATGCGCAGGTGTTGGTCCACGCGTTCGCGGTAGAAGTGGTTGGCCATGCCGGGGAGTTTGATTTCGCCGTGCAGCGGTTTGTCGCTCACGCAGAGCAAAGTGCCGTAGGGCACGCGAAAGCGAAAACCATTGGCGGCTATGGTGGCGCTCTCCATGTCCAGGGCCACGGCGCGGCTTTGGCTGAAGCGGCGCTGCGCTTGGTTGTCGGGCAGCAGTTCCCAGTTGCGGTTGTCGGTACTGGCCACGGTTCCCGTACGCAAAATGTTTTTCAATGCACTGCCTTGTAATCCCGTGACGTCCGCGACCGCTTGCTCCAGCGCAACTTGGATTTCGGCCAGCGCGGGAATGGGTACCCACAGCGGCAGTTCCTCGTCCAGCACATGGTCTTCGCGCACATAGCCATGGGCCAGCACGTAGTCGCCTAGTTGCTGCGTGTTGCGCAGGCCGGCGCAGTGGCCCAGCATGATCCAAGCGTGCGGGCGCAGCACGGCGATGTGGTCGGTAATGTTTTTGGCGTTGGCCGGGCCCACGCCAATGTTGACCATGCTGATGCCACTGCCGTCTTCGCGCACTAGGTGGTAGCCCGGCATTTGCGGCAGGCGCGGGGGGCTCTGGCCTTCGGTATCGGGCGCCGCGCCAGCGTTGCTGGCGCGGCGTGTCGTCAGGTTGCCCGGTTCTACAAAAGCGCTGTAGGGGCTGTGCGGGTCAGCCATGGCGGCGCGGCCCAGTGCGATGAATTCGTCGATATAAAACTGGTAGTTGGTAAACAAAACAAAGTTCTGAAAATGCTCGGACAGCGTTCCGGTGTAGTGGCGCAGGCGGTGCAGCGAATAGTCCACGCGCGGCGCGGTAAACAGCGACAGCGGCTGCGGCTCGCCGGGCCCGGGCGCATAGGTGCCATTGGCAATGCCATCGTCCATGGCGGCCAGGTCTGGTAGGTCAAACACATCGCGCATACGGGCGCGGCGTTCGGCACCCATGTCGCCTTCCAGGTGGTCGTTATCGGCAAAGGAAAAGTGCACGGGTATGGGTTGCGTGCTGGTGCAAATTTCCAGTTCGACTGCGTGGTTGTTCAGCAGTAACTCAAACTGCCCTAGGTAATAGCGACTGTATAAATCAGGCCGCGTGAGCGTGGTTTCAAAGCGACCTGGCCCGGCCACAAAGCCGTAGCTCAAACCCGTGCCCTCGGCCTTGCCAGTGCGCGACACCGTGTCGGTATGCAGGCGCACCAGCGGGTAAAAAGCACGCACATGTCCTAGGCTGTCATCCCCCGCTACAAAAGCCTGCATGCAAGCGCGCAAGTGGGCGATGCTTTGCGCGTAAATGCTTTGCACTTGCGCCAAGGCATCGGCGGCAGAGGTGAATTTTTGGGGGGCGATAAAAGGCGGCTGATTGTTCATGCAACCATTTTGCCTTGGGTAGCTTGCAATCGCCTAGGTATTCGGTTTGCTTACAAAGTGACCAAATGCGCAGGACTCGCCCCGTTCACAGCGCTCAAGGGAATGCGTGCATCGAAGGTCACGAATCGACCAGCGTTCTTCACTGCCAGCCCCAGTAGATACAAGTCGGTCAATTGTCGTGGCCCATGGATGTGTGGGTGGTGAAAGCGCCCAGCATCCAAAACACTAATGTCGTCGGCCCACAGATGATGAAAAGCTGTAGCTGTGGAACCTTGCAGCATGACTACCAGCGCAGACAATGGCTGGCGCTTGCTGTAACCGGGCTGGCTCATGATGCGCAAGCAGCCATTTTGGGTCAGTGGGCAGCTGGCCCAGCCGTGTGCAATGTGCGCTTCTAGCCACAGCGCAGCGCGTTCGTGGTGGATGTGATCGCGGTCGTGCAGGGCAATGAGGACGTTGGTGTCTAGTAGTGCACGCATCAAATGCCCTCGGCATCGCGCAAGCGCTCAATCAGCTCGTTGCTGACAATGCCGCCCCTGGCGGGCAGGGGGCTAATGCCGTAGCTCGCCAAGCGTTCAGACGCAAGCAAGGCGCCGCTGGGTACATGGGCCGAATGCAAACCATTGGAATCAGCGGGCTGAGTGAAAGCGCGGCGTGCGAGTTCGCTAATCGTTTGCCCCAGTGACTTTTTCTCGCGATGCGCAATTTCCTTGGCGGCAAAAAGCACATCGTCGGCAATATCTAGGGTCGTTCGCATGATGCACCTCGTGGTTTGATTTTTTTGATGCTAACACATCACGCATCAAACATCACGAATAGGTACTTGTGGGCAATGCAGGCTTCTACACCCGCTCAATCACCAGCGCGATCCCCTGACCCACACCGATGCACATGGTGCACAGTCCATAGCGCCCGCCGCTGCGTTCCAACTGATTTAGCGCAGTGGTTACTAGACGCGCCCCGCTGGCGCCAAGGGGGTGGCCTAAGGCGATCGCGCCGCCATTGGGGTTGACGCGGGCGTCGTCGTCGGCCAGGCCCAGATCGCGCAGCACGGCCAGCCCTTGGGCGGCGAAGGCTTCGTTAAGTTCGATCACATCCATCTGCGCCAGCGTCAGCCCGGCCTGGGCCAGTACTTTGCGCACCGCAGGCGCCGGGCCAAAGCCCATGATGCGCGGCGCCAGGCCCACCGTGGCCATGCCCAGCACGCGTGCGCGGGGTGTCAGGCCGTGTTGTTGCGCGGCGCTGGCGCTGGCTAGCAGCAGCGCACACGCGCCATCGTTCACGCCCGATGCGTTGCCCGCCGTGACCGAGCCTTGCGCGTGCACGATGGGTTTGAGTTTGGCCAGCGCTTCCAAAGACGTGCTGCGCGGATGCTCGTCCCGCGCCACCAGCAAGGCATCGCCTTTTTTCTGGGGGATGCTAAGGGGCGTGATTTCGGTATCAAAGTACCCGGCGCCTTGGGCGCGCACCGCGTTCTCTTGCGAGCGCAAGGCCATGCGGTCCTGGGCTTGGCGCTCAATGCCAAATTGCTGCGCTACGTTCTCTGCGGTCTCGGGCATCGAGTCCACGCCGTAGAGTTGCTTCATCAGCGGGTTGATAAAACGCCAGCCGATAGTGGTGTCATAGACCGCGTTGTTGCGACCAAAGGCGCTGTCCATTTTGGGCATGACAAAGGGCGCGCGGCTCATGCTTTCCACGCCGCCCGCAATCATCAAATGCGCCTCGCCGCTCTTGATAGCACGCGCCGCGCTGCCCACCGCGTCCAGGCTGGAGCCGCACAAGCGGTTGATGGTGGCGCCAGGTACGTCTACCGGTAAGCCCGCCAGCAGTGCGGCCATGCGCGCCACATTGCGGTTGTCTTCGCCTGCTTGGTTGGCGCAGCCGTACAACACATCGTCCAGCGCCGCCCAGTTGACGCTGGGGTTGCGCTCCATCAGGGCGCGAATGGGGATGGCCGCCAGGTCGTCGGTGCGCACCGAGGACAGCGCGCCGCCGTAGCGACCAAAAGGGGTACGGATGGTGTCACAAATAAAGGCCTCTTGCATGGTGTGTCTCGCTTTACAAAGTTGGAATTGCACGATCGCTGAAGCAGGTCATTGCGAGGAGCGCAGCGACGCGGCGATCCATGCAGGCACGCCGCCATGGATTACCACGGCCTGCGGCCTCGCAAGGACGGTCCCATCCTCTTTGGCCTCGCAACAAGGGATTTAGATTCATGCAGACGTTCCTCAAGCGGTGTGTTGCGCTTGCCACGCCGCGTGGCGCAACCAAGGACTGACGCGGTAGCGCTCGCCCCGGTAATGGGCATCAAGTGCTTCTAGCACCCGCACTACCGCCGGTGCGCCCCAGCGCGCCAGCCATTCAAACGGGCCTGCGGGGTAGTTCACGCCCAGTTTCATAGCGGCATCGGCGCCTGCCGGATCGCACACACCCTGCTGCACTGCGTCTGCCGCTTCATTGACCAGCATGGCTAGTGTGCGCGCCGCCACCAGACCCGGCTGATCGGCCACGCGCTGCGGCGAAAAGCCCAGCGCGCCGAGCAGCGCTTGCGCCAGGGCAATGTGGTCTTCAGATGCCCCACTAGAGGCCGCAAAGGCCAGTACCGGCGCGCCGCCTTGCGGCACATGCCAGTCATACACCACCACTTGCGCGCCCAAAGCCGATGCGGGTCGGCCATCGGTTTGGCGGATCTGCAAGTCGCCGACTCGCATGCCAGTCCATGCGCAGGGGTAGCTTGCGTCATCGCAAGGAGCGACGCGACGCGACGATCCATTCGGGTCGGATGTAGCACCTGCATTGGATTGCTTCGCTGGGCTCGCAATGGCCAAATTGGAGTTTTGTAGCGTGCCACTGGTGGGCACCAGTTCCACCTTAATGCCAGCGGCTTGTAAGCGTGTTTGCCAGTCAGCCATGGCTTGTGTGTCGTGCGCGCAGCTGTGCAATTGCAGGTGGCTGATAGCGTGCAAGGGCAGGGCTTGCATGTCCACTACCGGCGGCTTGCTGCCAGCGGTGTAGTCGTAAATTCCGCGCCCGCTTTTGCGTCCCAACATGCCGCCATCGACCAGGGCGCTTTGTACGAGCGAGGGCGTGTAGCGCTTGTCAAAAAAATTGGCTGCATAGACCGCTTGCGTGACCGCGAAATTAGTGTCGTGGCCTATCAGGTCCATCAACTCACAGGGGCCCATGCGAAAGCCGATGGCGCGCATGCAGGCGTCAATGACCTCGGGCCTTGCGGCCTGCTCATGCATTAGCCCAAGCGCCTCCGCATAAAAGGGCCTGGCAATACGGTTGACGATAAAGCCCGGCGTCGAGCGCGCATGCACCGGCACTTTGCCCCAGGCTTTGGACAATTCAAAAACCGCCTGCGCTAAGCCAGGTGCGGTTTGCAAGCCCGAGACCACTTCCACCAGTTTCATGACAGGCACGGGGTTGAAAAAATGCATGCCAACCACGCGGCTAGGATCGCGCAGGTCTTTGGCTATAGCCGTGATCGACAAAGACGATGTGTTGCTGGCCAGCACGCAGTGCGCACCTACCAAAGATTCCAGCTCGGCAAACAGGGCGCGCTTGGCGTCCAGATTTTCCACAATCGCTTCAATCACTAATCCGACACCCGCGACTTCAGACAAGCGATCCATAGGCTGGATGCGCGCCAGGATGCCATCCACCTGCGCTTGGGTGAATTTGCCTTTGGTCAGCAGCGCGTTCAAGCTCTCGCGCAACCTGGTACAGGCCTGGCGCGCAGCGCCTTGGCGGCTATCCATCAGGTACACGCTGTGCCCGGCCTGCGCCGCCACTTGCGCAATACCCGAGCCCATGATGCCTGCGCCAACGACCAGGACTTTTGCGGTGGAGAGGGTGGAGTTCATAGGGCTAAGGCATATCGAGTTTGAAATGTATTTGTCGCTTGCGACCGATTTTCAATGGGCACCCTCGGGCTAGGCGCTCTTATTGCTGCGAGCCCGGCACCACCTGCCCAAACTGCCAGTACCCATAGGGGATCGCGTGCTTGTGTAGCCGATTGCATTGAATGCCACTGGCCTACCACCCTGCCGGCGTACATCATGCTGGAGCAGCGCGCGACCGACTTTCGTCCAACAGCAGATCTTGGGTAGCTTGTATGAGGTCTTTGCGGGCAAAGGGCTTGAGCAAAAACCCATTAGCGCCCGCCTCCAAAAACCGCGCTTTGTCGCTCATGTTGACATTGGCTGTCAAGCCGAGAATAGGGGTGTGGCAGGCTGGTGCAGGTAAGTCTTTCCGAATCCGCTGGGAGGCTTCGATGCCATCCATGTGCGGCATCAACATGTCCATGAAGACCAAGTCATACACACCCTCTTGCATGGCTTGCAGCGCCTGTACACCGTCAAGCGCCTCTGCAATGTGGGCCTTGGGATACTCCAGCACTAACATCTGGCGCACAAGCATGCGGTTGATCTGCACATCATCTACCACCAAAAAGCGCCAAGCCATTTGGCGCATATTCTCTTTTTTGGATTCGGTCACAGGCAACTCGATGGGCGCTTGCCCCACTTTGAGTGGCAGCCTGAACCAAAAACAGCTGCCTTGTCCCAAACGACTGCGCACCCCAATGCTGCCGCCCATCAACTCTACCAAGCGTTTGGAAATCGTCAACCCTAATCCGTTGCCGCCATACAAGTTTTGGGTTTGATCGGTGGCTTGCGAGAAACGGTCAAATACCATCGTCAGTTTTTCTTCAGCAATGCCAATGCCCGTATCCTGCACCTCAAACAAAATAGAAGCTCCATCGGGCCTGACTTTCAAGCTAACGCTGCCAACCGGTGTGAATTTGATGGCGTTGCCTAATAAATTTACCAATATCTGCATCAATCGGTGCCGATCGGCCTGAACCCAGATCGGCAGTTTGTCATCTACCTGATGAGAAAAAGCCAGTTTCATACTGCTCAAGCGATGGGCGAACAAGCCAGCGGCGTTATCCACTGTATTGCGCAACTCAAAGGGCTGCGGATTGACCGCCAACTTACCCGATTGAAACTGCGAATAGTCCAACACATCGTTAATCACCGTGAGCAAATGCTCCCCCGATTGTTGTGTCAGCGCCAACACTTCCATCGCTCTGGCATTGTCGGCTTGGCTCTCGCACAGCAAGTCGTTGAAACCCAGGATGGCATTCATGGGTGTGCGCAATTCATGGCTGACTGATGAAATAAACCGATCGCGGATATCCAAAATCTTTTGCAAATCCTGGCGCCGCGCCTCCAACTCTTCATTACTGGCGCGCAGTGCCTCAATGGCTCTCTCGCTGAAACCTTGGTAGGTCAAGGTGACGGCAATCAAACTGGAGCCTGTCACTGCATAAACCAAAAATGCGTATATCTGATGGGCCTGGGTAATTGGTGTCCATTGCGGTAATGCGTCCCAAAGGTTGAGTAAGGCCAGCACAGAGAAAACTGCAATCACCACGCCGCCCCACCACAATCCTGCCTTGCGACCATCAATATGGATCATCAAAATCGGTATCAGGTACAACCAATTGATGCGGGGTGAAAATACCCCTTGACCGTAATACGCTGACAAGCCAATGTGCACGGTCGCGTAAATGCCTATCAAGGCCAACACGCGTCTCGTGGCTACGCCGATGTTCAACAACCACAAACTCAAAGCGATGATGGCAGCGAAAATCAGTCGACTTTCTTGGCTGCCCACGTTGGGCGTTAACACCCACATCATGCTAATCACCACGATTAAAACCAAACCCGCAAAAAATACAAAGGGTAAGCGACCTGCTCGCAAATTGCGAGGCGTCATGACCAAGAAAAAAGACGCCCATTGACGGGTGCGCCAATGGGCGCGCAGCTCAGCCCACATTGGCTTGTTCCCGCGTTCTGCGCCAAAAACACAGGTCAATCGCTTCTTGGAGTTTTTGCAAGTTCATGGGTTTGAGCACCACATTGTTCATGCCCGCTTCAACGCAGCGCTGCAAGTCCAAGGCTTGGTTGCTCGCGGTCATGCCCAGCACCGGCATGTTGTGGACGGGCCCAGGCAGGGCGCGGATGGCTTTGGTCAAGGCCAGCCCGTCCATGTCGGGCATAAACATGTCGATCAATACTAAATCCACCGTTTTCTCGCCCAAATAAGTCAGGGCCTGTGCTCCTTCACCCAGGGTATGTACCGTGGCGCTGGGCCACAATTTGAGCACCATGCTTTTAGCCACCAGCAAATTGACTGGATGGTCGTCCACAATCAAAACCCGCATGTCTGCGCCACTGCCCTTACCGGGGTGTGATGCCAGGTCCGCGCCCCGTGGTGGCGCCAGCGTCGCAATCAGCGGTAACTCAAGCCAAAACAGGGAGCCCACGCGCCACTGGCTTGAAACGCCCATGTGTCCACCCTGAAGCTCTACCAACTTTTCGCAAATGGATAGACCCAGACCCGTGCCGTCGTACAAATTGAAATTTTCTGGACTGGCCTTCGCGAAACGTGCAAACACCTGCGCTGTTTGCTCCTGGGTCATCCCAACGCCGGTGTCTTGCACCTCCACGCGCAAGCCCAGGGTGCAAGGCATGCAGCGCAAATCAATACGCCCCGTGCGGGTGAACTTCAGCGCGTTGTCCAGCAAGTTTTCTAATATTTGGTGAAAACGCTTGGCATCTAGCATCACCCAAGGCGGCAAGCCCGGGTCGATGCTGCAATGCATGGCTATCTGGGACCCGTCGTGCTTACTGTCAAAACGGGCAAAGAGCGCTTGCACCCCCATCGCCAACGCATAGGGCTGGCTGCCCAAGCGTATGCGCTGGGCCTGCAGTTGTGAAAAATCTAATATGTCATTGACCAAGGCCAGCAGGTGTTGGGTGGACTGCCGAATCAAATCGGCCTGCTCCAGGTCTTGCGGGTGATGTGACAACTGGTCTTTGAGCACACCGTTGAGACCCAAAATCGCGTTCATCGGTGTGCGCAATTCGTGGCCCACCGAGGCGATGAACTCGTCCTTATGGCTTTGGGCACGAATCAAGGCCTCGTGGGTACGCTTCAACTCATCGCTTTGTAACTGCAAAACCGTGAGCTGTTTGTCGTGGACCTGGTCCAGGTACACCAAAATAGCCAACAAGGTCACCACGGCAAGCACTTTGTTGGCCCAAGCCCAAACCACCATATGGGGCGCGTCGGTTGGCCCCATAGGCCAGCCTGCAAAGCCCAAAACCAGGACAGTGCTCACACCCAGGATTTGGATGCCCGACCAAACCATAGCCGACTTGATGGGCAACAGCAAAAAGGGAATTAAGGCCAAGCCCGCCAACCACACCGTCATGGTCGACACTACCCCTCCCGTATGCACCAACAAGTAAAAAACTAAGACCATCACCATGCCCAGCATGGCATGGATGTACCAGACAGGGTTGCGGCTGACACGCACGAACAGCGTCATGGTCAAGAAAAATACCGCAACCAAGGCCACCCACCACGCCGGGTATTGCGCCGTGGGAACCAAAGCCACCAAAGTGCAATTGAAAAATCCCAACCAACCAAACATCTCCGCCATCCGGCGGTTTTGCCCTTGCGCTGTGGTGCTAGGGAGCCCCAGTCTTTGGATCAGTTGAAAAAGGGTTCGCATAAGACAAAAATTACGACTTTTTACAAATTGACGCGCCTTGATCTTAAAGCACACCTTCAAAGTAGCGGGGACTGTCTGCTTCGCACCGCAGCCCATCGGCTAAGCACCTCAAATTGAGGTAAAAAGAGGTAACAAGTTGTCTGGGCCATGCTCCGGTGGGCCCCTTTACCCCTGTGACCCGATGGCATTCATCGCTGCGCCGGGGCGCTCCTGGCGATGGCCGCTGCCGGGTGTGCTTACTTTGAACAACCGTTCAATACGTCTCTAACTGTAAGCGACCCTCTTGCTTCAAGGTAGTGGCAACAGGCCTCCAATCCAAACCCGCGCCGACGGCGATGTCTTGCAAGGCTTGCAACACGCCTTTCTCCATGGCTTTCAAGCCGCAGACATAAAAATGGCTTTGCGGATCTTGCAACAAGGCTGCCAGTGGCGTTGCGGCGTCGCGCATTGCGTCCTGCACATAGCGCTTGGGGTGGCCGGGTGTGCGTGAAAACGCTAAGTGGATGTCGATGAAGTCGTGGGGCAGTTTTTGCAAAGGGCCAAAATAGGGCAACTCTTGCTGGGTACGAGCACCAAAAAACAACATCAGCTTACCGCTCTCAAACTTACCGCTCGCTTTCAAGCGCCGGCGCCACTCAGTCATACCGCGCATCGGAGCGCTGCCGGTGCCAGTGCAAATCATTACGATATGGCTGCCTGGGTGGTTGGGCATCAAAAAGCTGCTGCCAAAGGGGCCAATCACCTGCACCGCGTCGCCAGTTTTCAGGTCGCACAAATAGTTGGAGGCCACGCCTTGGACCGGCTGGCCTTGGTGGTCTTGCACCACGCGTTTGACGGTGAGCGACAGGTTGTTATAGCCTGGCCGCTCTCCATTACGAGGGCTGGCGATGGAATATTGGCGTGCGTGGTGCGGCCGACCACTGGCATCTACACCGGGAGGAACGACGCCAATCGACTGGCCTTCGAGTACCGGAAAGGGCATGCTGCCAAAGTCCAACACGATGTGGTGCGTTTCGTTGTCGGTGCCCGCCTCGTTGACTTGCAAATTGCCCACTACCGTAGCGGTGGTGGGCGACTTGGGGCCATGCAAATTGGTGTACGGATGCGCTGCGGACCAGGGCGGCAGGGTGGCAGCCATGGCGCTCCAATTGTTGGACTCCGGCACTGCGGCCTGAGCGCTGGTAGCAGTTTGCAAGGAGCTGCTAGCCGTTTCAAACGCCGTGCTGCCGGACATCTGCGTCATGGTGGAGGCGTCTTGCACCGCGCTGTGATCTTGCGGCGCGGGCAACTCGTCCCAAGAAAACTGCTCTTGCAGTGAGTAGGCCTGGCTGCGCAGCATGGGAAGCCAGTGGTCGATCGAACCTGTCGGACAGGGCGGCACGCAGGCCATGCAATGGTTGCACTTATCCGCATCCACCACGTAATTGCGGCTGTCATGCGTCACCGCGCCCACCGGACAGGTGGCTTCGCAGGTGTTGCAGCGTATGCAGACCTCGGGATCGATCACGTGTTGCTGTAGCAGTTCGGCGGTGTCTGTGCGCATGGCATCGTTTCTTGGTGTCGTTGTCGCGATTGTGTCTTTAATTTCTATCTTGCTTTTCTGCTGAGCCCGAGGGCACGAAGGCCGGGGCCGGGCTCCTCACAACGCAGGCTAATCCTTCGTCGCCCTGCCCCGGCCTGCGTGCCCTCTGCGAAAAGGCTGGTGTGGGCGCGGTACATAAAGATCACGGCAAATACGGCTGTTACGGTGAAAGCTCCAACAGTTAGCACCTTTTTTGACTGCAATCGCAATCCGAATTCGCGGGCGAACCGACAAGCTCGTTCGCAGCGTGGCGGCAGCAGCCGGCGGGGTGAGGAACGTTTAGCCTGCGTGTGAGGAACCCCGCCTGCCGCTGCCGCCACGCGGGTCCAGCACTTAAGTTAACCCTTGCACACCAATCAACTGCAATCCACTGCCGCCCCACGGGCTCAGCAAAAACACCGTAAATCAGTTAAACCGAACATACTCAAAATCTACCGGTTGGCGGTTGATGCCGATGGCCGGCGGAGCGATCCAGTTGGCAAATTTGCCGGGCTCGACTACGCGGCCCATCAGGCTTTGCACAAAGGCGCGGTCCTCGAAAGTGGGCAACCATTCGCCGACTTTGGCGCTCCATTCTTGCTCTGACAGCACGCGCCCATCCGGCGACACCTTGGCCCCGGATAAGGCGCCGATGTTGCGGTGAAACGCTTTGTGCGGCACGCTCAGGCGGTGCGGTAAACCAGCTTTGTCGATGACACGGTTCCAACGCTCCACGCCACCCACCGAGTCTTTGATGAAGTCGTCACGCAGCACTTCATTCAAAGCGTTGAGCATGGGCACTTCTTTTTCTTGCAACTGGCCGTTGACCACGTTGAGCACTTTGTAGGTTTGACCGCGTAACACATGATCGTCGTCGCGCTTGGTTTCTTCATAGCGGCCTTTGATGCCGGTGGAATAAAACGTGGCCGCGTTGCTGGACTCGTCGGCGCCAAATAAATCGATGGTCACGCTGAAATGGAAATTCAAGTACCGCTGCAAGGTGGGTAAATCGATCACGCCTGCCGCACGCAGTAGTCCCACGTCATCAGATTTGAGTTCGTTCATTTTGGCGCAAGTGCGTTGAATAATGCGGCTGATGCCGGACTCACCCACAAACATGTGGTGCGCCTCTTCGGTCAGCATGAACTTGGTGGTGCGCGCCAGCGGATCGAAACTACTTTCGGCCAAAGCGCAAAGTTGGAACTTGCCGTCGCGGTCGGTGAAGTAGGTGAACATAAAGAAGCTCAACCAATCGGGCGTTTGCTCGTTGAAGGCTTGCAAGATGCGCGGGTTGTCTTCTTGGCCACTGCGGCGCTCTAAAAGCGCTTCGGCTTCTTAGCGGCCATCGCTGCCAAAATGTTTGTGCATCAAATACAACATGGCCCACAGGTGGCGGCCTTCTTCTACATTGATCTGAAACAAATTGCGCAAGTCGTACATGCTGGGCGCGGTCTGGCCTAGGTGGCGTTGCTGCTCAACCGATGCCGGCTCGGTATCGCCTTGGGTGACGATGATGCGGCGTAAATTGGCGCGGTGCTCGCCAGGCACATCTTGCCAAGCGGCTTCGCCCTTGTGGTCACCGAAATGGATTTTGCGGTCGGCCTCGCCTTGGTTCAAAAAGATGCCCCAACGGTAGTCACGCATCTTCACATGGCCAAACTGCGCCCAACCTTGCGGGTCCACGCTGACGGCGGTGCGCAAATACACATCGTTGTCGGTTGTGCC
>CAMBFN010000058.1 GCA_945865425.1 Comamonas sp. lk | reverse complement strand
ACGCAGCCATTGCTCATCTGGATGATTTGTTCCTGGGTGTCGCTGACCAAAATATCGCTGTCGATGTTTTCCTCACCGAATTCGTTTTCGATGACGGCGATTTTTTGGCCGTGCGCCTCGGTCAGTATGCGTTTGAGCAAGGTGGTTTTGCCCGAACCTAAAAATCCTGTGAGTATGGTGGCGGGAATCAGTGACATGGCGTATCCAAGCGTTTCGGTTAGGTCACGCATTTTGCAGCAATCGCCGTCGCCCTAGCGCTCTTCGATGCGGCCGTTGGCATGCTGGGCAAAGCGTCCCTTTTCACGCGGATGCACCGGGTCGCTGCGGCCCCAGGGCCAGCCGCCAAATTCGGTTCGGCGGTAATCGGCAAAGGCTTGGTGGATTTCAGCCTGGGTATTCATAACAAAGGGGCCGTACTGTGCCACCGGCTCACCGATAGGGCGACCTTGCAGCATCAGCAATTGCGTCTCGTCGTCGCCACCCTGCAGCTCGATGGCATCTTGCGCCTGCACTTGCACTACCGATTGCGATGCAATCGTCTGGCCATTGAGGGTGAGCCCGCTACCTCGAAAATAGTAAAGGCGCCGCTGCGATTGTGCGTGACTTGCGCCCGGCATGGTCCATTGCGCGCCAGCTTGCATGCGGATAGTCCAAATGGCCAGGTCGGAGTCCGTCTCAGAAGCCCAGGAGTCCGGCGGAGGAGCTGCGCCGCGCGACTGCCCCAGCGTTCCGGCTACCACTTGTACCGAAGTCTTGCGCCCGTTTGCGTCGGCAAGTTCAAGCCATGGAACACTGTCGGCCCAGAGCATGGTGAAGTGCGGTTCGGCCATTTTTTTACGGGCCGGCAGATTGAGCCAAATTTGGAATAGCTCGGCCGGGTTGGCGGCCTGCGTTTGGCGCAGCGGAAACATTTCGCAGTGCACAATGCCTTTGCCTGCAGTGAGCCATTGCACATCCCCCGGCCCGAAGCGGGCAGTGGCCCCGAGCGAGTCGGAGTGGTCGATAAAACCCTGGCGCACGATGGTGACCGTTTCAAAACCCCGGTGTGGATGGGCCGGAAAGCCTGGCACCGTGGTGCCGTGGTACATGCGCCAGCCGTCTTTGCCTTCAAAGTCCTGACCCATATTGCGTCCGCCCAGATCGGCCATGGGCCCCATATTCGCATTGCCGGGCGGATAGGCATCGTCATGGTGGACGCAGAACAAAAACGGGTCTATGGTTTGCCAGGGAAATCCCAAAGGCGTGATCGCAAGAATACTGTGGTTTGCCATAGATAAATAGTCTCGTATGCAGGGGCACGCTGCCTAGCGTGAAAGACACAGTTTAGTGTCCGGGCTGCGCTGTAGCGGCAGTTCTATCAGGTCTTGCATTTGCATGGCCTGCCGGTCTTTGTGCATGGAGCGCTTGGCCGCAAGCGATAGGTGGTCGTAGGCGCGACCGCTAAGATGCTCCAATGCGTTTTCTTCTCCGCTTGTTGCCCGCCGCTCTGGCGCTGGCCATCGCCGCGCTGCTGTGTTTGGTCGATGCCGGACGGCGAGCGCAACTGGTGCCTGCGCAGGCCGTCCAGATGGCCCTAGCGCAAGAGGCGGACGCATCGCCAAGTCCCGGGCAAGCAGCGCTTGCGGGTGGACGTTGGGAGCGTACGGGGCAGGGCCATATCCCCATGCCCCAAGGCGTGCCAGCTGCGCATGCCAGCGCCTTGCTTGCACTGCCGGCCACGCATCCCTCGGCGCTGCTGGCCTTTTGGTTTGCCGGCGACCGCGAGAGTGCGCCCAATGTCCAGATCGCGATGTCGGCGCTGGACCGTGCCAGCGGCAACTGGTCCGCCGCCCGTATGGTGTTGGACCGCTCGGAGATGGGGGCGCAGCTAGGGTTTGGCATCCGCCGTCTTGGTAATCCGGTAGCCTGGCTGGATGGACAGGGGCAAGTGCATTTGTTTGTTGTGGCCACCGGTTTAGGTGGCTGGGCGGCTGGGCGGGTGGTGCATTTGCGCCAGGCTTCACCCACGCCCGAGGTGCCATGGGCCTGGGAGGCTGTCGCTGTATTGCCATTGTCCTGGCTTTGGAATACCAGCTACCTGGTGCGCACCGCCCCTTTGTCCTTGGCCGACGGCGGCCTGGTGCTGCCAGCCTACTTTGAACTGGCGCGCAAATACCCGGTGGCCCTGCGCCTGGATGCACACGGTGCTTTGCGCGCTATGGTGCCGATGTCAACCCAAGGCCAGATGCTGCAACCGGCTTTGTTGGCACTGGACCAGCGCGAGTGGCTCGCTTTTATGCGCGATAGCGGGCCTGCGGGCCGCATCCGCGTGGCCCGGACCCGCGACGGCGGCGTCCAGTGGTCAGACGCCGAAGACTTGCCCCTGGATAACCCCAATGCCAGCGTCGCCACGCTGAGGGCAGGCGGGCAGCACGTGCTGGTGTACAACCCGCAAAAAAGCGGCCGCGACCGATTGCGTATGGCGTCCTCGGCGGACGCAGGCCTGTGGAGCAGCATGGTGGATTTAGAAAACGGGCCACCCGGACACGAATACTCCTACCCGGCCATGGCCATGGTCGATGGCCAGGTCTGGGTGAGCTATACCGACCAGCGTCAGTCGATTGCCTGGCAGCGATTTGCCTGGGTGTCGCAGGCCTGGGCGGCGCCTGACAAAGGTCGCCCATGAACTTGGCAGATTGGTCCTATTGGATGCCTCTGGTGCAGGATGCCGCACCCCTGTTGCCGCAGCCGTCTTTACTGCCCCTGCTCAGGCAAGCGGGCTGGGCCTTGGTGATGGCCGCGCTCGTCGCGGCCCTGATGCAATGCTTTGATGCGCGCTGGGTGCGCGACAAGGGCCGCCTGCTGTCTCTGGCGTTTGCATTGTGGGCCTGCATTCCCGGCCCCTGGGGCCTCAGTTATTGGTTGGGGCTGGCATTTCAGACGCCCAGTCTCATGGCCATTGGCTTGGCCTCAAGCTACCTATGGGGTAGTGTGGTGCAGCGCAGATGGCCCCAAAGCGCGAAATACCCGGACCCTGCTAGTTACAGAAAGCGCAGCCTTGCATGGCAAGATCGCTATGCGCTTGTTGGCATCGCCATGGGCTGGTTGCTGCTGTTTGATGTCTTTGCTTATTTACCCTGGAGCCTGTATGCATGGGGCTTTCATCCCCTGGCTAATGGCCCGGTTTTGCTGGTGGCGCTGTGGCCCTGGATCGCAAGTGGCCGCACAGCGATGCTCATGCAAGCACCATCCAAGGTGCTGCTGCCGGTGCTGGCCTTGTTTTGGGTGTCCCGTTGGCCCACCGGTAATTTGTGGGATGCGGTGCTCGATCCCTGGTTGTTCGTCGGCTTACATGGCTACATGCTCATGCGCTTGCGCAAACGCCAGGGCACGTGATAGGCGATGCCGGCGTTTCAGGGCTTGCTGATAATCAATAGCTCTTTGCCAAATAACCACTCTTGGGGCTGCCAAATATTGGATAAGCTTACTTCCCCAGCGCGGTGGCGGCTTTTCACATGCCAGCGCTGCGCCAGCAGCTCGCAGCGAGGCAGGCAAGTCAACGGCGTCTGCGCTGTCTCGGCGTCGATCCACACCACCGCATCAAAGCGTTCTAGCAAATAGTCAAGACGCTCTGCGGCAGGCAGATCCGGGCGCAGGCTTGCGGTGTTGCGGCCTTGGACGTCATAGGGGACCAGGGTACTGCCCGGCAGCAAAAAGGCAAATCGCTCGTACTGCCCGTTAAAGCCATTGGGCACTGCGATGCGCAGCTTTTGCATGCGCGCCTGGATGGCTGCGTTATAGCCTGCTTGTGCGCTAGCCAGTGGTGCGGTCATGGCGCTGAAACAGGCATAGAGCGCCAGCGTGGCGGCCAAGGCGCTGTTGCGGGTCCAGCGCGCATACAGCATGCCGCTAAGGCAGGCGGCCAGACCCAGCGATGCGCACATCAAGGTGATGCTTACCTCAAAGTCTGTGCCGATTCCCAACCCGTGCATAACCCAGCCAATGCGGGCTAATAGTGTCAAAGCGATCGCACTGATCAGTAAAACAGCAAAAAACCAGCCGCGCGCCAGGCGCTCCCAGTACATCGCCAGCAGGATGGCAAAGGCCGGCATGGCCGCGATGACGTAGCGCGCTGAGCGTTGGCTGGGGATGCTAAAGACCAGCAGCCACACCAGCAGCCAGATCAAAAGCGTGGCCTGTGGTTTACCGGCCCATGCCCGCCAATGGCCAAGCCAAGCGCAGCGCAGTGCGTACCAGCACAGACCTAGTGCTACTGGCATCAGCAGTCCGGCGTTTTCCGGGTAGGCCAAGGCTTGCTGCCATAAGGGATAGTCCCCGTTCAAAGCAGCTTGCCAATAGCCGCCGGTTTGCAGCTTGCCGGCGTTTTCGCCGATCACAAACTCCTGCCAAACCGCCCGCGGATCGGGGTCCAGCACAAACCAGAGCGCGAAAACGCCCAGTGCGACGACCGCGCTCAAACCCACGCCCGCTGCCGTGCGCACAAAGGGTTTGAAGCGGAGACTTCCTTGGCTCAGCCACAGGGCGCAGCCCAGCGTGGCGGCGGCTGGTGCGATC
Organism: Comamonas sp. lk; assembly: GCA_945865425.1. Taxonomy (GTDB): domain Bacteria; phylum Pseudomonadota; class Gammaproteobacteria; order Burkholderiales; family Burkholderiaceae_C; genus Allorhodoferax. The sequence continues at coordinate 9,239 of CAMBFN010000058.1, read as the reverse complement.
AGGGCGAAGGACTTGTACAAAAGCCCCACGCCCATGACCAGGCCCGCCAGCAGGTATGCGGGAGCTGACCACTGACCGGGCTGCGAGGCGAAGGCAGCCCGTGCTTGTACGCTGTGCTTAGGCGCACTTTGTTGCCACAACAGATACCATATAGGCAAGGCCAGCCAAAAAGTTTCGGGTGCGCTGGTCAGGTACACCCGGCTATAGCGGTAGGTGGAAAAAAAGGCCAAAAAAATGATCGCTGCCAGCAGCGCAGTGCGCCATTGGCCGCTGATGCGCAGTGTTATCCAGCCCAAAGCGGCGGTGGTGAGCAAGGTGTAGGCCACGCTGGGCCAGCGCAGAGAAAACAAACTACCTTGCGCGCTCCAGTCGCCGCTGGCGATGGCTTGCCAGAACAGCAAGGGCGGTTTGGTGTTGCGCATATTCTCTAGGTCGGATACCAGCGGCAGCCAGTGCCCCGAAGCTGCTGTGAGGCGGGCGATATGGATATAGACCATTTCGTCGCCGTTGGTCGGTGCATAAGGGCTGCCGAGTCCGAAAAAATACAGACCTGCTGCGCAAAAAAATAAGACCCACCAGGGCCAGAGTGCGCCTTGTGTAGCGGATGTGCGGGGCTGCGTGATGAACACCATGCGGAGCACTCTAGCGCTTACGAAAGGTCCAGCGGTCGTTGGCTAAGAAATTACTTACGCTGGCGATAACGATGGCAATCACATTGGCCAGCATGTAATGCATGCTGTGCGCCAACCAGAGGGTGAGCACATACTGCAGGCCGATGCCAAACCAGGACGCCAGTGCGTATTGGAACAACTGCACTACCAAACTCGTCTGTGGCAAGGGTTCGATACCCGCTTCGGTGGGCGTGTGCTGCATACGGTCGGCCCAGGTCCAGAGGCGGTTCCAGGTGCAGTTGTTGACGGTGGCCACCGCAATCGCCAGCGCCAATGAGGCATAAGGCTTGCCCTGAGGTCCCTCCAGGCTTTGGAAAACATACTCGTGGCCCAAGTAGAGCACGGCGATATTGACGACTGTGCCACTGGCCCCGACCATGCCGAATTTGATGTAGCGGATACCCAGCAGCCAGCGCACTAGGACCTGCAGGCGGTCACGCCAAAGGGCTTGCGCGTTCATGCGCCGGGCGCCGGCGCGACAGCACCCGGTGGGGCTTGCAAAAAGACCAGTGCCTGGTCCAGCACCGGGTCCGGCGCAATGCGCTTGAGGCACTGGTTGTCGCCATCGCAAAACGTCAGGCGGTGGTTGTAGGCGCTCAGGCAGGGCGAGCACGCGATACCCGATTCAAGCACTACATTGCGCTTACCGAGTGGACCATATAGCTTGCCGGTTTCGGGTCCGAAAAAGACCATGGTTTGGATCGGTGTCAAGGTGGCGAAGTGGCCAGGGCCGCCGTCGTTGGTAATGAGCAAATCGGCGGCATAAAACAACATCAAGAGCTCGCGGATGCTGCGGGTGTAGCCGGTCAGGTCAATGCATAAATCACTGCCGACCTGGGTCTTGAGCTGCTGCGCTAAAGCGGCATCGTCTTTGAGGCCAATCAAGCCGACCGCATAGCCCTTGTGACACAGTCCTTGGGCCACGCGCGCATAGTGCGCTTGCGGCCAGGCGCGCTCGGGCAGGATGCCGCCACCGGCATACAAGAGCACCAGGCGTTTGGATTGGGTGGCCGGATGGTCCTGCCCCAATGTGTCGCGGTATGCGCAAAGTTCTGCGGGTGTAAACGCAACGGACAAAGCGCTGTTTTCGGGCACGGATCGGATTGGCGCTGCTTTATTGCGCGGCATGCTGCCCGCCCGCAAGGCATCGACCAGCGATAAAAATTGCAAGCTGATGTGCTGGTAGGGGTTGTAGGGAATCGCATGTGTAATAAAGCTGCCCCGATACAGGCCTTCTTGCGTATGCGGGGTAAAACCGCTGCGCACCGGCGCGCCGCAGGCAAAGGAAAGCAATGCGCTGACCCGGGAAAACAATTCGCAGTCGATAACCGCGTCAATACCCAAAGCGCGCAGTTTTGCACTTACGCGCAGGATGTCGCCCGCCAGCGAAAGGCCACCGCTGTCATCAATCGAATGCATCTGCGCTGCTTCGGTAAGCGAGAGCAAGCGGGTAACTTCTTGATTTTTTTTCAGTTGCAATATGTGAATGGCCGCTTGCGGGTAGCGCTGGCGCAGCGCGGCAAACATCGGCCCAGCTAACACGATGCTGCCCATTTCCGACAAGAGGATGACCAGAATATGGCGCGCATCCTGCGGCATTACCGCAGGCTTGCGCCATAAACTGCTAAGGCCCACCCAGCCCGACACCACGCTACATAGCAACTGGCCCAGCCAGCGATCTATCAGGCGTTGTGTCTGCAGCTTCATGCGGCTCTTGTTTTACAAGCCTGCCGCTGCACGCAGCGCGCTCGCTTTGTCCGTACGTTCCCAGGTGAATTCGGGTTCTTCACGGCCGAAGTGGCCGTAGGACGCGGTTTTCTCGTAAATCGGGCGTAGCAGGTCCAGCATCTGGATGATGCCTTTGGGGCGAAGGTCAAAATGTTCACTGACCAGGGCGGCGATTTTTTCGTCAGAAATCACACCAGTGCCTTCGGTATAGACCGTAACGTTCATGGGCTTAGCCACGCCAATGGCATAGGCCACCTGGATCTGGCATTGCGTGGCCAGACCGGCCGCCACAATGTTCTTGGCCACATAGCGCGCGGCATAAGCTGCAGAGCGGTCCACCTTGGTGGGATCTTTGCCGGAGAATGCGCCGCCGCCATGAGGGCATGCGCCGCCGTAGGTGTCCACAATGATTTTGCGTCCGGTGAGGCCACAGTCGCCTTGCGGCCCGCCGACCACAAAGCGGCCGGTGGGGTTGACCAGGTAGCGGGTGTCTTTCAGCCACTCTTTAGGCAAGACCGGTTTGATGATTTCTTCGATCACCGCGTCGATGAATTCTTGCTTCATGGTCGTGCCATTACTCATCTCAGGGCTGTGCTGGCTGGACAGTACGACGGTATCAATGCTATGGGGCTTGCCGTTGACATAGCGCATGGTGACCTGGCTTTTGGCATCCGGGCGCAAAAAGGGCAGGCGTCCGTCTTTGCGTAATTGGGCCTGGCGTTCGACCAAGCGGTGGGCGTAGTAAATCGGCGCGGGCATGAGTTCGGGCGTCTCATTGCAGGCGTAGCCAAACATCAGGCCCTGGTCGCCAGCACCGGTGTTCAGGTGGTCATCGCTGGCGTGGTCCACGCCTTGGGCGATGTCATTGGATTGCTTGTCGTAGGCGACCAGCACGGCGCAGCCCTTGTAGTCAATACCGTATTCGGTGTTGTCGTAGCCGATGCGCTTGATGGTGTCGCGTGCCACCTGGATGTAATCGACATGCGCGTTGGTGGTGATTTCACCGGCTAGCACCACCAAACCGGTGTTACACAGGGTTTCGGCCGCGACGCGGGACTTGGGGTCTTGCTTGAAAATCGCGTCCAAAATCGCATCCGAAATCTGGTCGGATACTTTGTCGGGATGTCCTTCGGACACCGACTCAGAGGTAAAAAGAAAATCGTTCGCCATGGTTGCTCTCCTAAAAAAATATGAGGTTGACATGCGTTGCCAATCCCGGGAGCTGGCGAACGCTTTAGCAGATTTGTCCGCAAGGACAAGGCACAATTGGACGGCAAGGCCGATCGATCATGTCGTCGCCCTGCAAGTTGCTCGTTTAACTCGGCGACTGTTTCATTCTAACAAAGCCCTATGCCATTTTTGATCCGACTGCTCTCGCGCTGCCCTCTGTGGCTATTGCATGGCGCAGGTTGGCTGCTGGGTTATTTGAGCTATGGGTTTTCGCAGGATTACCGCCAGCGTTTTCACACCCAGTTGCAGCAGGCCGGCTATAGCTGGCGCGAGGCCCTTGGCGCTATCGGGCAGGCCGGTTGCAGCGTATTGGAATCGCCCCGCTTGTGGTTTGGCGCGCCGGTTCCGGTGCAATGGGATGGGCGAGAGGCGGTTCAGGCCGCCTACGCCAGCGGGCGCGGCGTGATTTTTTTGACCCCGCACTTAGGTTGTTTTGAGGTGACTGCGCCCTCTGCGGCAGCTCTGTTTGGTGAGCGCTATGGACCGATGACGGTGCTGTACCGTCCGGCGCGTCAAGCTTGGTTGGCTGCCATGCTGCAGGCCTCGCGCAGCCGCCAGGGCTTGCTGACCGTGCCGACCAATTTGCAGGGCGTGCGTAAATTGCTCAAGGCTTTGCGCAAAGGCGAGGCCGTGGGCCTCTTGCCCGACCAGGTGCCGCCCTTGGGCATGGGCATTTGGTCACCGGTCTGGGGCCGCCCGGCCTACACCATGACCCTGGCCGCCAAACTGGTTTTGCAAACCGGTGCCGTCGTCGTCGTCGTCTGGGGCGAGCGCTTGCCCTGGGGGCGCGGTTATTGCATCCATGCACGCGCATTGGAGGTGGACATACAAACAGATTTGGATTCCATGGTGGCGCACATTAACTGCGCGATGGAGGGCTTGGTGCGCCAATGCCCGACCCAGTATTTATGGGGCTATGAGCGCTATAAACAGCCGCGTCAGGAGCCTCTCGCATGAACCCGCTGATATTGGTCATGCGGCTGCTGGCCTATGTGCCGCTACCAGTTTTGCGAACCATGGGCGGCGCATTGGGTTGGCTTTTATTCGTGTGTGCCCGGCGCCGGCGCGCAGTCGTTCAGGCTAATCTTGCAGCATGTTTCGCAGACATGGATGCTGCGCAGCGCACGGCCATTGCGCGCAAGCACTTCCGCCTTTTTGCCCAATCTTTGCTGGACCGGGCTTGGTTATGGCACGCACCAGTCGCGCTGCTGCGCAAGCGCATCCACTTTGAAGGCGCGTTGGCCGAACTAGATAAGCCCGGGCCCTTGGTATTTTTGGCGCCGCATATGGTGGGTCTGGATGTCGGCGGCGTGGTACTTACCGAGTTACAGCAAATCAGCACCGCTTGCATTTATGTGCCCTTAAGCAATGCCTGGGCGCAGGAGTGGATGGTGCAGGGTCGTAATCGTTCGGGGAACGTGCACTCGATTGCCCGCAAAGACGGACCCCAACCTGTATTGCGTGGACTGCGCAAAGGCATACGCCTGCACTTGTCGCCAGATATGGATTTTGGGGTGGAAGGCGCGCTGTGGGTTCCGTTTTACGGCGTGCCTGCCGCCACCGTGCCAGCGCTGGCGCGCTTTGCCAAGCTGGGTCGGGCGCGTGTGTGCACCTTGGTCAGCCGCCTGGTCCCCGGTGGTTATGAAGTCCGCTTGAGCGATGCCTGGGCGGATTTCCCTGGCGAGGACTTGTACGCCGACACCTTGCGCATGAACCAATGCATTGAACATTGGATTGACCAGGACCCCGCCCAGTATTACTGGGTACACAAGCGCTTTAAGACGCGCCCGCCGGGTGCTCCTAGCCTCTACGCTTCAGGATAGGCCTAGGCTCTGAAGAGGGCTCGTACGCCTTTCTGCTAACCAGCTGTCGTTTCGACTGCCAGTGCCACTGCGCTAGCGGGGTGGGCCCAATCCCACAATAGCGTGGCCACGTCCTCCAAGCCGGTGCGTTTGGTGGCGGAAAAAAGCCGTACTTCCCCACCGCCCGCTTGTAACTTCGTAATCGACAAGACTTTAGCGCCCTCGCTGCGGGTCAGTTTGTCGGCCTTGGTCAGTACCACCAAGAATTTCAAACCTTCCTCCACCCGGGGGCGGATGACGTCGAGCAATATTTCGTCCAATTCGGTCATTCCGTGGCGCGGGTCGCACATCAGCACAATGCCCTGCAGATTTTTGCGACTGACCAGGTAATTGGCCATGACCTGTTGCCAGCGGATCTTGTCCTGCTTGGGCACGGCCGCGTAGCCATAGCCGGGCAAATCGGTGAGCACTGCGTCCATCACGCCTTGTTTGCCCAATGCAAACAGGTTGATGTGCTGGGTGCGCCCGGGGCGCTTGGAGGCAAAAGCCAGTTGCTTTTGCTGGGTTAAGGTGTTGATGCAGGTGGATTTACCGGCATTGGAGCGCCCGACAAAAGCAATTTCTGGCACATCCAACTCCGGCAAAAAATGCAATTGCGGCGCGGTGGTCAAAAAGCGCGCCGTGTGCAACCAGCCCAGCGCTTGCAGGGCGGCGCTTTTGGGCGGTGCGGCGGCGCTGGCTGGCTGGGAAGCGACGGGCGGGCGTGGAGTAGTCATGGGCTTGTGGTTGTTATGGCGGGCAGGCCCAGGATCGCATTGTAGAATGGACGGGTTTTCGCCCTACCAAAGAGCCCTAGCACCATGAAGTCGTTTGCCCCATTTTTTCTCGTCGCAGTCATGCTTGCCAGCGCATTTTTTGCCCCGGCCCATGGCGCTGAGTCTGCCAAAGCTGCCAAACCCGATCTGGCAAAAGGCGAAGCCAGCTTTACCGCGGTGTGCGCGGCCTGCCATGGGGCAGATGGTAATTCGGGCACCCCGACTTTCCCCAAACTAGCCCAGCAGCACCCCCAGTATTTGGTGAAACAACTTCAGGAATACAAATCTGGTAAGCGTGCCAACGCCATCATGATGGGTTTTGCCAGCGCCTTGTCCGAAGACGATATGCGTAATATCTCTTTCTGGCTGGAGAGCAAAGCCGCGAAAACCGGTTTTGCCAAGGACAGAGAAAATGTGGCTTTGGGCGAAAGAATTTACCGTGGCGGCATCGCGGACCGTCAGGTGCCGGCCTGCGCTGGTTGCCACAGCCCCAATGGCGCTGGCATCCCTGCGCAGTACCCGCGCATCGGTGGCCAGCATGCCGAATATGCTGCGGCCCAGTTGACCGCGTTCCGTGATGGCGTGCGCAAAAACAGCTTGCAAATGAGTCAGATTGCAGCCAAGCTCAATGACCGCGAAATCAAAGCCCTAGCGGATTACGTGGCCGGTCTGCGTTAAGCGTGCCTCGTTTGGCGCGCATCGCCCCTGGGGTGCTTGCGGTGGCATAGTTTTTTGGTTGGAGCCCCTGTGAAACTTCAAAGTTCTGACATCACCCCCCGCGAAATGTTGCAAGGCCGACGTGGCGCGCTACGCCATTTGCTTGCCAGTACCAGCGCCCTAGCCCTGGGTACCATGCCGACCGTCGGGGCAGCCCAAGCGCTTGCGCCGACCCAAAGGCCTGGCAAGTTGGCTCCGCTGCCTGCCAAGACTAGCCCGCTACCCGGTGCGCAGGCCATGGACAAACTGACGGCTTACAAAGACGCGTCCGGCTACAACAATTTTTACGAGTTCGGCACCGACAAGTCCGACCCGGCCGCCAATGCCCACACCCTGAAAACCACGCCCTGGACAGTGGATATTGAGGGCTTGGTTAAAAAACCCGGCCGTTGGGCTTTGGAGGACTTGCTGGCCCTAAGCCCGATGGAGGAGCGCATTTACCGGCTCCGCTGTGTCGAGGGCTGGTCCATGGTCATCCCCTGGGTAGGTTACTCGCTGGCGGAACTGATCAAGCGGCTAGAGCCATTGGGTAGCGCTAAGTATGTGGAGTTTGTGACATTGGCAGACCCCAAAACCATGCCTTTTGTGGGTAGCCGCACGCTGGACTGGCCGTATACCGAGGGCTTGCGCTTGGACGAGGCCATGCATCCGCTGACGCTGTTGGCCTTTGGTATGTATGGCGAAATACTGCCCAACCAGAACGGCGCGCCAGTGCGTCTGGTGGTGCCCTGGAAATATGGATTTAAGAGTGCCAAGAGCAGTGTCAAAATCCGTTTTAGCGAGCGCCAACCGGCCACTGCGTGGAACAAGGCTGCGCCGCAAGAGTATGGCTTTTACTCCAACGTCAACCCTGAGGTGGATCACCCGCGCTGGAGCCAGGCCACCGAGCGGCGGCTTGGCGAGGACGGCATTTTTGGCAAAAAGCGCAAAACCTTGATGTTCAACGGCTATGAAGCGCAGGTAGGCCAGTTGTACGCCGGCTTGGATTTGAAGAAGTTCTACTGAGCGCCGGTGTTGTCTGCCATGATGCAGCGCGCCCTTGCTTGGCGCTTTGCCAAACCCTGTGTTTTTGTGCTGGCCTTGCTGCCATTGGCTTATTTGTTCTTTGCCTTGCTGCACGATGCGCTAGGGGCCAATCCGGCCGAAGCGCTACTGCGCGGCACGGGCCTGTGGACCCTGCGCATGCTCTGTGTGCTTTTGCTGGTGACTCCTTTGCGCGAGTCTATGGGCTGGGTGGGCCTTGCCCGTTTTCGCCGCATGCTGGGCCTGTTTGTATTTTTCTATGCGCTATTGCATTTTCTCGCTTATGTGTGGCTGGACCAAAGCGGGCAGTGGGAAGACATCTTGCACGATATTCCCAAGCGCCCTTTTATTCTTGTTGGGTTGCTGGCCTTGGTACTCTTACTTCCCCTGGCGATGACATCTTTCAATGGGGTCATCCGCTGGATGGGCGCGGCGCGCTGGCGTAGTCTGCATCGGGCGGTATATCTGATCGCCTTGCTGGCCGTCTTGCATTTTTTCTGGATGCGCGCCGGTAAGCGCAACTTTGACCAAGTGGCGCTTTACGCCGCCATCATCGGCGTTTTGCTGGCCTGGCGCTTGCGCCGTTGGTTCAATCGCAGAGCTGCTCGCCCAGAAACAAATCCGTAATGGACTCACGCTGGCGGATGACGGTCGCCCGGTCGCCGTCCACCAAGATCTCGGCGGCGCGGGCGCGGGTGTTGTAATTACTGGCCATGCTCATGCAATAAGCCCCGGCGGACATGACCGCCAGCCGCTCTCCGGGCCGCACCGCTAATGTCCGATCTCGGCCAATCCAATCACCGCTTTCGCATACCGGTCCGACCACGTCATACAGGCTAGTCTGGGCCGGGGCTTTGGCTGGCTCCAAAGGAACAATCGCGTGGTAGGCCTGGTACATCGCGGGGCGCGGCAAGTCGTTCATGGCGGCATCCACGATGCAGAAGTTTTTCTGCTCGCCTGGCTTGAGGTAGAGCACTTCAGTCAGGCAAACCCCGGCATTACCCACCAGGGAGCGACCCGGCTCGATCATCAAAGTGTGGTCCCCCAAACCGCGCGCATCGATTTTTTTCAGTAATTTGGCCCACAGCGCATCGGCAGTCGGTGGCGCCTCGTCTTGGTATTGAATGCCCAAGCCGCCGCCGAAATCAATATGCTCCAAGGCAATGCCTGCCGCTTCAATCGCTTGCACCAGATCAAGCATACGGTCTACCGCGTCCAAGTAGGGTGCCTCTTCAGTGATTTGCGAGCCGATA
>CAMBFN010000057.1 GCA_945865425.1 Comamonas sp. lk | reverse complement strand
CCGACAAACAAAATCATGTCGCCACGGATGGCCGAGTCGATGGAGCCAGTGACCGGCGAGTCCACCGGCAGTCCACCTGCGGCCTCAAAGGCAGCGCCTAATTCGCGCATCAATTGCGGGCTGCTGGTGGTCATGTCAATCCAGGCCTTGCCCTTGCAGTCGGTGCTCAAGAAACCGTGGCTGCCGCGTACGACCCGTTCAATATCGGCTGGGCCAAACACCATGGTAAATACGATGTCTGCCGCGTCCATGACCCGGGCGGGCGTGTCCGCCCATTGCGCACCCTGCGCTAAAAAAGTATTGGCTGTGTCGCGGTTGATGTCGTGTACCACCAAGGTATGGCCGCCACGAGCGATGTTGCGGGCTGAGGCTGAGCCCATATTCCCCAGGCCGATAAATCCGATTTTCAAAATAATTTCCCCAAAGCGTGTGTGCAATGCAGCCAGCGCGGCACCGGCCCGACGGACAGCTACCGCGCTGCAAGAAGGTGGCTCGACCTGGCTTAAGCGAACCAGCCTTTTTCAGCCAGCCGGTTGTCATTCATGTCGTACCGCGCATGCGACTCTAGGCCCATGAGTTTTTTGCTGCCGCCATCCATTTGGTCGCCCACGGCAAAGCACACCATGCCGGCATCTTCCGAAATAATGCGCTGCGACTCGGCGTACATCTCGCGGCGTTTGGCTTCGTTGAGTTCGATACGCGCGGCGATGACCAGTTTGTCCATGGCAGCACTCTTGAAGCGGGTGTCGTTCCAGGCGCCACCGCCCAGGAACTGGGTGGAGATTTGCAAGTCGGCGGTGGGGCGGTTGCCCCAGAACACCGAGCAAAAAGGCGCTTTCATCCAGACGTTGTCCCAGTAGCCGTCGCCTGAGACGCGCTTGACTTCGATATTGATGCCGGCTTTCTTAAGCGACTCCTGGTACATGACGCCCGAATCTACGGCCCCCGAGTAGCAGCCATCGGAGACCTGCACTTCCAGCGGCATACTGACGCCAGCTTTCTTGAAGTGGAAAGCGGCCTTGTCCGCGTCAAAGCTTTTGGCTTTGAGCGCGGCGTTGTAAAAGCGGTCCGCCGGGCCCACGGTCTGGTCGTTGCCCATAGAGGCGTAACCAGAGAACACGTTATCGATAATTTTTTGCCGGTCGATGCCGTATTTCAAGGCTAACATCAGGTCATGGCTTTTGTAGGGGTCGGTATCGAGCAAGGCGACAAAGCCGTAGCGGTTGCCGGTACCCTTGGTGCGTGTGATGTTGATGTCTTTGTTTTTGGACAGCAGGGCCACGGTTTTGGGGTTGAGGCGGTTGACCGCATCGACCTGGCCGGTGAGCAGCGCCTGCGTGCGGATGGCCGAATCGCCGATGTAGCGCAGCTCGATGTTGTCAAAGTTGCCCCGCCCGGTTTTCCAGTAATTGCCCGGCTTACGCTTGGCCAGGATGCGCACGCCAGGCGTCCACTCCACCAGGGTGTAAGCGCCGGTGCCGTCGGGCTTGGAAAAGTCGGTCGTGCCGTTGGGCACGATTAGCAGGTGGTAGTCCGACAACACAAAAGGCAAATCGGCATTGCCCGATTTCATGGTGATCTGAATTTGGTGCGAGCCGAGCTTTTTGATGTCGGTGATCGGCTCCAGAATGCCTTTGGCCGGCGATTTGGTTTCGCCGCGGTGCATATTGATAGAGTAAATCACATCATCGGCATCCAGCGTTTTGCCCGAGGTGAAAGTAATCCCTTTGCGGATATTAAAAATCCACTCGGCGGCGCCGGGTTTGGATTCCCAGCTTTCGGCTAGTTCCGGCGTGGCGTTGCCTTTGGCATCGATTTCCACCAATTGGTTCCAAAACATCAGGCTGTAGCTGATGGGGATCGAGTCGGCATAGGTGCGCGGGTCCAAGCTGTCGGAGGCGGAGCCGCCTTCCATGCCCAGGCGCAGCGTGCCGCCTTTTTTTGGGGTGGATTGGGCCTGGGCGGGCAGGGCGATCAGCGAACCGGCCAAGCCCAGCGCAGCCGCGCCGCTAAGGAGTTGGCGGCGGTCCAGCGCCAGGGGGGTGTCAGTGGAATGGAACATGGCGAAGGTCTCCTCTAAGGTAGGTGGATTGCAGTGCATCACTTCGCATCCGCAAGGACGCGCCAGGCCAATGTAGGCGCTAGCCAATATGAACGCAAACGAATAATTGTTATGCTAGGTATCAAGAATCTTGATAAAAGAGGCTGCAATGCTGAAATACCTGGACTTGGCCCTGCTGCAGGCTTTTACCGCGGTGGTCGATAGCGGCAGCTTCACGCGCGCAGCGGTCTATCTGTGCCGCACGCAGTCGGCGGTGAGCATGCAATTGCGCAAACTGGAAGACCTAACCGGCCATGCCTTGTTGCAGCGCGATAAGCGCAAGATCCGCTTGACTGAAGAGGGTGAAGTGCTGCTGAACTTCGCGCGGCGCATGATCCGGCTCAATGAGGAAGCCCTGGTCGCCATGAACCAACCCCATGCCGTGGGCCACGTCCGTCTGGGCATGCCCGATGACTATGCCCATCAGTTCTTACCGGGTGTACTTACGCACTTTGCCCACGCCTATCCGCGTGTGCAACTGGAAGTGATTGGTGCCTTAAGCGGTGCCCTGCTCGACCGCGTGGAAGCGGGCGATCTGGATGTGGCCATCATCACCCGCCAACCAGAGCGTCGGCGCGGCAAGGTCTTGCGTACCGAGCGCTTGGTCTGGGCCGGTTCGCGCCAGCACCTGGCACACCAGGAAACGCCTTTGCCTTTGGCGCTGTTTCCCGAGGGCTGTGTGTTTCGCGAGCATGCTTTGGCGGCGCTGGATGCTGCCGCTATGCCCTGGCGTATTGCCTATACCAGCCAGAGCTTTGCCGGCGGCATGATTGCGGTGTCGGGCGGGCTGGCACTGACCGTAGTGGCGCAAAGCATGGTGCCTGCTCAGTGGCGAGTGCTGGGCGATGAGCAGCAATTGCCGCGCTTACCGGAGATAGAGATTGCTTTGCACCGGGCGCCGGGCACTTTGGCGCCTGCAGTCGCTCTGTTGGAGGCCCAATTGGTTGAGGCGGTGCAAATGGTTCCAGCCAATGATCGAGAGTGATGCGCCAGGCCAGGATGCGGGCTAAACGTGCCAGTGCCTCCTCTACACTCAAACGCTGTAGCTGCCGTAATCGGCGCCGCCACACCCCCTTAGTCCGACACCTACTGAGCCAGCCTGTTTCATTTTTGTGCCAATCTGCGCATGTCCACCAAAACATCCTCCCACACCCCCTTGGCTGAGCGCCTGCGTCCGCGCACCTTAGCCGAGGTCATTGGACAGGAGCAGGTGCTGGGCGAGGGCATGGCGCTGCGGCTGGCTTTTGAATCGGGCACGCCGCACAGCTGTATTTTGTGGGGCCCGCCGGGTACCGGAAAAACCACGATTGCGCGTTTGATGGCCGATGCTTTTGACGCCGACTTCATCAGCATCAGCGCGGTACTGGGAGGCATCAAGGAAATCCGCGAGGCGGTGGAGCGGGCGCAGCTGTCGCGCGATGGCCTGAGCCAGCGACGCACCCTGGTGTTTGTGGACGAAGTGCACCGGTTTAATAAAAGCCAGCAGGATGCTTTTTTGCCGCATGTGGAAAGCGGTTTGTTTACCTTTATTGGCGCCACTACCGAAAACCCGTCCTTCGAAGTGAACTCGGCGCTGTTGTCGCGGGCAGCGGTGTATGTCTTGCAAGCCTTGGGTGAAGCGGCGCTGGCGCAATTGATTGCCAAAGCGCGTGCGCTCGACGCGGTGCCTGCACTGGACGATGCCGCCGCGCAGCGCCTGGTGGGCTATGCCGATGGCGATGCGCGCCGCTTGCTCAATACCTTGGAGACCTTGGCCGCCGCCGCGCAACAGGAAAAGCGCGCGCAAATCGACGATGCCTGGCTGCTCAAAGTGTTGGGCGAGCGCATGCGTCGCTACGACAAGGGCGGCGAACAGTTTTACGACACGATTTCGGCGCTGCACAAATCGGTGCGCGGCTCGGACCCGGACGCTGCACTCTATTGGTTCGTGCGCATGCTCGATGGCGGTGCCGAACCTCGATATCTGGCGCGGCGATTGATCCGCATGGCCAGCGAGGACATCGGCCTGGCCGATCCGCGCGCTTTGCGTATGGCGCTCGATGCAGCAGACGTGTACGAACGACTGGGCAGTCCTGAAGGCGAATTGACGCTGGCCCAATGTGTGATTTATCTGGCGATGGCGCCTAAGTCCAATGCGGTGTACAAAGCCTTCAAGGAGGTCAAAGCACTGGTCAAAAAAGAGGGGACACGCCCCGTACCCCTGCATTTGCGCAATGCGCCCACCGCCTTGATGAAAGACCTAGACTACGGCAAAAACTACCGCTACGCGCACGACGAAGAAGGTGCTTTTGCCGCGGGTGAACACTATTTACCTGAAGGAATGGAAGACATGCAGTTTTACCAACCGGTAGAGCGCGGACTGGAAATACGCATTGCTGAAAAATTGCGCGAATTGCGCTCGCGTAATGCCGCTGCAAAAGCATCCAATTAATTCTTCAATTGCACAGCAAACCTTATGCTTACCTCGGGTAAACCCCGAAACAATTGTCAAGTTGAGAAGCAAGGCGAATGGCTAGAATTCACCTTTGCGGAAAATGTCCAGCAGCCTAGCGCTGAACTGGTCAGTTTATTGCTATCAAACGCTTAGCGCGCATCTGGGCTTGCCCCTGGCCCGGCCATCCAACTTCGGAGTTACCTATGGATATTTTTGTACAGCAGGTCATCAATGGCCTGGTGCTGGGCAGCATGTATGCGCTCATCGCCCTGGGCTACACCATGGTGTACGGCATCATCAACCTGATTAATTTCGCCCACGGTGAAGTGATGATGGTGGGAGCGCTGACCAGCTGGACCGTGATCGGCGTACTGCGCCCGGCGCAGCCGGACTGGCCCGGCTATGTGATTTTGTTGATCGCCCTGGTGGTGGCCTGCATGGTGGCTGCGGTGCTCAATTTCATTATCGAAAAAATCGCCTACCGCCCTTTGCGCAACAGCCCCAAATTGGCCCCTTTGATTACCGCCATCGGCATGTCCATTCTTTTGCAGACCCTGGCCATGATTATCTGGAAGCCCAACTTCAAGTCTTACCCCACTTTGCTGCCTAGCGAGCCCTTTCATATTTTGGGCGCGGTGATTACGCCCACGCAAGTCATGATCTTGGCGTTCACGGCGGTGTCTCTGGCGCTGCTGACCTGGCTGGTCAATTACACCAAGCTGGGTCGTGCCATGCGCGCCACCGCAGAAAACCCGCGCGTGGCCGGTCTTATGGGGGTCAAACCCGATGTGGTGATTTCGGCCACCTTTGTGATCGGGGCGGTATTGGCCGCCATTGCCGGTGTGATGTACGCCTCCAACTACGGAACCGCGCAGCACCACATGGGCTTTTTGCCCGGCCTCAAAGCCTTTACCGCTGCGGTGTTTGGCGGCATCGGCAATCTGGCGGGCGCCGTGGTGGGTGCGATTTTGCTGGGCCTGATTGAATCGATTGGCGCGGGCTACATCGGCGACTGGACCGGCGGCGTGCTGGGCAGCCATTACTCGGACATCTTTGCCTTTGTGGTGCTGATCATCGTCTTGACCCTGCGCCCCTCAGGCTTGCTGGGCGAGCGCGTGGCAGACCGGGCTTGAAGGGAAGATGGCCATGACACAAAAAAGTTTGATCCGTTATGCGCTGATTGCAGCGCTCTTGCTGGTCTTGCCCCTGGTTTTACAAAGCTTTGGTAATGCCTGGGTGCGCATTGCCGATATGGCATTGCTCTACGTGCTGCTAGCCTTGGGGCTCAATATCGTGGTCGGCTATGCCGGTTTGCTAGACCTGGGCTACGTCGCCTTCTTTGCCATTGGCGCCTACAGCTATGGCCTGCTCAATTCACCGCACCTGACAGAAACCTTTGCCTGGTTGGCCGCTGCCTATCCTGCGGGTATGCATACCCCGATTTGGCTGGTACTGATATTGGCCGCGGGCCTGGCCGGCATCTTTGGCGTGCTGCTGGGCGCGCCCACGCTGCGCCTGCGTGGTGACTACCTGGCCATCGTGACCCTGGGCTTTGGCGAAATTATCCGGGTGTTTTTGAATAATATGGACAACCCGGTCAATATCACCAACGGCCCCAAAGGCATAGGGCAAATCGATTCCTTGCAATTTTTTGGTATCAATATCGGCAAAAAAATGGTGGTAGGCGGTATTGAGTTTGCCTCGGTGTCGCTGTACTACTACCTGTTTTTGGCGCTGGTGCTCATCAGTATTTTGATCTCACACCGCCTGGAGCAATCGCGCATAGGCCGGGCCTGGATGGCGATACGCGAAGACGAAATCGCGGCCAAGGCCATGGGCATCAATACCCGCAACCTCAAACTCACGGCCTTTGGCATGGGCGCCACTTTTGGCGGTGTGTCTGGGGCCATGTTCGCCTCCTTCCAAGGCTTTATCTCCCCCGAGTCCTTTAGCCTGATGGAGTCGGTGATGATTGTGGCCATGGTGGTGCTAGGCGGCATCGGGCATTTGCCTGGCGTGATCTTGGGTGCGGTGCTGCTGTCGGCACTGCCCGAGGTATTGCGCTATGTGGCCGGCCCCTTGCAAACCATGACCGACGGGCGCTTGGATGCTTCCATCTTGCGCCAGTTGCTCATTGCCCTGGCGATGGTGACCATCATGCTGATACGACCGCGCGGCCTGTGGCCCTCGCCTGAGCATGGCAAATCCTTGGCCAATGCGCCTAAAGCTTAAAAAAGGGGATGCACATGAGCACAGCAGCAACATCCCCGGTCAAAGACATTGTTTTACAAGTCTCAGGCGTATCCAAGCGCTTTGGCGGCTTGCAAGCCTTAAGCGATGTCGGCATCACCATCGAGCGCGGCCAGGTTTATGGCCTGATCGGTCCCAACGGCGCAGGCAAGACCACCTTCTTTAATGTGCTGACCGGTTTGTATACGCCCGATAGCGGCAACTTTGCGCTAGCCGGCAAGGCCTACCAACCGACGGCGGTGCATACCGTGGCAAAAGCGGGCATTGCCCGTACCTTCCAAAACATCAGGCTGTTTGCCGAAATGACGGCACTGGAAAACGTGATGGTGGGCCGCCATGTGCGCACCCATTCGGGCCTATTGGGCGCGATGTTCCGCACTGCCAGCTTTAAAGCCGAAGAGGCGCAGATTGCCCAGCGCGCGCAGGAACTGTTGGACTATGTGGGTATCGCTAAGTTCGCCGACTATAAGGCTCGCACCCTAAGCTACGGCGACCAGCGTCGCTTGGAGATCGCCCGTGCGCTGGCGACCGATCCGCAACTCATCGCGCTAGACGAACCGGCAGCGGGCATGAATGCCACCGAAAAAATCATGCTGCGCGAACTGATAGACCGCATCCGCAATGACCAGCGTACGATTTTGCTCATTGAACATGACGTCAAGCTGGTGATGGGTTTATGCGACCGCGTCACCGTGCTGGACTATGGCAAGCAGATTGCCGACGGCACGCCTGCCGAAGTACAAAAAGACAGCAAAGTGATCGAAGCCTACCTGGGCACCAGCGGCCACTAAACACTCTTGATCTACCGGGGCGGCGCTTGCCGCCCTAGAAGGAAAGCATATGACCAGCAACACACTGCTCCAAGTGACCGGACTGCAAGTCGCCTATGGCGGTATCCAGGCCGTCAAAGGAGTGGATTTCGAAGTGCGCGAAGGCGAATTAGTGACCCTGATCGGTTCTAACGGCGCGGGCAAGACCACCACCATGAAGGCCATTACCGGCACCCTGCCCTTGGCCGGGGGCGACATTGTCTATATGGGCAAGAGCATACGCGGCCAAGGGCCCTGGGACTTGGTCAAGCAAGGCCTGGCCATGGTGCCCGAGGGGCGCGGAGTGTTCACGCGCATGTCCATTATGGAAAACCTGCACATGGGCGCCTACATCCGCAATGACAAACAGGGTATCGAAGACGATATCGAAAAAATGTTTTCCATCTTCCCGCGTCTCAAAGAGCGGCGTACCCAATTAGCAGGCACCATGTCCGGTGGCGAGCAGCAAATGCTGGCCATGGGCCGGGCCTTGATGAGCCGACCCAAAGTGCTGCTGCTGGACGAACCCTCCATGGGATTGTCGCCTTTGATGGTGGACAAGATTTTTGAAGTGGTGCAAGACGTGTATGCGCAGGGCGTAACGGTGCTCCTAGTAGAGCAAAACGCCAGCCGCGCCCTGTCGATTGCCAACCGCGGCTATGTGATGGAGTCGGGCATCATCACCATGCACGGGGACGCCAAGCACATGCTCAACGACCCCAAAGTGCGTGCTGCTTATCTGGGTGAGTAAGTGACGTAGGGGCTAGAAGGCATGCATTACCGCTACCCCTTGATTTTGCTGCTGGTGACAGTGGTATGGGGCATGACGTTTCCGGTGCTCAAAGTAGCCACCGGTCTGCTCAGCGGCGTCGAAATTACGACCTTGCGTTTTTGCATTGCAGCGCTTTGCATGCTGCCTTTTGTGCGTGGCATCAGCTTTGCTGCCTGGCGCGATGGTTTCTGGCTAGGCGCCCTGGCGCTAGTTTCCATGGCGGCGCAGGCCTACGGCTTGCAGTTCATAGCCTCTAACCGCAGCGCTTTCCTCACCAGCCTCAACGTGCTGATGGTGCCTGTGCTGGGCTTGTTGCTGGGCGGACGGCCAAGTTGGATGATTTTTGTCGCGGCGGCACTGGCCTGTTTGGGCATTGGCATGATGTCATACGACGGCGAGGCCCATTTGTGGGCCGATGTCGCCACCTTGCTGGCCGCGCTGGCCTACGCGGTCTACACCATGGGTATGTCGGCGCGTGCTCGCCTGCACAAGGCTGTGCAATTAGCATCGGCCCAAGTCTGGTGTATGGCGGCGATGGGTCTGGTGTGGATGCTGCTCGATAGCGGGCCTGCGCGGGTGCTCAGCCTGCCCGCGACGCTCAACATGGAAGTCCTGCTTGGCCTGCTTTTTTTAGGCGCCCTGGCTTCGGCAGCCACCTTCTTTTTGCAAGCCTTGGCGCAGACCCATGTGTCGGCGGAGCAGGCGGCCATTATTTATGCGATGGAACCGGTATTTGCCGCATTGTTTGCTTGGTTTTATCTGGCCGAGGTGATGACTCCGATGGCCCAGGCCGGTGCGTTGGTAGTCATTTTTGCGGTGGTGCTGAGCCAACGACCCGTCGCGGTGCAAGCGGATGGCAGTGGTGAGCCTTCTAATGCTTATCCGCCTCCGAAGTAAAGGCGTCGGCAAAAAATTCTTCGGTAGGCAAACCAGCCTGCGCACAAAAGTCGCGCTGTGCAGAGTCCACCACCACCGGCGCGCCGCAGGCATAGACCTGGTGGCCGGATAAATCGGAGAAATCTTCCAGCACCGCCCGGTGGACAAAACCTGTGCGGCCTCGCCAGGCATCTTCAGGCAGGGCGTCGGACACCACGGGCACGTAGTGCACATTGGGCATAGCTGCACATTGCGCTTGCACCCAATCGTCCATGTACAAATCGGCAGGCCGGCGTCCGCCCCAGTACAGCGCGACCGGGCGCGTGATACCGCAATGCTGCATGTGCTCTAGCAAGGCCTTGAGCGGCGCGAAACCGGTGCCCGAGGCCAGAAATACCATCGGTTTTTCCGACTCTTCACGCAGGAAAAATGAGCCCATGGGCCCTTCGATGCGCAATATGTCTTTTTCCTTCATCGAACCAAATACCAAATCGGTAAAACGGCCGCCAGGCATATGGCGGACATGCAGTTCTACGCCTGGGCCATGGCTGGGCGCATTGGCCATGGAGTAGGAACGGCGCGCACCGTCACGCAAAATGAATTCGACATACTGCCCCGCGCGGTACACAAATGTGTCGTTGGCCGGCAGTTGCAGTTGCATCACCATCACGTCGTCTGTCTTACGTACCAGGCTGCTCACGCGAGTCGGCATTTTTTTCACCGGCAGCGCACCGGCAGGCGTTACCTGGCGCGACTCCAGCGTGATATCGCTTATTGCGATGGCGCTGCAAGTGAGCACAAAACCCTGCGCCTCTTCCTCTTCGCTCAGTGCCTTGCGCTGGAAATTGCTCTGCTGCACCTGGCCGGATACCAATTTGCATTTGCAGGAACCGCAAGCGCCGTCTTTGCAGCCGTAGGGCAGGCCAATACCCTGGCGGATACCGGCGGCGAGCAGGCTTTCGCCCGCTTGGGCTTGAAACTGAATGCCGCTGGGCTGAACCGAGATGGCGAAAGAGGCGGCGCTGGCATTCATCGTTATGGTTATCCTTAGGGTTTACAACGCGTACAAGCCCGATTTTGCCTTCAAACCAAAGCCCCTTAGGCGCCTTACCCGCACGCTTTCGGCGTAGCCGCGTACTCATCATTGGCTGCGGTGACGTGGGCTTGCGTGTGGCCCGCCTGCTCGCGCCGCGTGTGCGCGTGCTGGCGCTTACTTCGCAAGCGGCGCGGATCGCACCCTTGCGAGCGGCGGGCATCACGCCGCTATTGGGCAATTTGGATGATGCGCGCAGCTTGCGCCGCCTGGCGGCTTTGGGCCAGCGCGTGCTCCATTTGGCGCCGCCTGCGCCCACCGGCAGCCGGGATGTGCGCAGTGCCCATGTGTTGCAAGCCTTGCGCCTGCGGCTGGGGCCGGTGGCCCTTGTGTATGGGTCCACCACTGGCGTCTATGGCGATTGCCAGGGCCAATGGGTCTCTGAATTGCGCGCGCTGCAGCCCCAAACCGAACGCGCCAAGCGCCGCGTGGATGCGGAAAGCCGTGTGCGCCACTTCGGGCGCGCCACCGGAGCGCAGACGCGCGTGCTGCGCATTCCCGGCATTTACGCGCCCGACCGGGAGGGTGGCACGCCGCTGGCGCGTTTGCAAAAAAGCACCCCGGTACTGGTGTCTAGCGAGGACGTCTATACCAACCACATCCATGCCGACGACTTGGCGCGCGCCTGTGTGTTGGCCCTTTGGCGCGGACGCGCACTCGGTGTCTACAACGTCAACGACGATGCGGTCATGAAGATGGGCGACTATATGGATGCCGCTGCGGCCCTTTTTGGCCTGCCGCCTGCGCCGCGCTTGTCGCGCGCGGCCTTGGAGCATGTCTTGTCGCCCATGCAAATGAGTTTTTTGGCGGAGTCCCGGCGTATGGACAACCAGCGCATCAAGCGGGAACTGCGGCTGGTACTGCGTTACCCTGGCGTGCTGGACGGTTTGGCGGCGGGCCTGCCGCAGCGCAGCACCTGAGGCTTTAGCCTGCTTAATTTGTGGCCTTAGAGCGGGGCGCTGCTCCCGCTATCCGTGGCATCGGGCTTAGGCGTGTAGGCCCATAGCAGCGCGCGCCAGATCACCCAACTGCACAGCAGGGTGATAGGCCCGGCCCATAGCACGTCGCTCAGCCAATGCGCCATATCGGCCATACGGGAAAAGCCAATGAAGGCGGCTGCAGCCAAACCAGTTACTGCCCACAGTCGGCGCTTGCGGTGCGATAGCAGCATCAGCGAAGCAAAGAAAAATCCGCAGGCCACATGGCCGCTCACAAAGGAGCAATTGTTATTGCATTGGTCGGTGATCAGGCCTGCGCGGGTAAATTGCGCTACACCGCCAAAGTTTTGCACTTCGTAGGGGCGAGAACGCGCCCAGTGCTCTTTAAAGCCGCTATTGACTAGCAAGCCCGGCCCCAGAGCGCCCGACAGCACCACGAAAGCTAGCGGCAGGCGCCAATGGCGCAACGCTGGGCGTAGGCTGGCCGCTATCCAGCCGGCCAGCGCCACCAAGACCACCCCACGAAAAAAACCGGGTACATAGAGATTGATCAGTTCTACCCACCACCATTGGGTGATGTGCTGCTCGGTGCCCGGCCCGGCAAACCAGGCCGCTACCTGTAGGTCTAAGCCGGGCCACAGCGTGGGCACCAGCGCCAAGGCGGCCAGGGCGAACACCATGCGCCAGAACAGAGCCGGCGCGCGGTTGGGGATGCTGGCTGATGAATGAGGGAGGTCTGGAATCAATTGTCTTGGATGTTGGGTTGTAGCCTCGGGCGCCTAGGTTTGGTCGAGACGCTGTCTTGCGCGGGGCAATTATCGTTCGACGTGGCAGGCCTGCGGATGTACAGCAATGCCTTGCCGGTGTGTAAAGCCTGTCAACCGACGGCATAGCCACACCGTTAAGCAGCCATCAATACCCATGCTTTACCCAGCGTAGAGTGCAAACTGGCTGCAAAGCCGCAAGGAGATACCCATGAAAACTTGCTTTCTAAGCCTATTGGCGCTCAGCGCTGCAGGCGCGGGATGGGCCCAGGATGTGGGTCGGGTCTTGTCCTCCACGCCCATCATCCAGCAGGTGGCCGTACCGCACCGGGTGTGCAATACCGAGCAAATCAGTTACCAGCAGCCTAGCAGTGGTGCCGGTGCTATCTTGGGCGCGCTGGCCGGAGCAGCGATTGGTAACTCGTTGGGCGGGCGCGGAGCAGAGCGCGCTGCGGCCACAGCAATCGGAATGGTGGGCGGCGCGGTCATTGGCGACCGGGTGGAGGGGCCCGGTGGCGAGCGCGTCCAGAACGTAGAGCGTTGCACTGTGCAAAATTTTATGGAAAACCGCACTAGCGGCTACCAGGTCTTGTACGAATTCGCCGGCAAACAATACAGCGTGCAAATGGCCCAGGACCCCGGCCCCACGATTGCTTTGCAAATTGCCCCGGCCAACGGGCTGATGTCCCAGGCGCCCGCGCAAACTACCGTGATTTCCTCAACCAACCCGGTGTACACCCAGCCTAGCGTTACGTACATCAGCGTGCCCGCGCCCAGCGTCTATTACCCCGTTGCTAACTACCGCCCCGTGTTCGTGCCGACGGTGGTGATTCCCTGGGGCCATCGCCACCGTGACCGCCATTTCTGGCGTTAGGCCTTAGGCATGCAGGGCGGGCTAAGCCGCATTAGGACACATCCAGCGTCGGATCGGTAATCGGGCCGGTGCCGCTAAAGCGGTTCATGGCCAGATAAATCACCGGAGTAATAAACAGGGTGATCGCTTGCGAAAATACCAGTCCGCCGACCACGGCCAGGCCAAGGGGTTGGCGCAATTCGGCGCCCGCACCTACACCCAGGGCAATCGGCAAAGCGCCAAACATGGCCGCCAGGGAGGTCATCATGATGGGGCGAAAGCGCATCAGGCAGGCGGTGTGAATAGCTTGCTCCGGGCTGATGCCTTGTTCGCGCTGGGCATGAATGGCAAAGTCAATCATCATGATGGCATTTTTCTTGACGATACCTATCAGCAGCAACACGCCGATGGTGGCGATCAAGGTCAGATCTTCGCCAAACAACATCAAGGTTGCCAGCGCGCCCATGGCCGCTGAGGGCAAACCCGCAAGAATCGTTAGTGGATGGATATAGCTTTCGTACAGTACGCCAAGCAAGACATAAATCACCAACAAGGCGGCCACCACCAGAACTACTTGCCCGCCTTGCGAGCTTTTGAAGACCGCTGCGTCGCCTCCGTACGATGTAATGATGGACGATGGCAATTCAATCGCGTCACGCGCCCGATCTATTTTGGTGGTCGCATCGCCTAAGGCTGCGCCGGGCGCCAGATTGAAGGAAATAGTGACCGCTTGTAACTGCCCAACATGGTTGATCGCCGTGGGCCCCATCATGCGTTCGACGGTGGTGAAGTTGCTAATCGGTACCAGCGCGCCGGTACTGGAGCGAACGTAGATACCCGAAAGGGCCTGCTCATCTTGTTTGGCTTCTGGTGCCACTTCCATAATGACTTGGTAGCTGTCGGTGGGCAGGTAAATGGTGGACACCTGGCGCTCGCCAAAGGCGCTGAACAGGGCAGAGCGCACCGCCTCCATGCTGACGCCCAGGCTGTTGGCCCTATCGCGGTCGATTTTGAGCTGCGCTTG
>CAMBFN010000056.1 GCA_945865425.1 Comamonas sp. lk | reverse complement strand
GAGGGGCGCGCATCAATCGACAGCATCCAGTCCACCACCAGATTGACCGACACCGTCAATAGCGCAATCGCTGTCGCAGGGTAGATCGGCGCCATCATGCCGAAGTTAATCGCAGCGGCGTTCTCGCGCACCATGCCGCCCAGATCGGCATAAGGGGGTTGGATGCCCAGGCCTAGAAAAGACAGGCCAGCGATAAACAAAAAGTTAAAGCAAAAACGCAGTCCGAATTCGGAGACCAAGGGCGCCCAGGCATTGGGCAGGATTTCCCGGGTAATCACCCACCACAGGCCTTCGCCGCGCAGGCGCGCCGCTTCCACATACTCCATCACCGTCAGGTTCATGCCCAGAGCGCGCGATAGGCGAAATACGCGGGTCGAGTCCAGCACTGCAATCGTCAAAATCAAGGTGGGGATGCTGGAGCCAAAAACGCCCAAAATAATCAGCGCAAAAATCAGGCTGGGGATGGACAGCATGACATCAACCAAGCGGGTGAAGAACACATCCACCGCCCCACCCACCACGGCACTGACCAGGCCGGTCAGGATGCCGATTAAAAAAGACAAAGCGGTAATCGCCAGTGCTACGCCAATCGTCATGCGACTGCCGTACATCATGCGGGTGAGCATGTCGCGCCCGATCTGGTCGGCGCCGAAAAGCATCTTCGCGGAAGGCTCGTCCCAAGTACCGCCGACATTAGCCGATTCGGAATACGGTGCGATCCACGGCGTGAATACCGATATAAATACAAATAGGCTGATCACCGCGATGCCAAAGGCGGCAGAGGCGGTGAGTTTGTGTCCGAAGAGTTTCATGGCTTTAGCGAATCGAAAATGGCTTAGCGCTGGTGGCGCAAACGCGGGTTGACCAGAATGACCAAGATGTCAGCCAGCGTATTGAGCAGCACAAACACCGTCGCAAACGTCAGGCCGCAGGCCTGGATCACGGGTACATCGCGTTTGGACACGCCATCGACCATGTACTGGCCCAGGCCAGGATAGACAAACACCGCCTCGATCACCACCACACCGACCACCAGATAGGCCATATTGAGCGCGATCACGGTAATGATGGGCGCAGCCGCATTGGGCAGGGCATGGGTCACGATGACACGTTTACGCGGTGCACCTTTGAGAAAGGCCATTTCGATATAGGGTGTGGACATGACCGACAGCACCGAACTGCGCGTCATGCGCAACATGTGCGCAGCGACCAAGAGCGTAAGCGTTATCGCAGGCAGCGTGGTTTGGAACACACGTTCACCGAAGCTCATGCTGTTGGACACCATGGCCAAGGAGGGGAACCAATGGAACTGAACCGAGAAAAATATGATGAGCAGATAGGCGATAAAAAATTCAGGAAGCGATATCGCAATCAAGGTCAGGATATTGGACAAGCGGTCTGACAGTTTGCCTTCATTGATAGCGGCCAGCACGCCTAGACCGACGGACAGGGGGATGGCGATGACGGCTGCATAACCGGCCAAAAACAAGGTGTTGCGCAAGCGCGGCAGCAGGTCGTCGATGATGACGCGCTTATTGGTCAGTGCCACACCCAGGTCTCCGTGCAGCGCGCCGACCAGCCAATTCCAGTAGCGCAGGTGGGCGGGAACGTCCAAGCCTAATTCGCGGCGAAACACAATCAGTGCCTCGGGTGTTGCACCTTGCCCCAGCACGGCCGAAGCGACATCGCCCGGCAGAATTTGCGTACACACAAATATCAAGACCGAAACTGCAAACAGGGTCAGTATCCCCAAAAGCAGCCGGTACACAATCAACTTGGCCATGACGAGCTATCGTTAGTTAAAAATAAGAGGCGGCACTTGCACCGCGACGCGTAGCATAACGCCATGACAAGCTTACCAAAAAAAGCATAAAAAAAGGGCCGGACGCAAGCCCCAGCCCTTTTTTAACATTCACACAACGACGCCGCCGGTTGTCAGAACGGCGTCCTTGCAAATTTAGGCGAACCAGCCTTTTTCAGGGATACGGTCATCGCCCATGTCGTAGCGGCCTGATGGCGTCAGGCCTTGCAGCTTGGTGCTGTGCGCGTCAAGGTAATCTTGTACCGCATAGTTGATCATGCCGGCGTTTTGCGACACCAGCTCTTGGCAACGAGAGTACAGGTCTTGGCGTTTTTTCTGGTCGATTTCGATGCGGGCGGCTTCTAGGGCTTTGCTGAATTCCGCATTCACAAAATGGCTGTCGTTCCAGGGATTACCCGTGCCGCCGTAGAAGGTCGAGGTGAGTTGGTTGTCGATGGTCGGACGATTGCCCCAGTACACCGCGCAGAAAGGCTGCTTGAGCCAGACATTGTCCCAGTAGCCGTCGCCCGAGACGCGCTTCAAGTCCAGGTTAATACCGGCCTTGGACAGCGATTCCTGGAAGATCTGACCTGCATCGGTGGCGCCCGAAAACGCGCCTTCGGACACTTGCAACTCAATCGCGCCCGTGTGGCCTGATTTCTTCATGTGGAACTTGGCCTTGTCGATGTCAAAGCGGTTCATGGTCTGGTTGGGGTTGTAGAACTTCATCTTCGGTCCGACGCAGTTGTCGTTACCGATAGAGGCGTAGCCGCTGTAGACGTTGTCCACGATTTTTTGGCGGTCAACGCCGTATTTCAGTGCCAGCATCACGTCCTGGTTGCTGAAGGGCGACTTGTCGGTGTGTGCGACAAAGCAGAAGCGGTTGCCCATGCCGGGTGTGCGCGAGACTTTGAGCGCCGAGTTTTTGGCCAACAAGGCCGCTGTCTTGGGGCTCACCCGGTTGATGATGTCAACCGTGCCGGTTTGCAAAGCGGTGGTGCGTTGGTTGGCGTCTTGGATGTAAATGAGTTCAACTCGGTCAAAGTTGCCACGGTTGGGCTTCCAGTAGTTGCCGGGCTTGCGCTTGAAGGTCGCACGCACACCGGGCTGGAATTCGTCGAGCGTAAAGGCACCGGTGCCATCGGGCTTGCTGAAGTCTTTGAAACCATTGGGCACCACGATGATGTGGTAGTCGCTTAGGTTGAAGGGCAAGTCAACATTGCCCTTGTTCATGGTGATTTGCACCTGGGTGGCAGACAGCTTTTTGATATCTTTGATGTCAGCCAAAAGCGCTTTGGCAGGCGATTTGGTCTCACCGCGGTGCATGTTCAGGGAATAGATCACGTCATCAGCGTCTAGCGTTTTGCCCGATGTGAAAGTGATGCCTTTGCGCACATTGAAGGTCCAGTCGGCGGCGCCGGGCTTGACATCCCAGCTCTCGAACAATTCGGGGGTCGCGTCGCCGTTGTCGCCCACTTCCACCAGGTTGTTCCACAGCATCAGGCTCATGGTGATGGGGATGGAGTCTGCATAGGTCACGGGGTCCAGGCTGTCTGACGGCGAGCCGCCTTCCATGCCCATGCGCAGCGTGCCGCCTTTTTTCGGAGCACTTTGCGCCATGGCGGGAGAGACACCCAAAGTGGATGCTAAGCCAACGGCCGAAGCGCCGAGAATGATTTGGCGACGGTCTAGGATGATGCCCGAGTCGCTGTTGTGTTCGACATTTGCCATTTTTGAAGTTCTCCAGTCCAAGCAGATTTATTAACAGGTTTCCGCAGGCCAAGCAAAAAAACAGGCCACACGGAATCGGAGTGCAATAAGCTTTGCGCTCTGAGGACATAGTAATGCAATATTTGGCCCTGCTCAAGCCAAAGCCATCGGCATATTCCCTAGGTTTTTGCCAATCCGGCGCGGTTTGGACAATTCCCGAAATTGAGCCCTAAGCGCAGTTGCACCACCACGGTGCCTAACGCCCGGCCCAGCGCGGAGCCCGCTTTTCCCCAAAAGCGCGTGGGCCTTCGGCGGCATCCTCGGAGCGCAGCATGGCCTGGTACACCGGCAAAGCGCCCCCACGCAGCAGCTGATAGGCCTGCTGGATCGGCATGCCCGCCGTAGTTTTCACAATCTCCATCACCGCTGCGACCGCCAGCGGCGCCGCCTGCACGATTTGCTTGGCCAGGGCGCTGGCAGCGCCCATCAAAGCATCGGGCGCCACCACCTGGTTGACCAGGCCCCAGCGCGCCGCTTCGGCAGCGCCCATGCGCCGCCCGGTCAGTAGTAGTTCCAGCGCTATCGCGCGCGGCAAGCGCTGGGGCAGGCGCAGCACGCCGCCCGAGTCGGCCACCATGCCCATCTTGACCTCGGTCAGCGCAAATTCTGCGCTTTCGCTGGCCACGATCAGGTCGGCGGCCAGCGCCAATTCAAAGCCTCCGCCCATGGCCAGACCGTTAACGGCAGCGATCACCGGCTTGCCCAGATCAAAAAACTCGGTCAGTCCGGCAAAGCCGCCCGGACCGTGGTCGGCGTCTATGGCCTCGCCCTCAGTCGCTCCTGCCAAGTCCCAGCCCGCCGAGAAAAAACGCCCGGTGCCGGTAATGATGCCCACGCGCAGCGCCGGGTCGTCCCGCAGTTGCATAAAGGCGGCGGACAGCGCCAGGCTGGTGGCCACATTGATGGCATTGGCTTTTGGCCTGTCCAGCGTGATGGTGAGCACGCCATCTTGGGCAATGCAGGTGACGGCTTCAGCCATGGGCCTCTCCAGCTAAACGAATCAATACATCGACTGCCAGCACGCCCCGCCCTGCGGGCAACACCAGTACCGGGTTCACGTCCAGCTCCAGGAGCACGTGTGCATGGGCCTGGGCATAGGCGGCAATCGCCATCGCAGCATCGAGCAGCGCCTCTACATCGCCCGCCGCCTTGCCCCGAAAACCGGCCAGCAGCGGCCAGACTTTGAGCGACTGCAATGCCTGCAGCATCTCGTCCCGGGCCACGGGAAACAAAAGGGTTTGGGCGTCTTGCAGCAATTCCACCAAGATGCCGCCTGCGCCCACCGTGAGCGACAGGCCGAACTGCGCATCACGTTGCACACCCACGATGATTTCGGCTAGCACCTGGCTGGCCATTTGTTCGACTAAAAAGTGGTCGGATAAGGCGCGCATATTCGCCACGGCGGCGCGCACACCTTCGGCGTTTTGCACATTCAGTTGCACAGCGCCGGCCTCTGTCTTGTGCGCCAGCTGGGCCGATACGGCCTTGACCACAACCGGGTAGCCCAGGCTGTCGGCAAAACCAGCAGCCTCAGCCGCACTGACCACCTGGCCACGCGGCACCGGCAGACCGAAAGCGGCTAGCGCCCGCTTGCCCGCGGCTTCGTCCAAGGTGTGCGATGGGGCGCAATTAACGAAAGCTTGCAGACGTGCGTCTTCGCCATGCGTGCTACCCCCGTCACTGCGAGGAGCGCTAGCGACGCGGCAGTCCATGAAACCATGGATTGCCACGGCCTTCGGCCTCGCAATGACGGGTTCGGTGTCCTGCTGCTCGCCTGCAGACGCGGCAGGAATGGGCGCTTGGTGCCCGCCCTGCGCGGTGCTGCCCGCCCTGGCGGGGGGCGCCAGCGGCACCAGATCGGCCAAGGGCTGCAAGTGCGCCAAGCGCGTGCGCGCGGCCCCTATGCGGGCGGCGTGGGCGATGGCGTCCAGGCAGTCGGGGATGCCGTGCATGGGCGCGATGCCCTGGGCCATGAGCGCCTTGGCGTATTCCTCGGGCAAGTCCTCAGGCAGGGAGGCGACCACGGTCGCGCCGCGGCCACCGTTGCGTGCCGCCGCAGCAAAGGCATCTACGGTGGTGCCCCAGCTGTCGGCGCTGCAGCGGTCCAGGCGCGGGTAGTCCAGCACCAGCAGGGTCGCGTCAAAACCGCAATCTATCAGGCCAGAAAAACATTCGGTCTGCGCGGCCAGGTCGCCCCAGATGTAGGTGTGGTAATCCAGTGGGTTGGCCACAGTCACTTTGTCGCCCAGCACCGCGCGCAGACGCGCGTCGGCAGTGGGCGGTAGGGCCGGCATCTCCAGGCCGCGCGGCTGCGCCAGGTCGGCCACCAGCGAGGCTTCGCCGCCGGAGCAACTGGCCGAAATAATGGACTTGCCCGAAAGCGGTCCGTGCACATGCAAAAACTTACAGGTCTCGATCAGGCCCGCCGGGTCACGCACCCGGGCGATGCCGCAGCGGGCAAACAAGGCGTCGTACAGCGCGTCCGGCCCGGCCAGGGAACTGGTATGGCTCATGGCGGTTTGCGCGCCCAGCGCGGAGGAACCGGCTTTGAGGGCCACCAGCGGCACGCCCTGGCGCAAGGCTTTGAGGGCCACGCGGGAAAACGCCGCCACATCGTCCAGGCCTTCGATGTGCATGCCGATGACCGTCACCCGCGGGTCCGACAGCAGGCTCTCGACCAGGCTCTCCATGCTGTTGCCCGCTTTGTTGCCCACGGTAATTAGGTAGGCCAGCGGCAGGCCACGGGTTTGCATGGTCAGGTTCAGGCCGATATTGCCACTTTGGGTGATCAGTGCCACGCCCTGGCTTTGTCGCTGGCCGCCGTGCTGGTCGGGCCACAGGGCCACGCCGTCCAGGTAATTGAGCATGCCGTAGCAATTAGGGCCTATCAGCGCCATGCTGCCCGCCGCCTGCACCAAAGCGGCTTGCAGCGCGACGCCATCGCCGCCGACCTCCGCAAAGCCCGAGGCATAACAAATAGCCCCGCCGGCGCCGCGCGCGGCCAGTTGGCGCACCACCTCGACCGTGGCCTGGCGCGGCACGGCCACAAAGCTGGCATCCGGCGCCTCGGGCAGGTCTTGCACACTGGCAAAGCAGGCGAGGCCTTCCATCTCTTTGCGTGTGGGGTGCACAGGCCAAATGGGGCCGGCAAAGCCCAAGGCTTTGCACTGGCGCACTGCCTCTTGGGCCGATGCGCCGCCAAACACCGCGATATGGCGCGGCGAAAACAAACGCCGCAGCGCTTTGGACTGGGCCACCGTTGCCACGCTTAACCGCCATGCACGCGCAACATCGCGCGCGAAATAATGTGGCGTTGGATTTCGCTGGTGCCGTCCCAAATGCGCTCCACGCGCGCATCGCGCCAAAAGCGTTCTAGGGGCAATTGGTTCATCAGGCCCATGCCGCCAAAAATTTGCAGCGCGTTATCGGTCACGCGCGCCAGCGCTTCCGATGCAAACAGCTTGGCCATAGCCGCGTCCGAATCGCTCATGGTGCCCTGGTCGCATTTCCAGGCCGCTTGCAAAGTCAGCAACTCGGCAGCGGCCAGCTCAGTGGCCATATCGGCCAGTTTGAAACCGGTACCCTGAAACTTGCCAATCGCCTGGCCAAATTGCTTGCGTGTAGCGGCCCATTGGGTTGCCATTTCCATGACACGCTGACCGCGCCCTACGCTGGTGGCAGCCACCGTCAGGCGGGTGGCGCCTAGCCACTCGCCCATCAAATCAAAGCCTCGGCCTTCTTCGCCCAAGCGCTTATAGGCAGGTACGCGGCAGTCGGTAAAAAACAATTCGCACTGGTGGTAGCCCCGGTGGGACACGCACGCCGGGCCGCGCCGCACCGTGAGGCCGGGCGAGTTCAGATCCACCAGAAAGCCGGTGATTTTTTTCTTTGGCCCGTGGCTGGTGTCTTCTACGCCGGTGGCAGCAAACAGCACCACAAAGTCGCTCATATCGGCGTGGCTGATGAAGTGCTTGGTGCCGTTGATCAGGTAGTCGGCGTGCTCACCGCTGCCGTCACGGCTGGCGCGGGTTTGCATGCCGCGCACGTCCGAGCCCGCATTGGGCTCGGTCATGGCCAGGCAATCGTGGCGCTCACCGCGTATCGTGGGAAGCAGATATTCCTCGATCTGCGCACCCTGGCAGGCACGCAAAATATTGCTGGGCCGTGCCACCAGCATTTGCAGTCCGTACGATGCACGCCCCAGCTCCCGCTCGAGCAAGGCCACGGTGAAGTTGTCCAGCCCGCCGCCGCCTAATTCGGCTGGCATATTGGCCGCATACAAACCCACTTCAATGGCTTTGGCCTGGATGGACTGCACCAACTCGGGCGGTATGGCGTCGGTGCGCTCCACCAGGTCTTCGTGCGGGTACAGCTCGTTTTCCACAAAGGCGCGGACGGTATCGACGATCATGGTTTGTTCATGGCTCAGGGCAAATTGCATGGGGGCCTTTTCGCAGGGGTGGAGGTGATTGATGAGCTCAAAAAAATGCGGCTGCGGTACGCGCTTAAGTCAGCGTCTTGCGCCGTATGGCCAGGGGCTGTCCGGCCTGCGCGGGGCGGGGCAGGGCACGGTGCGCGCGGTGTACGGCGGCCACGCGCTGGTACACCGCCTCCGGCATAGGCGCCGCCCGGCCTTGCGCCATGTCCACATGCACCAGCATTTGCTCCCCGGTGGCTAGCAAATGCCCTTGTGTGCCGTGGTACATCGCATGAAAAATATGCATGCGCTTGTCGTCCATGTCTAGCACCTGCAGCGTCAGGCGCAAAGGCTCGCCTTCGGCCACTTCGCGGATATTGTGAATATGGGTTTGCACGGTGTAAAACGATTTTTTATCCACATCGCGGTAGCTCTCGTCAATGCCGATGAATCGGAAATATGCATCCGAGTTGTCGCCAAACACCAGCAAGAAGCAGGACTCGCTCATATGCCCGTTGTAGTCCACCCATTCGGGCAGCACCTGGGGCTGTTGCAAGCACAGAGGGGCGGCAATCGGGGCGCTGGCGTCCCAGGCTTTGGCGGGGGTTCCTTCTAGGGGTGTACCGAGGCGTTGGGGTGGCGTGGACATGGTGCGTAATGAATACTTTTTTTGGTAGGCAATCGATACAAGCTGGCGCTTATTCGCCGCTGGTGAGGGCTTAGGGAAGCGCTTGGTAGGTCCAAACCCGTCGATGCGAGCGCAGCGAAGCAATCCATTATTGCTTGCGAATCGAACACTGATGGATCGCCACGTCCCGCCACGGCGCAAGCGCCTCGCGGCTAAAGGCCGCTCCTCGCGATGACGGATGTATATAGGCCATGCTTAGGGGATGTGCGGTGGCGGACGTATACAGACCATTGTCAGGGAATACGCAGCGCGATCTTGCCCACAAAGCGCTTGGCTACAAACTCGGCTTGCGCTTGCGCAATGTCGCGTAAATCGTAAGTGCCCGCCAAGAGCGGGGCAAGTTGGCCGCGTTCCACATAGCCTAGCAATTGTTCAAACACCGCGTCTTCTTGCCAGGTGCAGCCTAGCAATTGCAGGTCTTTGAGGTAGAGCGTGCGCAAATCCAAAGTGACCGTCGGCCCGGCTATCGCTCCGGCGCTGGCATAGCGCCCGCCGCGCTGCAACACCGCCAGCAGACTCGGCCAGGCAGGGCCACCCACCAGGTCAATGACCACGGCCACGCTGTCTTTGCCCAGGGCCTGGGCCACATCGGCATCGCGGGCCAGGGTGTGTTGCGCGCCAATGGCTTTTAAGGCGGCGTGTTTGCTGCGGTCTGCCTGCGCTATGACCTGGGCGCCGCGCAAGTGGGCCAGTTGTACCGCCGCACTGCCCACACCACCGGATGCGCCAGTAATCAGCACTCGCTCGCCCGCTTTTGCGCCGGCGCGTGTCAACAGGTTTTCGGCCGTGGAATAGGCGCATGGCAGGCAGGCCAGTTCGGTATCACTAAGTTTGCTTTGCACTGCCATGGCGGCGCTGGCGGCCACCCGCGTGTATTGTGCAAAACCACCGTCGCATTCCGAGCCGAAGTAGTCAAAGTCGTAGCTAGAGGCACCGGCCTTAAGCAGCACCGGGCGCACCAGCACGCGCTGGCCAATGCGAGCCTCGTCCACACCCGCGCCCACGGCCACGATATGCCCGCAGCAATCGGCACCTTGGATGCGCGGAAACTGCAGGGCCGCGCCGCCCCAGGAAGGCGCTAGGTCACTGGCCGCGTCAAAGCCAACGGACGCGTGCTGAGTAGGCCCGTCCACGGTTTTGGAGTACCAGCCTACGCGGGTGTTGATGTCGGTGTTGTTGACCGAACTGGCGGCTACGCGGATCAGCACTTCAGCTGAGCGCGGCAGCGGCACGGGCAGGTCCTCGCGGTACTGCAATTGCTCGGGACCGCCAAAGCCGGTCAACAGCACGCCCTGCATGCGCTCCGGTAGTGTGGCAGCTGCGGCCATGGCCTAGGCGGTTTTGGCCGCAGGCAGGCTGATCACCCGCCCCACATAGGGCGGACGCGGCAGGCTGCGCTGCGCTGTGGCCAGCATCTGCACCCGCGCCGCGACGTTCGGGACAAAAGGGCTGGCACGCGGCCCATCCATTGCCACGTTCAGCAGCATTTGTTCGCTGTAGGCCATGACCGCGTTATCGCCTTTGAGGTGCAGCGCCAGGCCCACGTGCAAGCGCTTAGCATCATGACCCAGCACCTGGCAATACACCTGCACCTGGGCGCCGAGCTTGACCTCATGCAAAAAATTCACGTGCGCTTCCAGCGTGAAGATAGAGTGCCCAGTGGCTTGGCGCCCGCCGGCGTCCAGGCCGATCTGGTCCATCAGGCCATCGACGCCGTAGCTAAACAAGACCATGTAAAAGCCATCGCGTAAATGGCCGTTGAAGTCCACCCAGTCGCTGATGACCGGAGTTTCGAAGGTGAGCAAGGTCTCAGGCATCGGGTGCGATACCGTGTTTGAGTTTGGTCGCTTTAATCGCCGCTTGCACTGCCATCAGGCAGTCGTCGCGGTAACGCTCCCAGTCGGCAATGCTGCGCCCGTCGAGTTGCACTTCGCTGCCGTCGGCTACGGCGTCAAGCAAGCTGTCGGTGAGCTCAGGCGCTTCCAGTTTGGTCCAGGGCAGTTTGAGCGCCGGGCCGAACTGCGCCATAAAGTGGCGCATACCCGCGTCGCCACCGGCCAGGGTGTAAATTAAAAAACTGCCCATAAATGACCAGCGCATACCGGCACCAAAGCGGATGGCGTCGTCAATCTCGCCGGTGGTGGCCACGCCGTCGTTGACCAGGTGCAGCGACTCGCGCCACATCGCTTCCAACAGTCGGTCGGCAATAAAGCCGGGCACTTCTTTGCGCACATGCAAGGGGCGCATGCTCAAACTACGGTAGACCTGCATGGCCGCTTGTATCGCTTCGGGCGCGGTGTTGATGCCGCCCACCACTTCCACCAAAGGCAGCAAATACACCGGGTTAAACGGATGGCCTACGACGCAGCGCTCGGGGTGCTTGGCATGGGCGTAAAAATCGCTGGGCAAGAGGCCCGAGGTGCTGGAACCAATCAGCACATCCGGGCGCGCTGCAGCAGTGATTTGGGCATGCAGCGCCAGCTTCAAGTCCTGGCGCTCGGGCGCGCTTTCTTGAATGAAGTCGGCCTGCGCCACGCATTCCTCCACCGTGGCCACAAACTTCAGGCGGGACTGCGATGCGCCGCTAGCCAGGCCTTGGGCGGTGAGCGCGCCCCAGGCTTTGGCGGTGCGCTCGCGCAGAGCTGCTTCGGCGCCGGGGGCTGGGTCCCAGGCGATCACGTCCAGGCCATGGGCCAGCGCACGCGCCACCCAGCCGCTGCCGATCACGCCGGTGCCTAGCGCAGCAAAAGTTTTGATTTCAGTAACAAACGACATAGTTTTCCTTGGTTTATCCGCGCTTTTTCAGGCCCATGGCGACGCGGCCTTCGGCGGGCGTCATGACCTTGCCGCCCAGGCGGGTAATGATTTCCACCGCACGTTCGGTGAGTGAGCCATTGCTGGCGGGCACGCCTTTGTCCAGCCAGAGGTTGTCTTCCAGGCCCACGCGCACATTGCCGCCCAAAATCACCGACTGCGCCAGCATGGGCATTTGCGAGCGGCCAATGCCAAAAGCCGACCACACCGCGCCTGGCGGCAGGTTGTCCACCATGGCTTTCATGGTGGTGGTATCCGCCGGTGCGCCCCAAGGAATGCCCAGGCAGAGTTGGAACAGCGGGTTCTCCAGTAGGCCTTCCTTGATCATTTGCTTGGCAAACCACAGGTGGCCGGTGTCAAAGATTTCGAGTTCGGCTTTCACACCTAGTTCGGTAATGCGTTGTGCGCCCGCGCGCAGGGCCATGGGGGTAGAAACATATATCGTGTCTCCGTCGCCGAAGTTGAGCGTACCGCAGTCCAGGGTGCAAATTTCGGGCAGCAGTTGCTCCACATGGATAAGGCGCGCCATCGGGCCAATCAGGTCGGTGTTGGGGCCGAAGTGGGTGGGGTTCTCGCCAGCGCCGATTTCCAGGTCTCCGCCCATGCCGGCAGTTAGGTTGACGATGACATCCACCCCCGAGTCGCGGATGCGGTCCATCACCTCGGCATACAGCGCCGGATCGCGGCTGAATTTGCCATTCTCCGGGTTGCGCACATGGCAGTGCACCACGGTGGCACCGGCCTTGGCCGCTTCTACCGCCGCTGCAGCGATCTGCGTGGGCGTAACGGGGATAGCTGGGTGTTTGCCGACGGTGTCGCCCGCTCCCGTCAGGGCGCAGGTGATGATGACGTTGGGGTTCATAGTGCGTAGTCCGTTTCTTCAAGGTCAAGGATGGCTTTGAGCGCCTGCAAATGCAAAGCGCAGGAGTCAGTAGGGTAATCGTTCCATTGGGCGCAGGCTTGGCGCGCCACAGCGTCGGGGATCAGGGCCAGGGGTCGGCCGGTGGAAAGGGCCAGCACCTGCACTTTGGCAGCTTTTTCGAGGTAATAGAGTTCGTCCAGGGCCTGGGCCACGCTAGGGCCTATGACCATCACGCCGTGGTTGCCCAGAAACAGCACACTTTTGCCGTCTTGCATCAGGGCGGCGACGCGCTCGCCTTCGGACGCATCCAATGCCATGCCCGCGTAATGCCGGTCGTAGGCGATGCGGCCATAAAAACGGCAGGCGTTTTGGTCTAGCGCCAGCCATTCAAAATCTTGCAGGCAGCACAGCGCGGTGGCATAGGGCATGTGGGTGTGCAATATGCAGCGCGCTTGTGGCAGGTGCTGGTGCATTGTGGCGTGCAGGTTCCAGGCGGTGGGGTCGGCGCCCAGCGCGGCGATATCTTTGTCGCTATGGCCCGCATCGAGCAGCAGCAGTTCGCTGGCGCGGATGCGTGAAAAATGGCTGCCCACCGGGTTGAGCAAAAACTGCTTGCCGCCTTCGCAGACTGCCAAACTGAAGTGGTTGGCGATGGACTCATGCATATCCCAGCGCGCGGCCCAGCGAAAGGCGGCGGCCAGATCGATGCGATCTTGCATTAGCAGGGCGTTAGGGTGCATGCTGGGAGTTCCGTCCAAATGCCACTGTAGGGCGACTGTTTGCACCGGGGTGCTAAAGGTGCGACGCATTTTCCGCCAGAAACGACTTGTACTTGCGCGTGCGGTTTAAGTTACGCCAATCGAAGGAATTGTCCCGCTTGGCCCCAATTGCATCGCTTTTTGAGGCTATCGCTTGCGCGGCTGTGTCACCATCGACACTTCGCCGTCTTACTTCGGCCTGCAGTTGTGTGTCTCTATGCAATTCCCCCGTTTTTCTCCGCTGACGCTGCCCCTGGCTTCCTTGCTGTCAGGCGTCAGTATGTTGGTCGTGGGCATCGCCCTGTTAACCGTGGCCATTGGCGCGCAAGCAGGCTTGGCCAAGTATTCGGGCCTGGTCACCGGCATGATCATGTCGGCCTATTTCGCCGGTTTTGTGTATGGCACCTATGCCTGCCCGGCGCTGATTCGCCGCGTCGGCTATATCCGCGCGTTTGCCGTCATGGCCTCGGTGGCGTCTGCCTTGCCGGTGCTGCACGCGCTATGGACCAATCCCTGGTTTTGGGGCTTGCTGCGGTTTATCACCGGTTTGTGCATTGTGGGCCTCTACATGGTGATCGAGAGCTGGCTCAATGTGGTGGCCGGGCGCGAAAGCCGGGGCAAAGTGTTTGCCGCCTATATGGCGGTGAGCGGTGTGTCCACCGCGCTGGGGCAGTGGCTGATTTTGGCGGGTGACCGCTTTGGATTTGTGCCCTTTGCGTTTGCATCCATCTTGTTTTCTTTCGCGCTGGTGCCCACCACCATGACGACCATCCGCGAACCCAAACAAACCCATGCGCCGTCCATGAGCCTGGTGCGCTTATTCGCCATTACACCGATTGGCGCCATAGCTTCTATGGGTTCGGGCCTGATCAGCGGTACGTTTTATAGTCTGGGC
>CAMBFN010000055.1 GCA_945865425.1 Comamonas sp. lk | reverse complement strand
CGGCCTTCACCTTGATGGGCATGGGCATGATCTTCGCCTGGATCGCGTACAAAAGCCAAAACCCCGCTTTGGCGGTGCAGCAAACCCTGGACCTGATGGTTCAACGCGCCTACTCGGTCATGTCTAACGACGTGCTGATCTCGATCCCTTTGTTCGTGTTCATGGGTTACCTGATTGAGCGCGCCAACTTGATCGAAAAATTGTTTAAGAGTATGCACTTGGCCATGGCCCGTGTGCCGGGTTCTCTGGCAGTGGCCACCATCGTGACTTGCGCCATTTTTGCGACAGCCACAGGCATTGTGGGCGCGGTGGTCACGCTCATGGGCTTGTTGGCGCTACCCGCAATGCTGCGCGCAGGCTACAGTGTTCAGCTGTCCGCCGGTGCCATTACCGCAGGCGGTTGCCTGGGCATCCTGATTCCGCCTTCGGTCATGTTGATTGTGTATGGCGCGACGGCAGGCGTGTCGGTGGTCAAGTTGTATGCCGGTGCGTTTTTCCCGGGGATCATGCTGGCCACTTTGTATGTCTTGTATGTGGTCATCATTGCCAAAATCAAACCCAGCATGGCTCCACCCATGTCGGCCGAAGACCGTTTCGTGCCTTTGCCCGCGTTTGCGCAAGTGGTGTCAAAAGACATCAGCAACACCGTGTTGCCCGGCTTGATCGGCGCCCTTAAAGGTAAACGCAATGCGGCTGTGCCCCTGGGTGAATTGCTTAATCACTTGGCCATCGCCATGCTGCCGGCTTTGGCGGTGGCTGCGATCATGGGGACTATTTATTTCAAGGTCACCGCACCCCTGCCCGTCGAGGCGGTAGCCGGCGTGGTGGCCATGGGTGGCGATTTGGCGGATTCGACTAACGCCGAGGAAGAAACCTCCAGTGTCAGCGGTTTGGCAGAACCCGTCACCGATGGATTGCAACCGCCGCCGGGCCCAACCGAGGTAGCCAAAGCAGATGCGGCGCCTGAAACAGAGCCGCTAAAAGCGGAGACACCTGCTGTCGTTACTGCTGCGGCAGAAGCACCGGCGGCCGAAGCTGAGCGCCAGCCAGCGCCGTTGTCTTTCTGGATCGGATTGGCAAGTTCTGCGGTGGCCTTGGCCCTCTTCTATGCCTACTTCAGCTTTGCGCGTCTTGAGATCTTCAAGATGCTTTTAGGCTCTTTCTTCCCCTTGGCCCTCATGATTTTGGCGGTGCTGGGAACCATCGTGTTTGGCCTGGCCACACCCACCGAAGCCGCTGCAATGGGCTCCTTGGGTGGTTTGCTGCTTGCGGCCGCTTACCGACGCCTGAACTATGTGGTGCTGCGCGAATCGGTGTACCTGACGGCCAAAACCAGTGCCATGGTGTGCTGGCTGTTTGTGGGCTCTAGCATTTTCTCCGCGGCCTTTGCGCTGCTGGGTGGGCAAGAGATCATCAATACCTGGGTACTGGGCATGAACCTGACCCCTGTGCAGTTCATGATCCTGGCGCAAGTGGTTATTTTCTTGCTGGGCTGGCCTTTGGAGTGGACCGAAATCATCGTGATTTTCATGCCGATTTTCATTCCCTTGCTGCCCCACTTTGGCATCGACCCCTTGTTCTTTGGCTTGTTGGTGGCGCTGAACCTGCAGACCGCATTCCTCAGCCCACCCGTGGCCATGGCAGCGTTTTACTTAAAGGGTGTGAGCCCGCCGCACGTCACGCTGAACCAGATCTTTGCCGGCATGTTGCCTTTCATGGCCATCCAAGTGTTTGCGATCTTCCTGCTCTACACGTTCCCCGCCATCGGAATGTGGCTACCAGAAGTGCTTTACAAGTAAGCCGAACCGACAGCCCGTTGCACCTAGGCGCAGGGCGCTGTGCAAGGCTGTCGTACGCTTTATTTACACGGCGCAAACACGCGCACGGTGCATTGGGCGCAGCTTGGGGGATGGAGGCGCGCTTTGATGGCAGGCATGAGGTCGTCGCCTAGGGTGAAGAAATTCTCCGCACCGATAGCGCCAAAAGCGCCACTTTTTCGCAGCATGGCCAAAGGTTCATCTTTCATGTGAAAGATGTACAGGCCACCGCCTAGCGCGCGGCGGCGCTGGGCTTCCTGCGCTAGCCACTGCGCGCCACCCAGGTCCACAAAATTGATGCCCGAGGCCACTAGCAACACATGCACATGCGCCGGGTTTTGCCCGTCGATGGCTTGCATAGCTTCTTGCAAATGGTTGACCGCACCAAAGAAAATTGAGCCATTGATGCGCACAATTTTGAGTTGCGGACAATCGGGCAATCCAGTGGCGGCGCTAAAGGCCGGCGGCACCTGGCCGGGCACCGGTTTGACATCGTCCACACCGGGCTGCGAGGTGCGCTTAAGGTAGAGCAGCAGGGACAAAGCGACGCCAATGTAAATCGCAAACTCCAGCTGCACCGTGAGGGTGGCCAGCCAGGTTGCGGCCAGTACGGCGGACTCAGAACGGCTGACACGCAGGATTTCACCGATGTGGTGAAAGTCAATCAAACCCCATGCCACCACAAACAAAATGCCGGCCATAGCCGCCACCGGCAGGAACTGCGCCAGAGGCGCCAGAAACAGCATGATGAGCAGCAAAAACACGGCGGACAAAACCGCCGCTAACGGGGTTTGCGCACCGGCCTGCACATTGAGGCCACTGCGGTTGAAAGAGCCACTTGATGCATAGCCCGAGAAAAAAGCGCCGACGATATTGGACAGGCCCTGGCCGATAAATTCCTGGTTGCCATCGATGCGTTGGCCGGTGTGCAAGGCCATGGAGCGCGCAATGGACACCGCTTCTGTCAAGGCCAAGAGCGCCACCGCTGCCGCAATCGGCGCCAGTGTCGCAATGGTTTGCCAATCCAAGTGCGGGCTGGACAGCGGCGGAAAGCCGATGCTCAGCGCACCTATGCTGCCTACACCGGTGCGCTCCAGACCCCAGGTCTGGTTCAGTGCGTAGGCCAGCAAACTGCCGCTGACCATGCCCACAATCAGGTGCGGCACCCGCGGCCACCAGCGGCGCGCGGCGACACAGCACACCACCGTGAACAGGCTGACCGCCGTCACAAAGGGGTTGATGTCCTGCGCTTGCTGGGCCATGCCTTGTAGCACCGTTGCCACGGATGCGCCGCGCGGCAACGCAATGCCAAAGAAGTTTTTTACCTGGCTGATGGCGATGAGCACCGCCGCACCGGCCGTAAAGCCGACCACCACGGTATGCGATACAAAGTTCACCAAGGTGCCAAGTCGCAAAACCCCGAGCAAAAGCTGGAATATCCCCACCAGAAAAGTGAGCGTCAACACCAGTTGCACGTAGTGCGGGCTGCCCGCTTCAGCCAGTGGGCTCATGGTGGCAAAGACCACAATAGAAATTGCCGTGGTCGGGCCAGATACCAAATGCCAGGACGAACCCCACAAAGCGGCCACGACGGCGGGCAACATGGCCGCATACAAACCGTACTCCGGCGGCATACCGGCAATCGTGGCAAAGGCCACCCCTTGGGGCACCAGAATCAAGCTGCCGGTCAGGCCAGCGATTAAGTCGGCACGCAGGCTGGCGCGGCCCACGCGCGGCCACCATTGCAAAAAAGGCAGCCAGCGCTGCAAACCAAAACTCATAAAAATACCTTCACTGTAGGCTTGTGCAGCAAGGCCAAAGGGGCCCAAAGTAGCAGAAAACCGCCTAGGGATAAACCCGCGCTCAAGCAGATCGCGGCATGTGATTGTCCCAACTGGGCTGATCAGGAAATTTGCTCGCCAAAGTCGGTTCTCCAGCGAAAAGCGCACCATTGTGCTTCAAGTTGCAGCACCATACTGGTGCAAAACCGCGGTTTTAACTGGCACTATAAAGGCATGCATCTGGCTCTAGTATGGGGGCGATGCAGAGGCCAAACTTATAAGCTCATGCACTTGGCTTGCTTACAGGGGCGTAGCATGGGCCTGGTTTCCCCCGTTTATTTACTTGAAAGGTTGATCGATGAAAAAGACTCTCATTCCGGTTATCGCCAAATCCCTGATGGGCTTGATGGTCGCTGTAGGCCTGTCCACCGCTTTTGCGCAAGCGAAAAAAGAAGTGACTTTTGCCCACCAGGATATGCAGCTTCCGCTGCGGATTTTGATGGACTCTGAGCTAGAAAAAGCAACGGGCTACAAAATCAACTGGAGAATGTTTGGCGGCGGTGGCGAAGTAATCAAAGCCATGAGCTCTGGTGATGTGCAAATCGGCGAAGTGGGCTCCAGCCCGCTGGCCACTGCCACCAGCCAAGGACAAGACCTGCGCTTGGTGTACATCTTGGATGACATTGCCGCTTCAGACCAATTAGTGGCCCGCAATGGCGCTGGCGTCAACGGATGGAAAGACTTGGTCGGCAAAAAGGTCGGTACGCCTTTCGCATCTACTGCCCACTACTCCCTGATGGTCGGTTTGCGCCTTGAGGGTATCGATGCCAAAAGTGTCAACGTGATGAACCTGCCACCGCCAGCCATCGCCGCAGCCTGGGAGCGCGGTGATATTGATGCCTCCTTCATCTGGGACCCGGTTCTGTCCAAGATCAAGCGCAACGGTAAGGCGATTGCAACCTCCGGCGACATTGGCAAAAAAGGCTACCCCACCTTTGACGGCTTGGTCGTCGATGCCAAGTGGGCCGCCCAAAATCGCGACTTCGTGGTTGCAGCGATCAAGGCGATCAGCAAAGCTGACGCTGACTACCGCGCCAATGCGGCCAAATGGGCTGTGGGTTCGCCCCAAGTCAAAGCGATTGCCAAATGGACTAAGGCTGACGAAAAAGACGTGCCCGATGCCATGGCGGCTTTTGTGTTCCCCGACACAGCGGCGCAAATGTCCAACGCCTGGTTGGGCGGCGGCGCTGCCGGCGGTGCAGCCAAAACCCTGGAAAACAGTGCCAAACTCTGGAAAGAAATCGGCCGCATCACCGAAGTCAAGCCTGATTACGGCGTGTTTGTCGATAGCAGCTACCTGCGTGACGCAATGAAGTAATCTGCACCAGCCAAGGCGCGGGCGCGAGCCCCGGCCTTGGGCTGTTTGCCAGCAGAGGGGCAACTTGCACAAAGTTTGCCCCTTTTTTATTGTGTGGTGGATTTTTAAAACCTGTTATGCCTACATTGCAAATCAAAGATCTAACGGTGAATTACGCGGTGAAAGGCGGTACGCTGCAAGCGCTGGCCCCCGTCAACCTGGAAATGAAAGATGGCGATTTTGTCGTCGCGCTGGGCGCTTCGGGTTGCGGTAAGACCACGCTGCTC
Source organism: Comamonas sp. lk (assembly GCA_945865425.1). Lineage (GTDB taxonomy): Bacteria > Pseudomonadota > Gammaproteobacteria > Burkholderiales > Burkholderiaceae_C > Allorhodoferax. Next base: position 8,772 of record CAMBFN010000055.1, on the reverse strand, counting down.
AACTGCATCGCCGGGTTTTTGCCGCCCTCCAGTGGCGAAGTGCTGCTCAACGGCGAACACGTCCAAGGGCCAGGCGCAGACCGTGGCGTGGTGTTCCAAAAGCACGCGCTCATGCCTTGGCTGACGGTCATGGATAACGTTTGCTTGGGCTTGCGCATGCGCGGCATGGCCAGTGCTGAGCGACGCCGTATTGGCGAAGAAAAATTGGCCCTGGTTGGCCTGGAAAAATACGCTGACCGCGCCGTCTATGAATTGTCGGGGGGTATGCAACAACGCGTCGGAATCGCCCGCGCCCTGGTCAGCGACCCGCAAGTGCTGCTCATGGACGAACCCATGGGTGCGCTGGATGCATTCACCCGCGAAACCGTGCAAGAAATTTTGCTGCACGCCTGGGTCAAGTCCAACAAAATGGTGTTCTTTATCACCCACTCGGTGGAAGAGGCCTTGTTTTTAGCCACACGGCTGATCGTGATGAGCCCCAGCCCCGGTCGCATCACCCACACCTACGATGACGTGCCTTTCTCGCGCCAGTTCTTAGAACACGGCGACGCGCGCAAAGTCAAGTCCGAGCCAGAGTTCATCCGCATGCGCGAAGAAGTGTTGTCCATCATCCACCAACGCGAGGCTGCTCATGTCTAAGCCAAGCACCCCCGCGCTGAAAACCAGCGCCTTCAAAATCCCGGGCGAAGGCTCTAGCGCCTTTGTCACCTCAGTCACTATTGTGGTGATGTTGCTGGGATGGTTTGTGGTCACCAATATGGGCTGGATCAAGCCTATTTTTCTGCCCTCGCCGCAAGCAACCTACCAGCAGTTTTACGAATACCTTACCGGTATTGCCAATGACAAGCCCTTGTGGTCGCATTTCTGGGCGAGCATGTTGCGCGTTTTTGCGGCCTTTTTTCTGGGATGTTTAACCGCAATTCCAGTGGGTATTGCCATGGGTATGTCTCGCTTTTGGCGTGGCATTTTCGATCCGCCCATCGAGCTGCTGCGCCCGCTGCCGCCGCTGGCGTATTTGCCGCTGATCATCATCTGGTTTGGCATCGACGAGTTTCCCAAGGTGCTGCTGATTTACCTTAGCTGCTTTGCGCCACTGGCCATGGCCGCGCGCTCGGGCATGCGCAGTGCGTCGCAAGAGCAAATGAACGCCGCCTATTCCATGGGAGCGAGTTACCGCCAGGTGATCTGGCACGTGGTGCTGCCCGCGGCCATGCCAGAAATTTTGGTGGGCATGCGCATCTCCATTGGCTTTGGCTGGAGTACGCTGGTGGCCGCCGAAATGGTCGCGGCCAATGTGGGCCTAGGCCAAATGGTGCTCAACGCGTCCAACTTTTTGCGTACCGATATTGTCGTGATGGGTATCATCGTTATCGGCTCCGTGGCGTTTGCGTTTGATTTGCTGATGCGCTGGGTCGAAAACAAAGTTGTACCTTGGAGGGGCAAGATGTGAGCACGCCACGCGAATTTTTCAAACCCATCACTGGCTCGGTGATGCCGCGCTTTGCCGGGCTGGCCACACTGATGCGCCTGCCTTATGTGCAAAAAACCGACGCAGAGTTTGCCGATGTAGAAATCGGCCTAGTCGGCATCCCCTGGGACGGTGGCACCACCAACCGTCCCGGTGCGCGCCACGGCCCGCGCCAGGTACGTGATATCTCCACCATGATCCGCAACGTCAACCGCGCCAGCGGCATCGCTCCCTTTAGCCTGTGCAATTGCGCCGACCTGGGCGATACGCCGGTCAACCCAGTGGACCTCATGGACTCCCTGGCGCGCATCGAAAACTTTTTCGCCGGGGTGTGCAGCGCGGGCATTGCGCCCTTGTCTGTTGGCGGCGACCATTTGGTCTCGCTGCCAGTGATGCGCGCCATCGTCAAGCACACCGGCCCCTTGGGCATGGTCCACTTTGACGCGCACACCGACACCTGGGACGGCTACTTCGGCGGCTTCAAATACACCCACGGCACACCGTTTCGGCGCGCCGTCGAGGAAGGCCTGCTCGATCCCAAGCGCACAGTGCAAATCGGCATCCGTGGCGCGCTTTATAGCGATGCCGAAGACACCTGGGGTCAGGAGCAAGGCATCCGCGTGATCGACATCGACGAGTTCAACGCGCTGGGGGTAGAAGCCACCATCGCCGAAGCCCGCCGGGTGGTGGGCACGGGCGCCACCTACGTCAGCTTTGACGTGGACGCGCTCGACCCTGTCTATGCCCCAGGCACCGGCACCCCCGAAATCGGCGGCATGACCACCTTGGAAGCCCAGCATTTGGTGCGCGGCCTGCGTGGCCTCAATTTGGTAGGCGGGGACGTGGTCGAGGTATCGCCTCCGTTCGATGCCAGCGGCAATACCGCGCTGGTCGGGGCAACCATGATGTTTGAAATTTTGTGTGTGTTGGCCGATAGCATCAAAGCGCGCAAAGCTTGACGCGCTAAGCCCACAGCGCTACATTGAAACGCCGCTGTGCATAGTGCCAGTAGCGTTTCTTTTTTTCGACAATGCAAAGACAACACATCAGCTCCGGCTCGCGCTTTGAGTCCGACATTGGCTACTCCCGTGCCGTAGTGGCCGGCGACTGGATTTTTGTATCCGGCACTACGGGCTTTGACTACGCCAGAATGGAAATCTCCGAGGACGTGGCCGAACAGACGGCGCAATGCTTCAAGAATATCGCCTCCGCCCTAGCCCAAGCCGGCGCCACTTTAGACGAGGTCGTGCGCGTCAATTACATCCTGCCCCATGCCACCGACTTTGAAGCCTGCTGGCCGGTACTGCGCCAGTACCTGGGTCGCGCCCGCCCAGCAGCGACGATGGTGAGCGCTGGCCTGCTTGACCCACGTATGAAAATTGAGATCGAGGTGACGGTGCTTAAAGGCAGTGGCGTGCGCGATGGCTAAATCCACGTCGCAGTCCGGGCAGGCCGGCCTGGTCGTGTTTGCCAAGAGCGTAAAAAAGTTAAGTACTTTTTACGTCCGCACTCTGGGCCTGGAAGTACTGGAAAGTGCACGCAGCCACCAGCTGCTGCGTGGCCATGGCTATGAAGTGGTCGTGCATGCCATCCCAGCCAAAATCGCGCGCGATATCCCTATCGCAAAGCCGCCGGTACTGCGGGAGGACAGCGCAATAAAGCCCAGCTTTGTGGTGCCGGACTTACAGGCGTTGCGGCTGGCCGTAGTAGCAACCGGTGGATGGCTCAAGCCAGAGGAAATGGCCTGGACGATTCGGGGTCACAAAGTGCTGGACGGCTGCGACCCGGAAGGCAATATCCTGCAATTCAAACAAAAGCTGTGAGCACTGCGCGCTCATTTCACTTCCGCAATCGCTTTCTTCAAGTCCCGGTATTCCTCGCACGAAAAGGGACAGATTTTGTCCAGACTGGCAAGGTGCTCTTTAGCTTTGTCTAACTGCCCCATTTGGATGTAGGCCATGCCGATGTACTCGTGTGCGCCCCGATGCTTGGGGTCCAGGGAGAGCGCTTGCTTATAGGCGACCAGCGAGTCGTCGTATTTTTTCTGGTTACGTAAGCTGTAGCCCAGCAAGTTAAAGCCGTCAGCGCTGCGCGGGTTGGTAAGCGTGTAAGGCTCTAACACGGCTTGGGCGGCAGCCCAGTCTTTACGGGTAATGGCCGTTTTGGCTTTTTCCAGTTCGGTGTCTTTAGGGCTGGGTGGGCTGTTGTCTGCAGCAAAGGCGAAGGTACTGACAAACAGACTTGCGGCAAGCATGTGGCGAAAGATGGGCATAGCGGTAATTCCTGTTGTTAAAGCTAAAACGTTAAAGCACTGTATCGGGTTTGATGGTCTGGCGCACTCCACATCCAAATGGGCCTGCGCTAGGCCTAGGAATTTGCAGCGCACCCAAGCCCCTGGCAGGCATTAGTCGGACATCGTCACCGCTTTGCTGTAGGTGAAATACACCTCATCGCGCACCCAGCCCAACGCTTCGTAGGCTGCCTGTGCTGGAAGATTGGTTTTGGCGGTAGTCAGATCCATGCGGCACATGCCGTGTGCGCGGGCGTTTTGCTCGGCGGCTAACAGCAGCAGATTGCCAATGCCCGCGCCCCTGGCCACCGGCGCGACATAGAGGTCATACAAGGTAAAAATCGGCTTAGCCTCCAGCGAACAAAACGTAGGGTAGAGCTGGCAAAAGCCAAGCGCTTCTCCCTTTGCATCTTGCGCCAGCAAAATCACCGACTCTGTATTTTCGATACGCTCTTCGATATAGCGATTAGCCAACGCCAAGTCCGGCGGGTATTGATAGAACTGTCGGTAGGCGTCAAACAAATGGGCTATTGCCGCCACATCAGCCTTGGTGGCAGTAGAAATCTTTATGGAATGCATGGGTCCCTTTGGATGCGTATAAGGCCACTCGAAATTAAGTTGCGCCAGCTAACACGGGTATCCCCTAGGGACTGGGGATGCGCGAATATTCCAACATCTGTCCTTGCGGGCCGACGCGCGCGAGCACCATATCACCAGAGCCAATGTTTTCTCCCACGTACTGCAAGATATTGACGTGGTGGGTTACCAGTATCAATGGCTTGCGATTGGGCTGTGAAAGCATGTTCGCCAACACGCGCTGCATCGCCTGGTTTTGTGTTTGGGCGCGATCCGGCGTATCGAAAAAAGACGCCAGGCTGGGCTCTATGGTGACAGGGCCGTAGCCGAGTCGGTCCGCGGTTTGCTGGCAGCGGCACCAAACGCTACTCAACACCGTAGCACTTTGGATACCTTGTTTACGCAGCCACTGCCCGGCACGCACAGCCTGTTGCTTGCCTTGCTCGTCAAGGTTGCGCTGCGTCTCGCAACGGTCTAAAGAATATCCCTGCGGATCGCCTACGCCAGGGGCCAGGGCATGACGCATCAACAACACATATTGCGATGTGAGCAGCTTCTCGGCCAGGCTACTTGCAGATGCACCCGTATGGAACACCATGAGCAACGCGGCGACACACCAAACAGCAAATCGCATCGTCAATACTCCGCTGAACGTGGGGGCGGCGCAGCAAGCCATTGCGCAAGTTGAAGAAGCATTTTTTTCGATAACAAAGCACGGATGTCGCTAACCGGTCACGCCACCCGCAACACCACCCGCTTAGGGGCACCACGCGCAATCGCCAGTTCATCGACAGCGGCGCCCAGTGCTTTGATGCCGGGCGCAATTTGCTCGGCAGCGATGGACGACAGGCGCAAGCGGAAATACGGGCAAGGATAGGGCGGGTGCATAAAGAACACATCGCCCGCTTCTATCAGCACGCCGTGCTTGCGCGCAATCAGCGCCAACTCGGACGAGTCCGCCCAAGCCGGCGCGCGCACCCATACCGATGCACCGCCCGATGGCAGCGTGAACTGAAAGTCCGGCAAATACTGTTGCAAGGCGCGCGCCACCATCGACATGCGCTCTTGCATGGCCTGGTTAACGCGGCGGGCATGGGCATCGTGGTGGCCCAGCGATAAAAACAATGCAAAGGTATGCTGCAAAAACGCGCTGGGGTGGCGCACCATGGCGTGGCGCAGGCCACGCAATTCGGCAATCAGGGCGCGTGGCGCCACGATATAGCCCAGGCGCAAAGAGGGCGACAGGCTTTTGGAGACCGAGCCCACGTAAATCACACGGCCCACTTTGTCCAGGCTTTTGAGCGCGGGCATAGGCTCGCCTTCGTACAAATTTTCGGCCTCGTAATCGTCTTCAATCACCACAAAATCTTTGTCCTGCGCTTTTTGCAAAAGAAGTCGGCGCCTCTCCATGCTGAGCGTGCCGGTGGTGGGGCTTTGGTGCGAAGGTGTGACAAATACATAGTCCAGGGCTGGCAAGCGGTCCACTTTTAGGCCTTGGGCATCCACGGACAGCGGCAGGCATTGCGGATGGCGCGGCGCAAAGCTATTGCGTGCATGCGGGTGGCCGGGCTCTTCCAGCCCGACGCGCTGGTTTTCGTCGAACAAGGCTTCGGCCAGCAGGTAATAAGCATGCTGCGCGCCCACGGTGATCAAAATTTCTTCTGGCAGGGCAAACACGCCGCGCTTGGGCAACAGGCGCAAACGGATTTGCTCGACCAGTTCGGGCACATCGCTCAGCTCAAAGTCTGGCGTCCAGTGCGGTAAATGTGCGCGCGCCAGGCTGTGGACGCAGCACTCGCGAAAAGCCTCGGACGGAAACAGCTGCGGGTCGTAAGTGCCGTACACAAATGGATAGGCATAGCGGCGCCACTGGTCGGGCTTGGCCAGGGTACGCTGGTCGGACAAAGAGCGCAGCACGCGGCGGCTCCAATCGGGTTGTGCCGCGCCAGCCAGTGCGTCGGCTTTTGCCTGGGCGGCTTCAGCGCCGCGCCCTGTGCCCAGGGCCAGCGGTTTGCTGGCCGCCGCCTGCGCGTTGTCAGTCACAAATACGCCGCTGCGCGGACGCGATTCGATGAAACCATCGTCCATCAAGTGCGCATAGGCGGCGGTAACCGTATTGCGGCTCAGGCCCAGCACCTGGGCCAGTTCGCGCGAGGAGGGCAGCAAAGCACCGGCGGGCAAACGGCCATCCAAAATCGCCTGCACCACCGACAAGCGCAAGCGCTGCTGCAAGGGCAGCGCCGGTTTATCGGGCAGCGCAAACAGGCTTTCCCATTGGGCGTCTTTGGTGCGGTGGCGCTGGGTCATAGTGCCAGCCAGTATAAAGAAGGAGCCACGCGGGGCCAGCGGGCCCGCCCGCAGTGCATGGCAATTAAAAACGGCGCCAACATCGGGCTGGCTTGGCCGATAAGCGCATCTGGCTCTAGCGCCAGGCGGGTAGGAACTCTATCCTCAGCTCAAATTTGTGCCAACTAAATCTCTGGAGAACGTCCGTGAGCCACCCGCCTGTTACCACCGCGACCCTGGAAGCCTTTAGCGAGGCCTGGAACCGCCATGACCTCGATGGCCTGATGCGTTTTATGAGCGAGGACTGCGTGTTTATGACCGCTGGTGGCCCCGATGCCTGCGGCGCCCGCCATGTGGGCCCCGAAGCGGTACGCAAAGCCTTTGCACTGGGCTGGGCCACGCTGGCGGACGCACAGTGGCGCAATGGCGTGCATTTTGTGCATGGCGACTTTGGCGTGTCGCAATGGACTTACACCGGCACCGCCGCCGACGGCAGCCGCGTCGAGACCGATGGCGTGGATATCTTCACTTTCAAAAACGGCAAGATCGCCGTGAAAAACGTATTCCGCAAAGCCCGCCCCAATTTGCCCCCCGCCGCCTGACCTACCGAGCACCCCGCCATGAGCACCGCGCAGCATTTCCATGGCCATACGGCCACGCCTCCCAGTCGCCCCAAAGACACGCGTTACGACCCGCAGTACGACCCGCTGGTCATGCCCACTCCAGGCGCCGGCCGCGACTACGCACCCACCTACTGGGTGGCCAGCGCCGGTACCCCGCCGCCGGACGACGGCCCGGTGCTGCGCGATATGGATGTGGATGTGGTGGTTATCGGCGGTGGCTCTACCGGTATGTCCACCGCGCTGTATTTGGCGCAAGACCATGGCATTGGCGCGGTGGTGCTGGAGGCCAACCAGACGGCTTGGGGCTGTTCCAGCCGCAGCGGCGGCCAGGGCCAGAACGCCAGCGGGCGCCTCACGCGCTCGCAATGGATTGAACGCTGGGGCTTGGATACGGCTAAAAAGCTGGACACCGAAATCCGCACCAGCTTTGAGAACTTTCGTGCGCTGACGCAAGAGATCGATTGCAACGCCTTTGACGGCGGGCATTTATATGTGGCGCATCGCGCGTCCAAAGTGGCGTATTTGCAAGAGCAAACGCGGGTGCGCCGCGACATCTTTGGCTACAACACGCGCATGATGAGCGCGCAAGAGTTGCACGAAAACTATTGCGACGAGCGCGATGCGCACGCCGCCATGTGGGAACCCGAAGGCGTGGGCGTACACCCCCTGAAATTTACCTTCGGCCTGATGCAAAAAGCCCGCGCGTTAGGCGCTAAAGTGCATACCGCCAGCCCGGTGCAAGGCTGGCAAACCATCAACGGCGTGCACCATTTGCAAACCCCCGCCGGCGTGGTGCGCGCCAAGCGCGTGGTGGTCTGCACCGGCGGCTATACCGGCCAGCGCATGACACCGATTTTGAAAAACAAGCTGCTGCCGATTTTGTCCAACTCGGTGGTCACACGGCCATTGACGGATGCGGAACTCAAAGCCACGAATTTCAAATCGCAAACTTTTTTGACCGACACGCGCACGCTGCGTTTTTACTACCGCCTGTTGCCCGACAACCGGCTGCAACTGGGCAGCCGCAGCGCGATCAGCGGCGCCGATGCCGAGCGCCCTATCCACCTGAAGCTGCTCACCGACGCCATCGCGCGCAAATTTCCACCCTTGGCGGGTATCCAAATTGATTACTCCTGGTGGGGTTGGGTGGACGTGAGCCACGACATGATGCCGCGCCTGACGCGCCCGGACCCGACGCAAACGGTGTGGCATGCGCTAGGCTATGGCGGTAACGGCGTGTCGTTTTCCACCTGGGCGGGCAAGCGCATTGCGCAGCGCGTGGCGGGCAAGGACCAAGGGCAGGCAGTGTTCCAACTTCCGATATACAGTTCGCCCCTGGAATATCCGAATTTCTTCAAGTTGTTCCGCTCCGAGGCTCTGGCGCCGTTTCGGCGTTTGGGCCAGCACTTTCTGTACAAGTGGTACTGGATGCAAGACGAGCTTTAATAGATGGGTCACATGGTCACAATTCTCGATGGCGGCATGGGCCGTGAACTCAAGCGCATAGGCGCACCTTTTCAACAACCCGA
>CAMBFN010000054.1 GCA_945865425.1 Comamonas sp. lk | reverse complement strand
ATGTCGGAATTGTGGTCGCGGGTTTGGATGGTTCCGTCTTTGTCCTTCCATTCGGTGATAAGCGCAATCACCGGGTTGGGGCTGTCCGGGTCGAACTCGGTGCTGTTGGCGTCTGTGAGTCCGGCCACATGGCGTGCAAATTCGATAGTCGCCACCTGCATGCCCAGGCAGATACCCAGGTACGGCACTTTGTTTTCGCGGGCAAAGCGCGCTGCGCTGATCTTGCCCTCGATGCCGCGCTTACCAAAGCCGCCGGGCACGAGCACAGCGTCAAATTTGGCCAGTTGGGGCAGGGTGTCCGCGCTAATTGTTTCCGAATCGATGTAATGAATTTTTACCTTCACATGGTTCTTCATACCAGCATGGCGCAGCGCTTCATTGAGCGACTTGTAGCTGTCAGAAAGGTCCACGTATTTACCGACCATGCCGATGGCCACTTCGCCTTCGGGGTGCTCGGTTTCATACACCAAATCATCCCAGCGCTGGAGCTTGGCCGGTGGCGTGTTCAGGCGTAGCTTGTCGCAAATCAGGCCGTCCAGGCCTTGTTCGTGCAGCATGCGTGGCACTTTGTAAATCGTATCCACGTCCCACATGGAGATCACCCCCCACACCGGCACGTTGGAGAACAGCGAAATTTTCTGGCGCTCTTCGTCAGGAATGGGCCGGTCTGCCCGGCATACCAGCGCGTCGGCCTGGATACCGATTTCGCGCAACTGTTTAGCGGTGTGCTGGGTGGGTTTGGTTTTGAGCTCGCCGGCAGCAGCAATCCAGGGCACATAGCTCAAATGCACAAAAGCGCTATGGTTGGGGCCCATTTGCAAACTCATTTGGCGCACGGCTTCCAGAAATGGCAGTGATTCGATATCACCTACTGTGCCGCCGATTTCCACAATCGCCACGTCCACCGCATCAGACTCACCCAGGCGGGCGCCGCGTTTGACGAACTCTTGGATTTCATTGGTCACATGCGGAATCACCTGCACCGTCTTGCCAAGGTAGTCGCCACGGCGTTCTTTGTCGAGTACGCTTTTGTAGATTTGCCCGGTGGTGAAGTTGTTGGACTTGCGCATGCGCGTTTCCACAAAACGCTCATAGTGACCCAGATCCAGGTCGGTTTCAGCGCCGTCCTCGGTCACAAAAACCTCGCCATGTTGTAGTGGCGACATCGTGCCCGGGTCTACATTGAGGTAGGGGTCCAGCTTGATGAGGGTGACTGTCAGGCCCCGCGACTCAAGAAGCGCGGCGAGGGAGGCCGATGCAATTCCCTTGCCTAGGGAAGACACCACACCGCCGGTGACGAAGACAAATTTGGTCATGTCAGAGGGCGAACCCAGGGGTTCGGGTAGCTGGTAAGGCGCGATTATAGGTGTCTGCTACATTGCGCTTTGACACTGCTGCCGCTATCGTGGCGGTGCACAAAGGGGCGAAAGCGCATGGATTTAAATGGTAAACACATTGTTTTGGGCCTGACCGGCGGGGTTGCCTGTTACAAGGCAGCTTATTTGTGCCGCCTGCTGGTCAAAGAGGGCGCACAGGTGCAGGTCGTCATGACCGAGGCCGCTGCCCAGTTCATAACGCCGGTGACCATGCAGGCCCTAAGTAACCGCGCGGTCTATGTATCCCAGTGGGACCCGCGCGAACCCAATAATATGGCGCACATCAACCTCAGCCGTGAGACCGACGCGATGCTTGTGGCGCCGTGCAGCGCCGATTTCATGGCCAAACTTTTGCATGGCCGCGCTGACGATTTGCTCAGTCTGATGTGCCTGGCGCGCCCTGTTGAGCGCGTACCTTTGCTACTAGCCCCAGCCATGAACCGCGAGATGTGGGCGCACCCGGCCACCCAGCGCAATGTGGCGCAGTTGCGCGCCGACGGCGCGCTGGTCCTGGGCGTTGGCGAGGGCGACCAGGCGTGCGGCGAAATCGGTGACGGGCGCATGCTCGAACCAGAGGAATTGTTCGAAGACCTGGTCGCGTACTTTCAGCCCAAAGTTTTGCTAGGGCGGCGCGTCTTGATTTCTGCTGGTCCCACATTTGAAGCCATAGACCCGGTGCGGGGCATCACCAATTTATCCAGCGGGAAAATGGGTTTTGCCCTGGCCCGCGCAGCACGAGACGCGGGTGCGCAAGTCACCCTGGTGGCTGGGCCAGTCGATCTGGACGGACCGCGCGGTGTGCAGCGCATCAACGTCCGCTCTGCCCAGGACATGGACGCAGCCTGCCGCGCACAGGCCGAGCACGCCGATGTGTTTATCGCTACGGCCGCCGTGGCCGACTGGCGGCCGACCAGCGCGCAGACGCAAAAAATCAAAAAACAAGGCGACGGCCAGGTTCCCAGCCTGGCCTTTGTGGAAAACCCGGACATTCTTTCAGCCATCGCCGCGTCCGAACGCGCCCGCAGTGGCGCTTTGTATTGCGTGGGTTTTGCGGCTGAAAGCCAGGATTTGGAGGCCCAGGCCACGGCCAAGCGGCTGCGTAAAGGCGTGCCTTTGTTAGTGGGCAATATCGGCCCGGCCACCTTCGGTCAGGACGACAATGCCTTGCTTTTGATCGATGCCCAGGGGACGCTGGAAATGCCGCGTAATTCCAAGCTGGCGCTGGCGCGCATGCTGGTTGCGGAGATTGCCAAGCGCTTGCCCGCGCGTGGGACAGCTTGATGCTTTAAGCACTTCCTTTTTCTACTTTTTACTTTCTTTGCTATGCACATCGACGTCAAAATTCTGGACCCGCGCCTGACAGAACAGTTCCCCGCCTACGCAACACCGGGCAGCGCCGGCCTGGACTTGCGCGCCTGCCTGGATGCGCCTTTGATGCTGCAGGCCAATGCCTGGCAACTGGTGCCTACCGGCATGGCCATGTATTTAAAAGACCCGGCCTATGCGGCCCTGATCCTGCCGCGCTCGGGGCTGGGCCATAAGCACGGCATCGTGCTGGGCAATTTAGTGGGCTTGATCGACAGCGATTACCAGGGCCAGTTGATGGTCAGTGCCTGGAACCGCAGCAGCATGCCCTTTGTCATCGAGCCTATGGAGCGCATTGCCCAGCTGGTCATCGTGCCGGTGGTGCAGGCGCAATTTAATATCGTTGAGGCCTTCCCCGAATCCGAGCGTGGCGAGAGCGGCTACGGCTCGACCGGCAAAAAATAGCCCGCCAAAAAACGAGCTCAGCCAAGGGCCTTGACCCGCCCTGACCCCGCTTAGTGCAAGGTGCGCTGCTCGAATCCGGGATCGACTATTGCCTCAATGCGGAAAAAACCGCTGCCGGTGGACCCGCGCTGGAGTTCTTCCTGGCTAGCTTGGCGCACCGATTCGACCCGCATGCGCAAGCGTATGGCGATGCCTGCCAGTGGGTGGTTGGCGTCTAAGACCACGTGTTCGGGATAAATGTCAGTGACTGTGTACAGTGCCTCGCGCGGCGCCTCTGGGTTGCAACCGTCAGGTAAGGCTGAACCTTCGATGCTTAGTCCGACCTCCAGTTCCGCCGGGAACAGGTGTCTGGGCTCCAGGAAGAGCAGTTGCTCGTTAAAGTCACCAAAGGCCTGCTCTGGTTCGATTTGCAATTGCACGGCGGCACCGGCTTCGTGGCCTTGCAGTGCTTCTTCAATGGCGGGCAGCAAGTCTTTGCCACCGACCAGAAACTCGACCGGCTCGTCTAAAACGTCTAATTCCTCGCCTAAGGTGTCGCTTACAACCCAAGTCAACGCGACGACGCAGTGTGATGTGATTTCCATCGGACAATTGTCGCAGTTTCTATTTTTCCGCACTCTAGCTAGGACCCACTTATGCAAGTTGATCAGCCACTACCGTTATTAGGCGGACTTTCCCCAGCGCAGTTTATGAAGCGCTATTGGCATAAAAAGCCCTTACTCATCCGCCAGGCGGTAACGGACATACAGTCTTTTCTTTCGCGCGGCGCGCTGTTCGATCTTGCGGGTCGCGACGACGTGCAGTCGCGCCTGGTAATCCAGCAAGCAGCTTCGGCCAAGCAGCCTTGGCGCTTGCGCCACGGGCCATTTACGCGGCGCGGCCTGCCCCCATTGAAGCAGCCGGGCTGGACGCTATTGGTTCAAAGCGTGGACTTGCTCGATGCGCGCGTGCAGGCGCTGCGAGAGCAGTTTCGCTTTGTTCCGGATGCGCGCCTGGACGATGTCATGCTCAGTTACGCCAGCGATGGCGGTGGCGTGGGGCCGCATTTCGATAGTTACGATGTTTTCTTATTGCAAGCTCAAGGGCAAAGGCGCTGGCGTATTGGCCGCCAGAAAGATTTGATGCTGCAAGAAGGCATGCCGCTAAAAATTCTGGCTGATTTCCAGCCTGAGCAGGAGTTTGTACTCGAGCCCGGCGACATGCTCTACTTGCCACCGCGTTACGCGCACGACGGTGTTGCCCAAGGGGAATGCATGACGTATTCCATCGGCTTTCGTGCGCCTGACCAAGTGCAATTGGCGCAATCCCTATTGCAGGGTATGGCCGAACAACTCGCTGAATCTATCCCGCCCAAGCGCTACCGCGACCCCGGCCAACCGGCGAGCGACTGCCCGGCACAAATTCCCCTTGAGCTTCAGGCGTTCGCGCAAGATGCGCTTAACAAGGCTTTACGCGACCCAGATATGCTGACGCGCACTTTGGGTGAGCATCTGAGCGAGCCTGCAGCGGCGGTCTGGTTTCAGCCGCAGGAATCTGCTTGCAGCTTGCAACACGGTGTGTGCTTAGACCGGGGCACGCGCATGCTGTATGACGCGCGGCACCTCTTTATCAACGGTGAGAGCTTTGAGGCCTCCGGTCGGGATGCGCAATTGGTGCGCCGATTGGCAGACCGTCATTTTTTGGATAGTCGGGATTGCGCCCGCCTGAGTCCGGGCGCTGCACAGCTGCTCGTCCAATGGCTGGTCAGCGGCTGGCTGCAGGAACTCAAATAGGGCACAACAATAAAGTTAGCGTAGTAAACACGAACTTAAATCGGCACTTTTGTGGTGCACCCTTTTAAACCCAAAGGGTTTACCCGAATCTAATCTTGTATAATTATTTTCTCTGGCGAAAAGAGATCGAATGCTTTTTGTCGGGGTTTGGGTGGTACGCCGCCTGAGCAATTTCCGGAAATTGTTTCGTTAACTCATTTACTTTCACATCATGAACAAATCACTCGTTTTGGCTGCCGTTATTGCTGCAGCTGCTTTGGCCGCTTGCGGTAAAAAAGAAGAAGCTGCTCCTGCTGCTGCGCCCGCACCAGCTGCTGCACCCGCTGCTGACGCATCTGCTGCTGCACCTGCTGCACCCGCTTCGGAAGCTTCCAAGTAATTTCTACTTGGACGAAAAAAAACCACCGTAAGGTGGTTTTTTTTCGCCTACTGTTTGGTCTGGCCCTCTAACGGGCCAACACGGTACTTTTATTTCAGATCGTTAGCCAGTAACTTCAAAATGGCGCGTCCCGCATCCGTAGTATCAGCTTGGCCCTTGCTATCAAGTACTTTGACCGTGCTCTGCGTTCCCGCCGATTTGACTTCGATTTGGTACTTCAGCGCGGATACATCTTTGCTGTCGCTGCCCCATTTGAAACTCATGATTTTCTGCATGAACCCGGCTTCAGCATCTGGGGCTTTATGGGCGTAGCGCACGAAATACAGACCTTTACTGCGATCGCGGTCTTCCACGGTAAAGCCAGATCGGTCCAGGGTCAGGCCAACACGACGCCAGGCGCTATCAAAACCTTCGGAAAGGTCGAGAGCGCTTGATGTTGCGCTGAGGGTAACCTTGGGTTGGAGGGCACTGGAGCCCGTTGACCCGGCAGACTGGTTGCTAACAGCGCCCAACTTGCGAAGCAACTTGTTGATAAATTCGGCCTCAACTTCGGGGTCAACCGGCCCGGATTGCCAAACCGTCCGGTCCTTGAGGTCTGATGTGTAGGTCTCAACCCGGCTACGTTGACTCACAAATATCTCTGTTTCCCCGTTGATATTGCGCTCCAACCGCGTACGAAACTTGTATTGTTCCGGGCTGGAGTACAGGTTGTCAAAGACTTTCGAGATAGCGCTTCGCAGGAAATCCTGTGGAATTTTGGCTCTATTTTCCACCCACTCGGTCTCCATAATTCCGATTTCCGATTGCTCCGTGGCAAGTGGAAAACCGCTTTCCTGCCAAAAACCCTTTATGGGTTGCCACAAGGCCTCGGGAGTGCGCTTTATGACGATCCACCGTTTATCGCCCATTCGTTCGATTCGCGCGTCTGCGATTTCTAAGGGCGCGATCGATGCCATTGCCTTTGCGTCAGGCTGTCCAGCGGTAGCAGCAGACTTCGCCTGGAGGGCCGATACCGCGCCGTTCAATACGGTGTATCGACTTTCAGTTTTCAACTGGGATAAATCAGGCGGCACTTCAAGCGCAACCGGCTTGGCGGTGGATTTGTAATCCACTTTGTTGCCTTCCAAAATGGAACAGCCGCTCAGACTGATGGCTGCGGCAAGTAGCGCGAGGGGGAAGGTGGATTTCACAAATAAACCTTTGGTTGCGGTTATCAAATAAGGCCGGTCGATTGCAGTAAATTGTCCAAAGCCGGGCGTAGGGGCTCACTGAGCTCGGTCAGTGGCAAACGAATGGCGGGGCTGCACAGGCCCATGCGTGCGGCAGCCCATTTGACCGGTATGGGGTTGGCTTCTACAAACAAGCCTTTGTGCAGCGGCAGCAGGCGGTTTTGGATGTCCATGGCCGCGCGCGGATTGCCGGCCAGCGCCGCCACGCACAATTCGTGCATCAAGCGCGGCGCGATATTGGCGGTCACGCTGACATTACCGTGGCCGCCGCACAGCATCAGGGCGACGGCAGTCGGGTCGTCGCCGGAATAAATCGCAAAGCCCTCGGGCGCTTCTTTAATCAGCCACTGGGCCCGCTCGATATTGCCGGTGGCTTCTTTAATGCCCACGATGCCCGGCACTTTGGCTAGCCGCAACACCGTGTCGTGCGCCATATCGGCCACGGTTCGTCCCGGCACGTTGTAGAGCACTACAGGCAAGTCCACCGCGCTGGCAATGGCGCTGAAGTGCTGGAACAAGCCTTCTTGCGTCGGCCGGTTGTAGTAGGGCACGACTTGCAATTGGCAATTGGCACCTACCGATTTGGCAAACTCGGCCAACGCGATGGCCTCTTTGGTGGAGTTGGCGCCGCAACCAGCCATGATGGGCACGCGGCCCGCCGCTTGCTGCACCGACACCCGGATGATCTCGCAATGTTCTTGTACTGTGACCGTGGGCGACTCACCGGTCGTTCCGACGACACAAATACAGTCTGTGCCTTCTTGGATGTGCCAGTCGATGAGGCGTCGTAATGCGGCGTAGTCCACAGCGCCAGCGTCCAGCATGGGTGTAATCAAGGCAACAATGCTGCCGCGGATCGGTGAAAAATTCGATGGCATGGGACGCTTCAATTAAAAGGCCGCGTGCACGGCGTGAGAGATCCGTATCATTTTAGCGGTGAAGGCCAAGCCGCAAAGTTACTTTCTCCGCTTTGCACAGCGGCAATTCGCTGCACCACGCGTGGCAGGTCTGGTTCCAGGCCGCACTCGTAGGCCACGATTTGCAAGGCCTGGCAGCGGTCTAACAACTCCCCGGGCTGCAACAAGAAGTCGGGATTGCGCGGTCTGCCCCACTTTTCTTGGCCGAATGCAAAGGTTTCGTAAAGAAGTACGCCGCCGGGCGCCAGACTGGCGAGCAAGCTGGGCCACAAGGGCCGCCAAAGATAATTGCAGACCAGCACCGCGTCAAACAGCCGGTGGCCTTGGCCGTTTTGCAGGGGCCAGGGCTGGTTTTCCAGGTCGGCCTGAATCAACTCGCTGTGCGGCGCCAAAGACTGGGCTGCGCCAATATCCAGATCCACGCCAGTGCCCTGGTGGCCTAGGCTTTGCATAAATTGCAAATGCCGGCCGCTGCCGCAGGCCACATCGAGTACGCGCGAGCGCGGCGCTAGCAAGTGCGACCAACGCACCATCCAGGGCGAGGGCGCCGCCAAGGGCTCCCCATGGTGAGGATTCATTGCGGCTTAACCTCGTCTTTGAGCGCATTCATCGCCATGCGCTCGACGATCCCAGGTGCAATCAACTTAATAAAGCGCCCGAATTTCCCGGCGGTGGTCATGACCACCTCGCGCTGGCGCGCCTGCATGCCCGAGATGATGAAGCGCGCGCACTGGGCCACGCCCATGCCATTGTCCTCACGCAGGCCGCTGCTGCCCGCCGTCTGGCCCTTGGCGTTGAGGCCGTGGTGGCGGATTTGGGTCAGCACCACGCCGGGAAACGCAATCGTCACGCTTACCCCCGCGTGCACCAGTTCCGCACGCAAGGCCTCAAAAAAACCGGTCATGGCAAATTTGGTGGCGCTGTAGGCCGTGCGCCCCGGCACCCCGATCAGCCCAGCCAAAGAGGACACCGCCACGATGCGGCCTTTGCGCGCTTGCAGGTAGGGCAGCGCCGCATGGGTACACCACACGCTGCCCCATAAATTAATTTGCATCAGGCTTTGGTACCAATGCAAATCTTCCGCTTGTACCTCGGCGAGCAAGGCTTGTGCCGAAACCCCTGCGTTATTCACCAGCGTGTCGATATGTCCAAAATAGGCCGCGGCCTGCGCGATCATCGCTCGGCACTGGTCTTCTTGGGCCACATCCGTCGGCACGACCAAGCAGTAGGCGCCTAGTTCGCGGCAATCGGCTGCCGTATTTTCCAGACCCGTTAGCGAACGGGCAGCTAACACCAAGCCCAGCGCGGAACCATGGTGCTGCGCCAACTGGCGTGCCATTTCCGCGCCAATGCCGTCGGACGCGCCGGTAATGACGACGACTTGCAAGTTGCCGGGTAGGGCCTTATTCATAGGGTGCAAACTTTCAGGAGCGGCATGCGGTACGGGCTAGAAACAAGCCCACAACTGATCGGTGAGCATGATGACCAGTTGCGGGTTACTGTATAAATAAAAAACCCAGCCCAGTCCCATCGTCAGCGCCAGCATCAGCAGCACGCGTTTGAAGGGAGTTCTACTCGCGTGGAGGGGGCCCGTGGGCTGTTCGTCCATTTTCAATGGGCCGCACTGAGCGCAGGGGTGCGGTCAATGGCCTCTTCTTTGACTGGAAGGTTCACCAAGCCGGCAAAAACACCCAGGGCAATCGACAGGTACCAGGCCAAGTCATAACTGCCCGTGGTGTCATACATATAGCCGCCCAGCCATACCCCCAAGAAAGAGCCAATTTGGTGGCTCAAAAACACAAAGCCACCCAACATAGATAAGTGCGCCACGCCGAAGATTTGGGCAATCGCGGCGTTGGTGGCCGGTACGGTGGAAAGCCACAACAAGCCCATGATGGCGCTAAAGACATACACGCTGGTGGGCGAAAGCGGCAGACTGATAAACACGGCGATCACCACGGCGCGTGAGAAATAGATAAATGAGAGGATATAGCGCTTGGGCATGCGCTGGCCCAAGGCGCCCGATATATAGGTTCCGAACACGTTGAACAGGCCGACCAGGGCCAGGGCATAACTGGCCACCTGGGGGCTGAGGCCATGGTCTTTGAGGTAGCTTGGCATGTGTACGCCAATGAAAACCACTTGAAACCCACATACAAAATACCCAGCCATCAAGAGTTGGAAGCTGGGGTAACGGAAGGCCTCAAGCAGCGCTTGCACAATGCTTTGTTCGCGCGCTGGCGCAGCGCCACCGGCAAAATTGGGCTCTCGCAGGCCCCGGGCTAGTGGCAGCACCAGCAAGGCCAAGCCTGCCAGCGCTAGCAGCGCGTTTTGCCAACCCAGGCTGTCAATTAAGCCACCTTCAATCGGCACCATTAAAAATTGCCCGAAGGAGCCCGCCGCTGCGGCTACGCCCATGGCCCAGGAGCGGCGCTCAGCCGGTACGTTACGCCCGATCACGCCATAGACCACCGCATACGTCGTCCCCGCCTGGGCGATACCCACTGCGGCGCCAGTGGTCAGCATCAATTGCCAGGGCGTGTTGGCATGCGCCATGCCGATTAAACCCATGGCATACAACAGGCCTCCGGCAATCAGCACCCGAAATGCGCCAAACCGGTCGGCCACCATGCCAATAAACACACCGGCCAAGCCCCAGGAGAGGTTTTGAATCGCCATCGCCAGACCGTAAATTTGCCGTGTCCAGTCGTTGGCCTGCGTCATCGGTTGCAGCCACAGGCCAAAGCCGTGGCGTATGCCCATGGCCAGAGCCAAGATGGCGGCGCCACAGGCCAGGACTTGCAACAGGGGCAGTGCGGCTTGCGGCGCTGAAGGGTTTTGCATAAGCTGGAATATAGCCTTTGCATCCGCAAAGACCGTGTCGCCAGGTTGAAGAGGGATGCACTGATGACATGCGGATTAAATAATTAACTGGATTTATATACAGTTAAATATGGCCTTTCGCACTACAATCTGCGTCCATGTCAGCCAAAGCCCCCACCCCCTTAGCCTCAGCCAAGTCCGCCGCCAATGCCTATTCCGAGGGCTCGATCCGCGTCCTTAAGGGCCTGGAGCCCGTCAAACAGCGCCCGGGTATGTACACCCGCACCGACAACCCGCTGCACGTCATCCAAGAAGTGCTGGACAACGCGGCCGACGAAGCCCTGGCCGGACATGGCAAAAAAATTAAAGTCATTTTGCACACCGACGGCTCCGTCACGATTGACGACGACGGACGCGGCATTCCCTTTGGCATGCATCCCGAGGAAAAAGCGCCGGTCATCGAACTGGTGTTCACCCGCTTGCACGCGGGTGGCAAGTTCGATAAGGGCAAAGGCGGCGCCTACAGTTTTTCGGGCGGCTTGCATGGCGTGGGGGTGAGCGTGACCAACGCCCTGGCCAAGCGCCTGGAGGCAACTTCCTACCGCGAAGGCGCAGTCGCGCACCTCGTTTTCCAGGGTGGCGATGTCACGCAAAAGCTCAGCATCCGGCCCCTTGTCGAGGGCGAGCGCAAGTCCGGCACCTCGGTGCGGGTTTGGCCCGATGGCAAATATTTCGAATCCTCGGCCTTGCCTATGGGCGATTTGGCGCACTTACTGCGCAGCAAAGCGGTGCTCATGCCTGGCGTGACGGTCACCCTGTTCAACGAAAAAACCAAAGAAACCCAGACCTGGCTCTACAAAGGTGGGCTGCGCGACTACCTGACGCAGTCGCTCAGCGCCGACCCGGTGATCCCTCTATTCGAAGGCGAGGGCTTTGCCGACGGCAATAACGATAGTTTTGCTGAAGGCGAGGGCGCCGCCTGGTGCGTGGCCTTTACTGAAGACGGCCAGCCGGTTCGCGAGAGCTATGTCAATCTGATCCCCACCAGCGCCGGTGGCACCCATGAAAGCGGCTTGCGCGACGGCCTGTTTAACGCGGTAAAGAGTTTTATAGAGATGCACGCCTTGCTGCCCAAAGGCGTCAAGCTCATGCCCGAAGATGTGTTTGCGCGCGCCAGTTATGTACTCTCAGCCAAGGTGCTGGACCCGCAGTTTCAGGGGCAGATTAAAGAGCGCCTGAACTCGCGCGACGCGGTAAGACTGGTTTCGGGCTATGTGCGTCCGGCACTGGAGTTGTGGCTCAACCAGCATGTGGACTACGGCAAAAAGCTGGCCGAACTGGCCATCAAAGCTGCCCAGACGCGCCAGCGCGCGGGACAAAAAGTGGAGAAGCGAAAGAGCTCGGGCGTGGCGGTGTTACCAGGCAAGTTGACCGACTGCGAAAGCCGCGACCTGGCCTACAACGAAGTGTTTCTGGTCGAGGGCGACTCGGCCGGTGGCAGCGCCAAGATGGGGCGCGACAAAGAAAACCAGGCCATCCTGCCGCTGCGCGGCAAAGTCCTCAACACCTGGGAAGTGGACCGCGACCGTTTGTTTGCCAACACCGAGATTCACGATATATCGGTGGCCATTGGTGTGGACCCCCATGGTCCGGATGACACGCCCGATTTCAGCGGTTTGCGCTATGGCAAGGTGTGCATCTTGAGTGATGCGGATGTGGACGGCTCGCATATCCAGGTCTTGCTGCTCACCTTGTTTTTTCGGCATTTCCCGAAGCTGATCGAGGCCGGTCATGTGTATGTGGCTCGGCCCCCGCTGTTTCGTGTGGATGCACCCGCGCGGGGTAAAAAACCGGCGTCTAAAGCTTATGCGCTGGACGAAGGTGAAATGGGCGCGATTTTGGACAAGTTGCGTAAAGAGGGCGTGCGTGAAGGCGCTTGGAGTATCAGCCGCTTCAAAGGCCTGGGCGAGATGAATGCCGAGCAACTGTGGGACACCACCCTCAATCCTGACACGCGGCGTTTGTTGCCAGTGGCTTTGGGGGCGATTGACTTTGCGGCGACCGAGTCCTTGATTACCAAGCTCATGGGCAAAGGCGAGGCGGCGGCGCGGCGCGAGTTGATGGAGTTGCACGGCGACAGCGTCGAAATCGACGTTTGAAGTCAGCAGTCATTACTGATGCGCATTGCCGCAGCCCAAGCCACCATTGCCGCTGTCCCAGCGCTGAAGCAGGCGGTTTTGCAGAAGTATTTATGAGCAGCCACTCCAAGAACGTTGTTTGAGCACGCATTCGCACGTCATTGCCAAGCCGCAACCATGAGCACCCAGCCCACCCCCTTGCTGATCTACCAAACCGTAGACGGGCGCATCCAGATTGCAGCCCAGGTGCAGGCCGACACTCTGTGGTTGACGCAACCGCAAGTGGCGCAGTTGTTTCAGGCGATCCAGCAAAACATCAGCCTTTACCTGCAAAACGTTTATGACGAGGGGGAGTTGCAGCCCGAGGCAAGTCACAAGGATTTCTTGTCGTTTCGCCAAGAAGGCAGTCGCCAAGTCTCCCGCCAAACCCGTCACTACAAGCTCGATGCGGTGCTCAGCCTGGGCTACCGCGTTAAAAGTGCCGTGGCCACGCGCTTTCGCATCTGGGCCACGCTGCAATTGCGCGAATACTTGAGCAAGGGCTTTTTGCTGGATGACGAACGCCTGAAAAACCCCGGACCTGCAGGCAGCGACTACTTTGATGAGCTGCTGGCACGCATTCAGGACATTCGCTCCTCGGAGCGGCGCTTCTATCAAAAAATCACCTTGCGCCGCGTTGTCATGACCATGGACGATTGGATCGCCAAACTCCACGGTTTTTTTAGCATCAACGACCGTGACATTTTGAACCACGCTGGAAAAATCTCACACGACATGGCCCTAGTCCATACTGAGGCGCAATTCGAATTTTTCAATTTAAAAGGTGTACGTGTGGCGGACCTGATGGATAGCGACTTTGACCGGGCGATGGCGGCCTTGCCCATGGCCAGCAATACAAGCCTCCACCCCCAGAAACTCCTGAACGCAAAACCCAATACCCATCGCAAAAAATGACCGATATTTTCGCCCCCGATGCTTCCCCACAATCCCCCACGCCCGAAAGCGACGACCAGCCCAATCTGGCCACCTATGCGCAGCGCGCTTACTTGGAATATGCCTTGTCGGTTGTCAAAGGCCGTGCGCTGCCGGATGTGTGCGATGGACAAAAGCCGGTGCAGCGGCGCATTTTGTATTCCATGTCGCGCATGGGGCTGGGCTTTGGCGGCACCAATAACAACACGGGCGCTAAGCCCGTTAAAAGTGCACGGGTGGTGGGTGATGTGCTGGGCCGGTTTCATCCGCATGGCGACCAGGCCGCGTATGACGCGCTGGTGCGCATGGCACAGGACTTTTCTCAGCGTTATCCACTGATTGACGGGCAGGGTAATTTTGGCTCGCGCGACGGCGATGGCGCAGCGGCGATGCGCTATACCGAGGCGCGGCTGGCCAAGATCACCAGCTTGTTGCTCGATGAGATCGACCAGGGCACGGTGGACTTTGTGCCTAATTACGATGGCTCTACCGAAGAGCCCAGCCAGTTGCCCGCGCGCCTGCCTTTTGCGCTGCTCAATGGCGCTAGCGGTATCGCGGTGGGCCTGGCTACCGAAATCCCCAGCCACAATTTGCGCGAGGTCGCCGATGCCTGTGTGGCCTTGATCAAGAACCCCAAGACCAGCGACGAGGAACTGTTGGCGCTGGTGCCCGGCCCGGACTACCCTGGCGGCGGCCAGATCATCAGCAGCAGTGCCGATATTGCCGACGCTTACCGCAGCGGGCGCGGTTCGCTCAAAGTGCGGGCGCGCTGGAAGATCGAGGACATGGCACGCGGCCAATGGCAACTGGT